>DASQDR010000155.1:0-24235 GCA_035634055.1 Tepidisphaeraceae bacterium | reverse complement strand
AACAACCGGATCATCATCGACGCCAGCGACTCGCGGCAGCCGGAGTTCGCCACGATGGTGGAGCGGGTGCGGGAATCGGTCTCCACCGACATGACGCCGCTGCCCGCCGCCAACAGGACCCCGCTGCCGGCCGCCGCGGCGCATTCCTGACCGGTGCCGCGGCGCCACCGCCGCGCCGCCACCGCTGTCGCCGCCCGCGCTGGTCAACCGACCACGCATCTGGCGCGCTGAATGATTCCGGGAAACCGCGCAAATGGTTGCGGCCGCGTGACCGATCGAAAACGGCGGCCCGGCTATAGGCGCGTCGCGCATGGGCGATCCGTACCATCGCCGCCACGCACGCCGCGTGGAGGAAACTGATGACGTTCTCGATCGTCCTGTCGGTCGAGGGGCTGCTGTTGCTGCTGGCAGGGGCGCCGGGCGGGCACCTGGACCTGATCGTGATGGCGGGGCTGGCCTGCGCGCTCTTCCCGCTGTCGCTCACGGGGAAGCGGCACATCACGCGCGCGCCGACGGCGCGCTGCTGGCCAGCGGGTACCTCGCCTACACGATTTGGCGCGGCTTGGGCGCGTTGGCCGCCGCGTCGCGATCGGACGCTTCGATGGTGCGCGGATCCGCCGACGAAGCGCCGATCGTGGCGGCAGGGTCCACGGGGCGGACGGGGTCGCCCGCCCGCTTGTGATGCGGGTCGTTCGGGTCGTGCGGCCCCTCGCCGCCGCCGCCGCGGCGGGCGTCGCGCCGGTTCGCCAGCAGCGACGCCACCACGCCGGTGGCCAGGATCAGGAAGATCAAGCCGAGCAGGTAGAAGTTGAAGTTCGCGCCGAACATCTCCTTGAGCCACTTCGCCGTCAGCATCTTCACGCCCACCACCGTCAGCACGATCGCCAGCGCGGCCTTGAGGTAGCGGAACTGGTCTATCATCCCCGCCAGCGCGAAGTAGAGGCTGCGCAGGCCGAGGATGGCGAAGACGTTGCTGGTGTAGACCAGGAACGGGTCGCCGGTGATGGCGAAGATGGCGGGGATGGAATCGACGGCGAAGATCAGGTCGGTGGTTTCGACCAGGATCAGCGCGAGCATGAGCGGCGTGAGCATCAGCGTGCCGGGCTTGGCGCGCTCGACGGCGTCGTCGCGCTTCACCTGCTCGCCGGGCGTGGCCGCCTCGTGCGACCAGTTGGAGCCGGCGCGCACCACGAAGTGCTGGCCGTGGTACTGGTCGGTGACGGGAAAGAACTGGCGGGTGAGCTTCAGGACCGGGTTGTTTGCCGGGTCGCCGTGCTCGCCGCTCATGAAGAGCATGCGGATGCCGGTGATGATGAGGAAGCCGCCGAAGACCCAGATGATCCAGTGGTAGCGGTTGATCAGCTCCGACCCGAGCCAGATCATTGCCCCGCGCATGACCAGCGCCCCGAGGATGCCCCAGAACAGCACGCGGTGCTGGTACATCGCCGGCACGCCGAAGTAGGCGAAGATCAGGGCGATGACGAAGATGTTGTCGACGCTGAGCGACTTCTCGATCACGTACCCGGTGAGGTACTTGACGGTAGCGCTGTGCCCCTGGAGGGGGACCCCGTCGATCGGATCGGCACGGACGGTCCCGTCGGCATTTAGGCCCAGCCCCAGCCAGTGGTGCTGGTAGCCGAAGTAGACGAAGCCGGAGAAGAGCACGCCCAGCGCGATCCAGAAGGCGCTCCACTTGAGCGCTTCCCTGACGCCGATCACGTGCGCCTTGCGGTTGAAGACCCCGAGGTCCAGGGCGAGCAGGGCGAGCACGAAGAGGATGAAGCCGGACCAGATCCAGATCATGTCGATCTCCCGATCGGCCGCAGCGGCTCCGGAGGGTCGCGCCCCAAAAAAGGAGAAGGCGAGACGCACCGCGCGCCGGCCAGTGCCGACAGCGATGGTCTCGCCCGTGCTTGGACTGCACGCTCCCGGCCGGGCGCCGGCGGCGCGGGATGGTCTCCGCGCCGACGGCTCCGTGCTGACGACCGGGGGCGCCCGCATCAGCGGGGGGCTACTCCCCAACGTTGTTCAGTGGTTCAGGATAGCGCGGCGAGCGCGGGAGGTAAAGGAGCAAACGTTGCCGTCGCCCCGTCGCGCCCGCGCCGCCGTCACATCCACGCTAGTCGAACAGTTCTGCCCAGAATGACTTGCGCCGGTGCCCGCCGTGCCGCTTGTAGTGATCGTCGTCATCGTCATCGTGCCGCCGCGGGTCGTTCGCGTAGCCGCGGGGATCGGGGGCGTAGCCGCGCGGGTCGCGGCCGGGCGGTGGGGGCGGGGGCGCGTTCACGAACTGGGCCTCGCGCTCCATGATCTTGTCCAGCTCCCCGCGGTCCAGCCAGACGCCGCGGCACTTGGGGCACAAATCGATCTCCACGCCGTGGCGGTCGTAGGGGCGGAGGTCCTCGTTGCAGTTGGGGCACTTCATCGCGCGCGTCTCCTGTGCGGGGTGACTTCCCCGGAGATTCCGTTCCCGCCCGCGCGCGCGTCCCGGTGACGCGCGTGCGGGCGGCGGGTCGTCCCCGAACAAGAACGCGCCGGCCCGGCGTGGGTAACGCTAGAATTTCCGCCCGGATTTCCACCCGCCGACGCCGCGGGTTTCGCTTGACGCGGGGCGGCGGATGTTCAACAATCTATCCGGATGAACAGATGAATGCCGCCGCCCGTTTTTTCGCGGCATTCCGCTAATTTTGCCGCCTGCCATGCCGCAGGGAAGGTGCCGACCGTGCGACAGCCGTTCCTCGATCTCGTCCGCCAGCGCGTCGTCGTCCTCGACGGCGCCATGGGCTCCAACCTCCAGACCCGCACCCTCGACCTCGAGCGCGACTGGCTGGGGCAGGAGAACATCTCCGAGGTGCTCAACTTCAGCCGCCCGGACGTGATCCAGGAGATCCACGAGGCGTTCCTGGAAGTCGGCTGCGACGCGGTCGAGACCAACACCTTCGGCGCCAACAAGATCGTCATGGCCGAGGCGGGCATGGCCGAGCGCGTGTTCGAGAACAACAAGGTCGCCGCCGAGATCGCGCGCCGCGCGTGCGAGCGGTTCGAGACTGCCGACCGCCCGCGCTATGTCGTCGGCTCGATCGGGCCCGGCACCAAGATCGTCACGTTGGGCATGACCACCTGGGAGACGATGCTCGACAGCTACGCCGAGCAGGTCCGCGGGCTGCTGGCCGGCGGGGCGGACGTGCTGCTGATCGAGACGCAGCAGGACATGCTGGCGATCAAGTGCGCGATCGCGGCGGCGAACGTCGCGTTCGCCGAGGCGGGGCGGCGGCTGCCGATCATGGTGCAGGCGTCGTTCGACCAGGACAACGGCAACCAGATGCTCACCGGCTCCGACGCCGGCGCGCTGGTCGCCACGTTTGCGCCTTACCCGGAAGTGGACGTGCTGGGGCTGAACTGCGCGTTCGGCCCGTTCGAGCTGGCGGAGAGCGCACGGTACATCGCCGACAACTGGCCGCGCTTCGTCAGCGCGCTGCCGAACGCCGGGCTGCCGATCATGGTCGACGGCAAGAGCTGCTTCCCGATGACCCCGGGCGACTTCACCCGCGGGATGATGCGCTTCGTGAACGAGTTCGGCGCCAACGTCGTCGGCGGGTGCTGCGGGACGATGCCCGAGCACCTGAAGATGCTGTGCGAGGCGCTCGATCTGGCCCCCGCGACGAACAGAGCAGTTCAAGCGGCGCCAGCGCCCGCGGCCACGGGTCCTGACGCGCCGCGCGCGGGGCGCGGGGTTTCCGCGAAGCGGCGCTCGGTCGTCGCCAGGCCACAGGTCTCGTCGCTCTACGGCGCCGAGGACATCCGGCAGGACCTCTCGTACCTCATCGTCGCCGAGCGCACCAACACCAACGGCTCGCGGCAGTTCAAGCGGCTGTTGCAGGAGGAGAACTGGGACGGGCTGGTCTCGATGGCGCGCGACGAGGTGCGCGACGGGTCGCACATGCTCGACGTCTGCGTCGACTTCGTCGGCCGCGACGGTGTGCGCGACATGCACGAGGTGGTCAAGCGCTACGTCAACTCCATCAACGTCCCGCTCATGCTCGACAGCACCAACCCCGCCGTGATGGAGGCCGGGCTGAAGCTGGCGGGCGGGCGGTGCGTGCTGAACTCGACCAACCTCGAGGAGGGCGAGGAAAAGCTCGGCCAGATCTGCCAGCTCGCCCGCAAGTACGGCGCGGCCCTGGTCGCCGGCACCATCGACGAGGACAAGATCAACGCCATGGCCCGCACCGCCGAGCGCAAGATCGCCATCGCCAAGCGCATCCGCGACCTGGCGGTGGAGAAGCACGGGCTGCGCGACCAGGACCTGATGTTCGACCCGCTGGTGCTGCCGATCAGCACCGGCATCGAGGAGGACCGCCGCAACGCGCTGGAGACCATCGAAGGCACCCGCCGGATCAGCCGCGAGCTGCCCGAGTGCCACACGGTCGTCGGCCTGTCCAACGTCAGCTTCGGGCTGAAGCCGGCGGCGCGCGTGGTGCTCAACAGCGCGTTTTTGCACGAGCTTCGCGAGGCGGGGCTGACCAGCGCGATCGTGCACGCGTCGAAGATCCTGCCGAAGAACCGCATCCCGCAGGAACAGTGGGACGCGGCGATGGACCTGATCTATGACCGCCGCCGCGAGGGCTTCGACCCGCTCACGCACTTCGTGAATTTGTTCCCCGATCAGGGCGCACCGGCGGCCGGCGCGGCCGCCGCCGGGAGCGAGTACGACGCGCTGTCGATCGAGGAGAAGCTCAAGAAGCACATCGTCGACGGCGAGAAGCGCAACCTCACCCAGCACCTCGACGACGCGCTGAAGCAGATGCCGCCGCTGGAGATCATCAACAACGTCCTGCTGGAAGGGATGAAGGTCGTCGGCGAACTGTTCGGCTCCGGGCAGATGCAGCTCCCGTTCGTGCTCCAGTCGGCCGAGACGATGAAGCAGGCGGTCGCCCACCTCGAGCCGCACATGGAGAAGGTCGAGGGACAATCCAAGGGCCGGATCGTGCTGGCCACCGTGAAGGGCGACGTCCACGACATCGGCAAGAACTTGGTCGACATCATCCTGACCAACAACGGCTACACCGTGGTCAACCTTGGGATCAAGCAGCCGATCCACGACATCCTGTGCGCGTGCGAGCAGCACAAGGCGCACGCGATCGGGATGAGCGGCCTGCTGGTGAAGTCGGTCGCGGTGATGAAGGAGAACCTCGAGGAGCTCAACGCCAAGGGCGTTAACCTTCCGGTCCTGCTCGGCGGGGCGGCGCTGACGCGCGACTACGCCGAGGACGACCTGGCAACGCTCTACGGCGGGCCGCTGCTCTACTGCCGCGACGCCTTCGACGGGCTGCACATGATGGATGCCATCGCCGGCGGGAAGGCGCAGGCGGTGGTGGCGGAGCAGCGCGACCGCGCCGAGAAGCGCAAGCGGCAGCGCGCCGCCGCCGTCAAGCCGCAGTCGCTGGACGCCGCCAACGTGCAGCCGGTGGCGAAGGACAACCCGGTCCCGCGCCCGCCGTTCTGGGGCCGGCGGGTGGTGACCGACATCTCGCCGCGGCACCTGTTCCCCTACATCAACACCAACGCGCTGTTCCGCGGGCAGTGGGGCTTCAAGCAGGGGAAGCTGTCGCCGGCGGAGTTCGAGAAGCTCACGCGCGAGACCGCCGAGCCGGTCTTCCAGGCGCTCCAGAAGCGGGCGATGGACGAGGGGCTGCTGGAGCCGAAGGTCGTCTACGGCTACTTCCCCGTGCAGTCGCAGGGGGACGACCTGATCGTCTACCACACCGAGAACTTCGAGCCGCTGGCCGCCGAGGGCGAGCGGGCGATCGCGCCCAACGGCCCGCCGAAGGAGCACCTTCGCTTCACCTTCCCGCGCCAGGACGGGCGGCGGCGGCTGTGCATCTCCGACTTCTTCCGATCCGTTGAGTCCGGGCAGTACGACGTGCTGGGCATCCAGCTCGTCACCGTCGGCGATCGCGCCACCGAGGTCGCCGAGACGCTGCGGGCGGAAAACCGCTACCAGGACTACCTCTACCTGCACGGCTTCGGCGTCGAGTCGGCCGAGGCGCTGGCGGAGCTCTGGCACAAGCGGATGCGGCAGGAGCTGGGCTTCGGGTCCGAGGACGCATCGAGCATCGACAAGATGTTCCAGCAGGGCTACCGCGGCAGCCGGTACAGCTTCGGCTATCCCGCCTGCCCGAACCTCGAGGACCGCGCCCTGATCGCCCGGCTGCTGAAGCCGGAGGAAATCGGCGTGGCGCTGAGCGAAAACTACATGCTGGTGCCCGAGCAGAGCACCGACGCCATCGTGGCCCACCACCCCCAGGCGAAGTACTTCGATGTTTAGCTAAACCTCGCTCCGGCGTGCCGACGGCGGAAAACCTGACCCGGTCGATCGGCTTTTCCCACTTGCGCGATACGGATTTGCCGCCGGGCGATTACAATCCCCGGCCGGTGGAGGAGGGTGCGGTTTGCTCCCCGCGTTGCGGCGGCGGGGCGGGCGGCACTGGGCATCGGGCACTGGGCATTGGGCAACGGGCAACAAGACCGGCCATCGGGCATACGGGCACTCGGGCGGCGAGGGACACGTTGGCGGCACCACTTCCGGCCCCGCGCGGGGCGCGGTTCAGACACGTCGTGTTCGATCCCGGCGCCTTCGGACGCCGCGTGGTCAACTTTGCGCCGCGCCGGGCGGAAAGTGCCAGCGTGACCGGTCGCGCCGAGGATGCCGGCGCGGTTGACGGCCCCGCTGCCGACGCTTCCGCGGATGACACCCGCGCTGCCGTCGATAACACCCGCGCCGACAACGTCCGCGCTGCCGACGCTCCGGGCGACGGCGCTCGCCTGCCCGGCGGCAGATTCGCGCCGCCGCCGGCTCCGCCGTCTTTGGCCGCGTCGCGCTCGCGGTTCCGGCCTCACGCGGCGGCGCGGCCGCTGAGTGAAGACGAGCAGGCGTTCGTGATGTGGCTCTTCGAGCAGGCGGGCATCGACGGCCGCGCCTACCGCACGGAAACCATCCGCCGCCGGCTCGGCGCTTGCCTGCGCGCGCTGCGCGTCGGCTCGCCCGCCGAGGCCAGGCTGCTGCTCCAGCGCGATCGCGCGAAGGTGCAGGTCGCCGTCGGGGCGCTGGTGATCGGCGTGACGTCGTTCTTCCGCGACGCGGGCGTCTTCGACCACCTCACCTACACCGCGCTCGCCGCGCTGCCGCGCCCCCCGAGGGCGCGGCGGATCTGGAGCGCCGGGTGCTCCGACGGCGAGGAGCTGTACTCGGTGGCGATCCTGCTGGCGGAGATGAACCTGCTCGACGACGGCGCGACGCTGCTCGGCACCGACTGCCGCGCCCACGCGATTTCCCACGCCCGGCAGGGGCGCTATGTGGGCGCGCAGCTCCGCGACGTCCCGCAGGTCTGGCGCGAGCGCTACTTCGAGCCGATCGGCGCCGGCGGCTACCGCGTCCTGCCGCGGCTGCGCGACGCCGTGCAATGGCGCACCGCCGACCTCACCCGCCTGCACGAGCCGGGCGCCTGGGACCTGATCCTCTGCCGCAACATGGCGATGTACCTCCGCCCGGAAGTCGCCGGGCGGCTGTGGGAACGACTTGAGCAGGCGCTGCGGCCCGGCGCGTTCTTGGTGCTGGGCAAGGCGGAGCGGCCGGTCGGAGCGACGCGCCTGTCGCTCGTCGCACCGTGCGTTTACCGGCGGGACAGGGGATAACCGCGTGGTGAGCCAGCAAGCCATCATCGAGCGCCTCTCCCCGCGCGTCGCCGCCGCCATCGCCATCGTCGCGGCGGCGCTGCTGATCACGGCTGACGTCACCACCGGGCTGGCGATCAACTTCGCCATTTTCAAGGGCGTCCCGCTCATCCTCGCCGCCGCGGCGCGCTCCCGACGGCTGCTGTGGGCGCTGGCGGCCGTGCTGCTGGTCGCGACCGTGGGCGTCTTCTGGGCCGAGGCGAGCTATTACGCTGACGTTGACCCGGCCTCCTTCCGCGTGCTGCTGATCAACCGCACCTTCGCGATGCTGGCGATGCTGCTCGTCGCCAGCATCCTGCACGTCTGGATCGGTGCCGACGTGCGGGCGCAGCAGGCGGCGCGCGAGATCGCGCTGCACAACCAGGACCTGGCGGCGCGCGAGGAGGAGATCCAGCGGCAGAACGAGGAGCTCCAGAGCCAGACCGAGGAGCTCGAGCGCCAGAGCGAGGAGCTGCGCGTCGCCAACGAGGAACTCGCCCAGCGCGAGCGCATGCTCGAGACCCTGCTGGACCTCTCGCGCTCCCTGCACGTCGGCCTGAGCCACGACGAGACCCTCGGGCGCATTTGCGAGACCCTGGGGCAGATGGTCAACGGGCCCAACGTCACCACCGCCATCCTGCTCAACGTCCCGAAGCAGGGGGTGAAGGTGCGGTGCCACTACGGTTTCGGCCCCGACGGCATCGTCAACGAGGTGATCCCGCACCAGCAGTCGTTCTCGTCGCTGGTGATCGAGCAGGGGCGCACCGGGTACCTCGAGGACCTCTCGCTCCGCCCGGACATCAAGGTGCCGCAGCCGGCGGTCGGGGAGGCGATGGTCTCGGTGCTGGCCACGCCGCTGGTGGTCCGCGCCAAGTCGATCGGCACCGTCGAGATCTACAGCCGCGAGCGCCGCCACTGGAGCGACGAGCAGATCGCGCTGCTGGAATCGCTCGCCGCCCAGACCGCGATCAGCCTGGAGAACGCGCTGCTGTTCGACGAGGTGGAGCGGAACCGCCGGCGGCTGACGACGATCCTGGAGAACATCCCGGTCGGGCTGACGATCTCCAACGCCGACCTGACCGACATCCGTTTCAACGCCGCCGGCGCGGGGCTGATCGGCGCGCCGCCGGACACCAACATCGCCGAGGAGTTCGCGCGCACCGCCTGGGTGCTGTTCCAGGATGGCAAGCAGCTCCCGCGCGACCGCTACCCGGTCGCCCGCGCCGCCCGCGGCGAGCGCGTCTACCCGCAGGAGGTGGAGGTGGCGCTGCCGACGGGGCGGCGGCTGACGGTGCTGAGCAGCGCGTCGCCGATCTACGACGCCGACGCGAAGGTCATCGGCGCCGTCAGCTCCTTTGCCGACATCACGCAGCTCAAGCTGCTCCAGCGCGAGCTGGAGACGCGGCGTCGCGAGGCGGAGGAGGCCAACGTCCGCAAAACGCGCTTCCTCGCCGCCGCCAGCCATGACATCCGCACCCCCGCCAACGCGATCTCCCTGCTGGCCGAGCTGCTCAAGCGCACCGCCGACAGCCCCTCGATGGCCGCCGAGATCCCGCAGCTCGCCGACGAGCTGCGGCAGAGCGCCAACGCGCTGGTCAACCTGGTCAGCAACGTGCTGGACGTGACCCGCTTCGATACCGACCGGCTGGAGCTGCACGAGACCGAGTTCCCGCTGGCGCAACTGCTGGAGGAGGAGAGCCGCCAGGTGCTGCCGCTGGCGCAGGCGAAGCACTTGATCCTCGATATCGAGCACCCCGGGCGCGGCGGCGACGCGATCTGGCTCCGGGCCGATCGGATCAAGCTCGGGCGGGTGATCGGCAACCTGCTGGGCAACGCCATCAAGTTCACCGACACCGGCGGGATCCGCGTCACCGCCCGGCGGTTGACCGCCGCCAGCGGCACCGCCGCCGCCGCCGCTGCGGGCGGTAACGGCAGCGAAGGGGCGGGCGACGGACAGAGGGCCGGCGCGGGCGAGGCGGGCGGCGTCGAGATCGCCGTCACCGATACCGGCATCGGCATCAGCGCCGAGAACCAGGTACGCATCTTCGACGAATTCTGGCAGTTAAGTGAGCCGAGCCGCAGCAAGGGCTCCGGCCTGGGCCTGTCGATCTCCAAGCGCCTGATCCAAGCGATGGACGGCTCGATCTCCGTGCAGAGCAACGCCGGCAAGGGCAGCACCTTCGCCATCACCCTCCCGGCCAGCAGCGTGGTCGTTCGACCCGACGCCGACGCGGCCGGTTCAACCAAGCCGTGACCGACGCGTGCTCCGAAGCCTCCAACGTCCAACGCTCAACCCCCCAACGCCTAACGCCGCCGCGCCGCCGCGTCCTATGATGCGGCCATGCTGACGTTTCACGCGTTGGGGAGCTGGCCGGAAGGGGCGGTGCGGACGACCTGGACGGGCGGCGGGCGGGCGATCGTGCCACGGGTCGAGCAGGCGATCGACCGCGCCTGGGCCGAGGCGCGATCCCGCCTGGGCGACAAGCTTTTCGACGGGCCGATGTGCCGGCTGGAGCGCTGGTTCGCCTCGCGCGAGCAACTCAACCTCATCCTGTCGCGCACCAGCTATCGCCCGTTTCTCGGCACCAACCTGCACAACGCCGCGCTGGCCGACGCGCACGGCGCGGAGGTGCTGGCCAACCCGGTCGGCGTCAGCACCGCGCTGGAGACCAGCGACGGCTGGGTGCTGCTCGGCCGGCGGAACGACTCCGTCGCGTATTACCCCAACCGCGTCCACCCCTTCGCCGGCGCGCTGGAGCCGGCGGACGACCTGAACGTCTTCGACGAGGTCCGCCGTGAGCTGCGCGAGGAGCTGTCGCTGACGGCCCAAGACCTGGACGAGATCGCCTGCACCGGGCTGGTGGAGGACGCGAGCCTGCGCCAGCCGGAGCTGATCTTCCGCGCCCGCACGCCGCGCACGCGCCAGCAGGTCGAACGGGCGCTGGACCCGGCCGAGCACCACGCCGTCCACCCGGTGCGGGCGGCGGAGGCGGACGTGGCGGCGGCGGTGCGCGACCCGATCCTCACGCCCGTCGCCGTCGCCGCGCTGCTGCTGTGGGGAAGGCAACGCTTCGGCAACGCGTGGCAGCATTTCCCCCTCTCGTAGTCCCGCGCGCCAGGGCCGGGGTAGGGGTTGTCCTCTTGTCGGTGAAGCCAGCGCGCGGGGAGCCTCACCTTTACACCCTTGCGCCGATGGGTTAATTGCCACTGGCATGAGCCTCGCCCACGACTTGCAGTACGCCGCCGAGCTCGCGCGCGGCGCGGGGAAGATCATTCTCGACCGCTACGGCAAGGTGGAGCGGCTGACCAAGACGCACGCCGCCACCAGCGACGAGGCCGTCACCGAGGCGGACCGCGCCAGCCAGCGCTTTATCGTCGCCGGGCTGCGGGCGCGGTACCACGACGAGGGAATCATCGGCGAGGAGAGCGAGACGGGGCAGTCGATCACCTTCGACGTGCCCGACCCGAGCGGCCGAAACTGGGTGATCGATCCGATCGACGGCACCAACAACTTCATCGCCGGCTTGGGGAACTTCTGCGTCTGCATCGGGCTGCTCGACGCCGGCGAGCCGGTGCTGGGCGTCGTTTACGACGTGACGCGCGACCTGATGTATGCCGCCGCGCGCGGCCAGGGGGCGTGGGTGGGCAACAAGCGCAGCCACGTGTCGCCCGAGCCACTGAGCGACGCGTCGATGATCATGTTCACCAGCAACCTGCTCAACCAGGGCCGCTGCCCCAAGTGGGCGTGCGAGTACCTCGCGCAGCAGACGTGGAAACTGCGCATCCTGGGATCGGCCGCGCTGGAGGCCACCTACGTCGCCGCAGGCGTGGCGCATGGGGCGGTGACGGTCAACGGCAAGCTCTGGGACGTCACCGCCGCCGCCGCCCTGGTGCTGGAGGCCGGCGGGACGATGACGGACCTGCGCGGCGGGACGATCTTCCCGTTCGACCTGCGAAATTACAGCGGGGCGAAGGTGCCGTTCCTGGCGTCAACGCCGCTGGCGCACCAGAAGCTGCTGGAGCTGATCCTGGCCAATCCATGAACATCCGCAGCGCCAGGAGTCACCCGCCCCGGCCGATCCGCGCCGTTCCGCAGCTCCCCCAACCCTCTCCCCCCCGCGTCCCCGGCGTCGGCGCGCGCGTCGTCAGGCGCCAGGGTGCCTCCCAATTGCTCCACCGCCCTGATTATCTGACGTAACGTCGCCGGCCCCAGCGGCCACTCTGAACCGACGACGGTGCCGGGCGAATCAACATAAACATCCGTGACGGCTGCGCCGATGAATGCGACAGCGACCGGCGTGCTTGCGCCGGCGAGGCGGGCTCGCGCCCGCAGCGCCGGGTGGCGGGGCCGCAGGTGGCGCGGGACGGGAAGGACGGGCATGGCCGCCAGGATTGTTCAGATCGACCTCGCGCAACCGCTGCCGGAGCTGCGCACGGATCGCGCCGACGACGGTGACGCCTCCGCGGCGGCCGCCGTGCGTTACGACCGGCTGTGGCTCCTGGTAAAGCTTGGTCGCCAGCCGCTGGGGTGGGTGGAGTGCGCGGCCAAGCGCTTCGGGCGCGCGATCGCGCCGGAACTGCTGGCGGGGCTGATCGCCGACGCCATCCCCCGTCACGCGCTGGACGACGCCCGCGAGCGAGCGGCCCAGCCGGCCGACGCTTCGCCGCCGCACGAGCCGTCGTTTTCGGTTGTCGTCTGCGCCCGCCGCGACGGCCCCGCCCTGTCGCGACTGCTCGGCAGCCTGGCGGCGCTGCGCTACCCGAACTACGAGATCATCGTCGTCGACACCGCGCCGCACGCCGACGCCGCGCGACTGGCGTGCGCGGCGTTCCCGAACGTGAAGTGCGTCGCCGAGCCGCGGCGGGGGCTGAACTACGCGCGCAACACCGGCTGGCAGGTCGCCCGCAAAGAGATCGTCGCCTACGCGGATGACGACGCGACGATAGACCCCGATTGGCTGGCCGCGCTGGCGGAGAACTTCCGTGACCCGCGGGTCAACGCCGTCGCCGGCGTCACGTTTGCGCGCGAGCTGGAGACGGCGGCGCAGGAGCGGCTGGAGCGCGACGCGATCGCGCGGCGGGGCGTGCTGCACCGTCGGGTCTACTCCCCCGGGCCAGCCGCCAGCGCTTGGTCGCTGCTCGCCGGACCGTGCGGCGTCGGCGGGATGAACCTCGCCGTCCGCCGGCAAACGCTGGAGAGCATCGGCGGGTTCGATCCGGCGCTGGGCGTCGGCTCGGTCGCTCGCGGCGGGGCGGACCTGGACGTGATGGCCCGCGTCCTGCGCGACGGCGGAACGGTCGTCCACGAGCCGCGGGCGATCTGCTTCCGCTCGCCGGTGCGAACGATGCGGCAACTTCGCGGCCGGGCGTTCGACGACGGCTGGGCCTTCAGTGCGCTGTGCGGCAAGTACGCGCACGACCTGGAGCTGGGCAACCTAGCCGTCCCGATGCTGGCGCGACGCTTCGCCGCGCGCGGCTGGCGGCGACTCAAAGCGAACCTCAAGCTCGCGCTGGCGCGGCACGACTACTTCCCGGTCCACCTCATCGTGCTGGAAGTGGCCGGCGGGTTGTTCGGGCTGCGGGCGTACCGCACGTCGCAGCGGCGCGTGCGCAGCGAGGCGGTGAAGTTCAAGCAGAAGGGCGTCATCCGGCCGGCGGCGCTGGCGCCGTTGGAGATGCTCCGCGCCATCGCCGCGGCCAAGGCAGCGGCGGCCGCGCAACCGGCGGACCAGGGGCAGCAGGCTTCGCCGGCAAGCGGCGCGATGAGGGCGGCATGAAGATCCAGCTCGAACAACTCGACCTGCTCCACCCCTGGCCGCGGCTCGCGCTGCGCGACGGCTACCACGCCGTCCGCGTGCTGGTGCGCATCGGCAACGCGCCGGTCGGCGAGGTGACGGCACGACCGGTGCGGCGGCAGCGCGAGCTCTCGCACCGCCGGCTGCGGCGGCGGATCGCGCGGTCGCTGGCGACGCCGATCCTCACCCACTGCCTTCGCCTGGGCATGGCCGCCGGGCCCGGTGCGCTCCAGTGGCTCGTCACCGGCGCGTGGGGCCGGTTCGCCCTGGCCGGCGGGTCGCCGGGCGAGGCGCGGCGTTTCGTGGAGGAGAGCGTCCTGCTGCCCACGGGGCTGCCGGCGCCGGTGCGGGATTGGGCATCGGACGGCGACCGCCCGCAGCGCGCGCCGCTGCCGCCGATCACGGTTGCCGTCTGCACGCGCGACCGTGAGGACGTGCTGGAAGCGTGCCTGATCCGCCTGCGCGAGCTCGATTACCCGTCGTTCGAGGTCCTGGTCGTCGATCACAGCCGCGACCCGGTGCCGACGCGCGACATCGCCGATCGCTGTGGCGCGCGTTACGTGCGCTGCGGCGTCGGCGGGTTGAGCCGCGCGCGCAACGCCGCGCTGGCCAACGCGACGCACGAGTGGGTCGCCTTCACCGAAGACGATTGCCGCCCGGAGAAGGCCTGGCTGCGCGAGCTGGCGACGGCGACGCGCGATCCGCGCTGCCGCGCCGCTTCGGGGCTGGTCCTGCCGGCGCGGTTGGATAGCGCGGCGGAGGTCGCCGACGCCATGCGCCGCGCCGCCGGGCGAACGTATGAGCCGGCAGTGTTCGACCGGCGGACGCTCCGCGCCCGGCGCAGCCGCGCCGCGGTGGCGTCGGCGTGGGGCGCGGCGCCGGGCGCGGGCCTGCTCGTGCACGTGGCCGCCGCGCTGAAGATCGGCGGGTTCGACATCGACCTTGGTCCTGGCCCGCACAGCGTTGGCGGGCGCGGGCAGGATCACGATCTCCTCTACCGGCTGCTCCGCGCGCGACACCATGTCCACTACGTCCCCAGCGCGGTCGTCCAGCAGTCGCTGTGCGCATCGCCGAAGGCGCTGCGAAAGCAGGTGCGCGACGACGCCGCCGGCATGGCCGCCTACCACGCGCGGTGCGCGCTGCTGCGCGCCGATTACCGCTCGTTGCTCCACCTCGCGTGCGGTCTGCCGATCGGCTTTGCGCGCGACCTGTTGCTGGGGATGACCGGGCGGACGAAGTACCCGTTCACGCTGGTCTTGCCGGCCATCCGCGGCACGCTCGAGGGGCCGCTGGCGTACGCGGGGGGGAAGGTGGGGCGGTTGTGGCAGGAGTGGCGCCACCCCGAGCCGCCCGGATCGTGGAAGCGCGACCGGCGGGCCGTCACGCCGTCACCCGCAACGGCGCCCCAGGCCGAGCCGGGACCGTGGACGCCGCGCCCGCAGAAGGTCCTGTACCGCAGCGCCCGCGCCGCGTGATCGACGCGACGCGCGCGGTGCGCGGGGCGAGGCTTGCCTCGCCCGGTTCGCCGTGACGCAGGGCACGCTGCGACGGGCCGCCCGGGTAGACGGCGGTTCACATCGGCTCGTTCTTCACCGTCTGGTCGAAGATGCGGAGCAGCTTTTCCTTGTCGAAGATCATTTCCTGCCGCGTCAGCCCGACGATGTCGTAGACGCTGGTCAGCTCGATCGCGTCGACGGGGCAGGCCTCCTCGCACATGCCGCAGTAGATGCAGCGCAGCTCGTCGATGTCGAACTTGGCCGGGTACTTCTCGCGGTCCATCCACGGCGATTCGTCCGCCTCGATGTGGATGCAGCGCGCCGGGCAGGCGGTGGAGCACATGAAGCAGGCGACGCACTTGACGCGCCCCTCCTCGTCCTTGTTCAGCCGGTGCACGCCGCGGTAGGTTCGCAGCAGCATGCCGCCCTTGTCGACCGGCAGGTTCTCGCGCCGCTCCTCGGGGTACTGGAGCGTGACCTCGCCGCCGCCGAAGACCTTGAACATGTGCTTCAGCGTCGTCCCCAGCCCGTTCATCACCTGCGGCAGGTAAAACTGGTCGCCGAGGGAGAGCTTGGGTTCCTGGAGCGTGATGACGTCGGAGTCTTTCATGGTGAATTAGTGGTCAGTGGTCAGTGGTCAGTTGCCGGTGGTCAGGTGCCGGTGGTCGTCCGTCGCTAGTTGGTTCTGCTCCTTGCATTGATGAGCCACTGATCACTGACCACTAGCCACTTCCTCCCCCGCATCCTGTTGCAACAAATCCGTCCGCACCGGCGTGAACGTGTCGAGCAGGAGCGAGTCCTCGATCGCGTCGGCGGCATGGGGGACGTTGCTGGGGAAATAGATCGACTGGCCCTGCGCGACCTCGTGCGGCGAGCCGGCGAGGGTGAAGCGCATCCGCCCGCGAAGGACGTGGACGACCTGGTCGTGCACGTGGGCGTGCTCCGGCGTGTGCCCGCCGGCGTAGAACTCGACGAACATCTGCATCATCTTGTCCCCGGCCAGCACCGTGCGGCGGCGGACCTTGTCGTTCACCGTGATCCACCGCCCCGCGGGGTTGGCAGCAGCAGCGGCGGCGGGTCGGGCGACGTTCGCGTTGCTCATGTTGCGATCCTGCGCGAGAGATTACGCGTTCGCCCCCGTAGCCGCCGCCGCGGCACCCCCGGCCGGTCCCCCCGTGATCCGCGGCGCCATCGGCGTATGAAGGTACCGGCTTCCCGCCACGCGGATGCGGCGGTTGGTGTCCGGCGCCGCCGGCAGCAGCAGGCTTCCGCCCATGATGACCGCCAGCGTCAGCACGTTCACCAGGAACAGGATGATCGCCATCTTCGTCGAGATCAGGCCCGTCTCCCTGAAGTGCTGGTCGTGCGGCCCGAAGGCATAGATGGTGAACGCAGTGGCCAGCAGGATCAGCAGCGAGATCGGGATCAGCGCCCGCCAGGCGAGGTTCATGATCTGGTCGAACCGGAAGCGCGGCAGGCTCCAGCGGACCCACATGAAGACGAAGATGACCAGCAGCGTCTTGCCGAACATCACCATCGCCCGCAGCACGCAGACGACCAGGCTGGTGGTGACCGACGGGTTGTTCGGGTCCACCCCGCCCCCGAGCCCCGGCAGGTGCCACCCGCCGAAGAAGAGCGCGACCAGCACGGCGGACGTGGTGATCATCCCGGCGTACTCGGCAAGGAAGAACATGCCGAAGCGCATCGCGCTGTACTCGGTGTGGTAGCCGCCGACGAGCTCCTGCTCCGCCTCGGCGGTGTCGAAGGGGGCGCGGTTGGCCTCGGCGTGGATGCAGACCAGCAGCATGAAGAACGCCAGCGGCTGGGTGAAGACGTTCCACGCGGGGATGATCCCCAGCCAGTAGTGCGCCTGGCGGTCGACGATCTCGTTGAGGCTCAGCGTGCCGTACATCAGCACGATGGTCAGGATGCTCAGGCCGAGCGGGACTTCATAACTGATCATGTTGGCGGTGGCGCGCAGGCCGCCGAGGAACGAGTACTTGTTGTTGCTCGCCCACCCGCCGATCACCACGCCGTAAACCGCGATGGAGAGGATCGCCAGGATGAACAGCACGCCGATGTTCAGGTCGGCGATCTGGAAGGGGTAGCGGTAGGTGGCGGTGATGGTGGTGCGGGCGGCGTCGTCCTCTCCGGCCGTCCTCACCTGCGGGGTGCCGAGGATCGTCGCGCCGTAGGGGATGTGTTCCTGCGCGACGGCGACGGGGTTCTCGACCGCCCCCTTGACCTCGAACGTGCGCGTCGACTGCTTCACCCCGCCCCACGGCAGCACCGCGATGCTCACGATCATCACGAAGATCATGATCCCCGGCGCCAGCGTGAACAGCCACGGGTCGGTGTTGGCCGGGCGGTAGTCCTCCTTGAGGAGCATCTTCGCCCCGTCCGCCAGCGACTGGAGCAACCCCCAAGGCCCGACGCGGTTCGGCCCGATCCGGTCCTGCGCCCACGCGGCGACCTTCCGCTCCAGGAAGATCAGGTACGCGACGGTCCCCAGGATCGTGAAGTGCGCGATGACCGCAATGAGCAGCCAGGCGGGGATGCGATGGAACAGCTCAATCATGACGCTCTCGGTTGTTCTGCATCAGGCGGAACGTTGCACGAATCATCTCGGCCTCGCTACAGCTCGACGAACTCCGGCATCGGCACGTTGTCCGGCGTTTCCGGCTGCTTCACGCTATTGAACGGCTCGCCCATTTCCTGGCGGACATCTTCGGCGGCGTAGAAGCCGGCGCGGCGGAGCAGGGCGTAGTAGACGTCGCCCTCGCGGCGCGTGCCGTCAGGGGGGGCGACGGCGGCGGCGAAGGGTTGGATCTTGCCGGCGTGGTTCTCCCACGTGCCGTCCTTCTCCGCCCACGCCGCCGACGGCAGCAGCACGTCGGCGCGGTCGGCAAGGGAGGACGGGAACAGGTCCTGGACGACGCGGAACCCCTTGGTGACCGGCGCGGGAATTTGCTTGGCGTCGGCGGGGAGCCACGCTGAAAGGTAGCCGCCGACGATCCAGCCGCCCTTGAGGTTCTTGTAGGTGGTGCCCGCCGCCGCCGCCAGCCCCGGGAAGTCGCTCTGCGGGCCGCCCAGGAGCTGCATCACCCGGCGGATGCCGGCGGCGTTGGGGACCTTTTCCGCCTGGATCGTGAAGGTGGTCTTGCCGGTAAGGTAGTGCTTGAACTCCTCGTTCTGCTCCGTGCGCGGGACCGGGCCGAGCACCAGCACCGCCTGGGGGTCGATCGAGCGGAGGTACGTGCCGAGCAGGTAGGCTTCCTCGTTGGCCATCATCGGGCTGAGCAGCGCGAAGAGGCTGCCGGGCCCCGACTCGCCGGCCACGCGGCGCAGCCCCTCGTCGGCCAGCGCGACGGCGTTGGTGTACTCGGTCTCCACCTGGCTGCCGTACTGCACCTTGCGGGCGCCGCGCAGGCGCTTGAGGTCGTGCACCGGCTTGTAGCTGTAGCGCGTGTCGTCGGTGATCCACCACTGGTTCACCTCCGCGTTGTAGCGCGGCTTGACGCGGTAGATCACCCCTTCGTTGTGGTGCAGGTAGATGTTCTCGCCGCCGCTGTCCACGGGGCTGATCGACGGCGTTTCCTTCAGCAGCCACACGCGCTGCTTGAACAGGAAATCCTTGTCCAGCAGCGCGCCGACCGGGCAGAGGTCGACCACGTTGCCGGACAGCTTGTTGTCCAGCGGCCGGCCCGGGAAGATGCTGATCTCCTCCTTGTGCCCGCGGCCCTCGACGAACAGCTCGCTCTGCCCGCTCACCTCGCGGGTGAAGCGCACGCAGCGGGTGCACATGATGCACCGGTCGTTGTACAGCAGCACGTTCAGGCCGACGTCCTTCTTCGGCTTCTTGTGCTTGTCCTCCTCGAAGCGGCTCTGACTCCGGCCGTACTGGTAGGAGTAATCCTGAAGCAGGCACTCGCCCGCCTGGTCGCAGACCGGGCAGTCCAGCGGGTGGTTGATCAGCAGGTACTCCATCACCTGCTTCTGGTTGGCGATCGATTTCGGCGACGTCGAGTGGACGACCATCCCGTCGCGCACCGGCGTCTGGCAGGACGGCACCAGCTTGGGCAGCCCCTCGACCTCCACCAGGCAGATACGGCACGACGCGGGGATTGATAACCCCGGGTGGTAGCAGTAGTGCGGCAGCGGCATGCCCGCGTCCAGGCACGCCTGGAGGATCATCTGGCGGTCCTTGGCGTCGATCGTCTTTCCGTCCACCGTGATCTTGGGCATGACAAGCGCACCTCTGCTCGAGCGCCGGACCGAACTCCGCGCCGCCGGATCGTATACCCGGTCGTGAAGTATTTCACTATCGCGGCGATTCCGACCCTGCCGCGATTTTCGCGAAGCGCGCTGACGGGACGAGCGTGATGGCCGGACAAACGTGTGGACGCGAGAGCTCGCAGGACGAGCAGGGCAGACGATGCCCGACCCATCACACGCCGTCGCGGTCGCGGGGGTCGCCGGGGGGGAAGTTGGCGGCGTAGGTAAAGACCTTGCGAACGTAATCGACGCTCTCGAGCTTCTCCAGCGCCTCGACGCGGTGCGCCTCGATGCATCCCGTGACCACGCTTTTGTCGTCGTCGGCGGTCTCGATGCTCATGCCCACGGACTTCAACTGCTCCAGCGCCTCGGGCAGGCGCTCCTCGTAGGCACGGTCCAGCACCACCACGATGTCGGCGATCATTGCGTCCATAAAAAGCGGCGATCCGCGGATAGAATGATTCTCGACGGCGGCGGCGGTGTCGAGGGGGGAAATCCACCACCCGCCCGCCGCGCGGGAGGTGGCGGCCATGCGCGTGCTGATCCTTGCGGTGCTGGGCGTGTCGGGAGTGATTGCCCCGGTTGCCACCGCCGCCGCGGCGCCCTCGCCGGTGCCCGCGACGGCGCCAGTTCGCCCAGCTTCGCCAACGCCCGCGCCAGGCGCCGCGCCAGTGCGTCGAATGGCGCCGGCACGAGGCGCCCCTGCCTTCGCGCCAGTGACGCGAATCGCAGCCGCGCCCGCCGCGCCCGCGCCTCGAATGGCGCCCGCGCAGCCGTCGGCCTCCGCCGTCGCTACCGCGCCGGCGGCGACCCAGCCGGTGCCGATCGAGTCGATGGAACCGATCGCCGACGGCACCATCCGCTTTGTCCCGCCCGCCGGTTGGGAGCTGGTCGGGCGGTCGCCGGACAATCTTGCCGTCACCTACAAGGCGTCCGACGCGCCCGAGGCTGCGCTCACGCTGACGATCATCCCGCAGACGCAGACGATCCAGCCGACGGCCCGGGAGCAGATGGGACTGATCATCGGCAAGGGGATCCGTGAGGCCGCGAAGCAGCACGGGCACGCGCTGGTCTATGGCCCGCGCGTCGAGCCGGACGAGCGGTACTTTCTGAAGGTGCGCGACGTCATGAGCGTCGGGCAGGGGAAGCTGGCCGACCGCGTGCAGATGTACCGGATCGTGGGGCTCAACCTGGTGCACGTGGCGTGCACCGCCCAGGTGGAGGCGCGGGAGCTGTCGGCCCCGGTCCACGCCGCGGCCGAGAAGCTGCTGGACACGATGCGGGTGGCGCGCGGCGCCAAGCGCAGCGTCTACCCGCGCGCGCAGCTCAAGGCGGTCGTCCCGCTCGACTGGCGCGAGCAGAAGACCGATCAGGCCAACGGGCTCGTGGCCACCTACACCGATCCGAAAGACCCGTCCCGCCAGATGGTGCTGCGCTGCCGCGTGATGCCGAAGGACGCGCGCGAGCCGGGCCCGAAGCGCGACGCGCTGCTGGGGCGGATGATCGACGACGAGCGCCGCCATCCGCCGCTCACGGGCGCCAGCGCCGACGCGGAAGAGGTGATCACGACCGATCCGCCGAAGTATCTGAAGCATCTTCGAACCAGCGCCACCAGCGGCGCGGGCGGCGCCGGTGGCGAGCCGCTGCGCGTGGAGACGCGCTACGTTGCGGTGGGCGACGTGATGGTCAGCGTCCGCTCGGTCGCCCGCGAGGCCGACGCCGTCGCCGTCGCCAAGATTGCCGAGCAGGTGGCGGGGGATCTGAAGACGATCCGGGACTGACCGCGTCGCGCTGGGGCAGAAATCATGCCTCGCCTCCCGCGATCGGCGCTGGCCCCGCGGCGCGGCAGGCTAGCCCGCATTCAGGGCAGCGCTCGGGGGAGGCGCGGACGTCGTACCCGCAGCGGGCGCACAGCCCCGCCGCGATCCGCCGGGCGGCCTGGTGGCGCCAGTGGCCGACCCATCGCGGGACCGCAACCAGCACCAGCGGCGCCATCAGCAGCCAGTACGGCAGGACGAGGCCGCGCCAGTGGATCTGCGTCCCCGGCGATATCCCCGGGAGCACGGGCGAGCAGTAGCCGTACCCAAAGGCGCCACTGACGTACCCCGGCAGCTTCCGGCGGACCGGGGCGGTGTCGAGCCGACGGTAGACCGTGGCGGGCGGAGCGGACCCGAACGCGATGGCGCCGGCGTCGCCGCGGACGTGATAGATCACGAAGTCGCCGCCGCCGTGCGCGAACCCTCGTGCGGTGTACTGCAAGATCGGCGCGCTTGGCGTCACGGGCGCGGCAACGGGGCGGAGTGTCGTGTGGCTGAGATCGTGCCCGACGTAGCGGCTGCGCGCCCAGCCCGCCGCCGAGCAGGAACATCAGGATGGCGGCGCCGTGGAAGAGCCAGGCGAACACGCCGCGGATCCTGGCCTTGCCGTGGAGGAGCCGGCGGAGCGCGCTGCCCGGGACGTCAGAGGTAGCTGTCACGCTGGCACCTCGTCCGCGGAACGCTTTTGGCCCCGATCGCGGCCGCCGCCGCCGTGGGCACTGCCGCGGGCGCTGCCGTCAGTGTGTCCGTCATCTCCGCCACCGCGGGGCTGTCGGTGCGCGCGACCCTGCCGGGCGGTTGCGCGGCGATGCTGCCGCACTCCGGGCAGCGATCGGGCGTGGCGCGCAGGTCGTAGCCGCAGTGGGCGCACTGGTTGGCGGCGAGGCGCCGGCGCCGGCGGAGCGCGAGCAGCAGCAGGACGGCCAACGGTGCTGCCGCGACGGTCGCCAGCGCGGGGTAAGGCACGGCGAACCAGCGTGACCAGATCCCGGCCGCCGCGCCCTCGCCGTAAAAGAAGCCCAGCCGCCCGCGCGTGGCCGCGTTCGCGCGGGCGGCGTCAAGCAAGGTCCGGTTGCTCTGGCGCACCTCGTCAACGCGGTAGGTGGACCAGCGGACGGAGGCAAGGTGCCAAGCGTGATGAAGCTCGATGACGCCGATCGTTCCGCGGTATGAGCTCAGGGTGTACGTTCGCCCGCGGAACTCGCCGCTGATCGAGTCGAGCCGCCACGCCGATCGCACCCACGCCGCCGTCGGCGCTGCCGCCAGCAGCAGCGCGCACGCGATGGTGATGGATCGGATGGCTCTCCTCACGTCGTCACCTCGACCGGCAGGCCCGCCGCCGCGGCGGCGGGCGTCGCGCCGCCGCCCGGGCTCGCGCCCATCGCTGCCGCATCGCGACTTGCCGCGCCCTTCGCCTCCGCCCGACCCGCGCCCTCGCCGTCGCCCGTGCGATGGGCGGCGCGGTCGGGCGCCGCCGCGTAGGCGCCGTTGGCCCCGCACTCCGGGCAGCGGTCGGGGGTGGCGCGGAGATCGTACCCGCAGGCGGGGCAGTATCCGCCGTTGCGCCCCCGTCGGCGGCCGCAGCGCAGCCGGTGGGCCGCCGCCCACAGCATCGCCGGGATCGCGACCGCCGCCGCCAGCACGCTCCAGAGCGGCGCGGTGACCCGCCACGACGAGAGGCCGGCAAGGACGTAGCTCCTGCGGTGGCTGAACCCCAGTTCCTCCCATCCGTCGCGCGGCGCCGACTCGTGCTCCCACTGCGGCGGCGGGGACTTGCTCCGCGACCGCCAGTCGTACGACAGCTTGCGCGACGGCAACCCGGTGGCGCTGAACCGGCGCGAGGTCGAGTTGCTGATCGTGCTTACCTGAAGGCCCACCAGGCCACGGCTGACGAACAGGCCGTACGTTTGGCGCGTCCAGCGCGTGCCGCCGATCGTCTCGCGCCCGACCAGCAGGGCGTCCTCCGCCGCATAACTTCGCACCCACGCCACGACCACCGCCAGCAGCGCCGCCGCCCAGAGCGCCAGGAGGAAGCGGGCGAGGGTGAACCGACGGCGCAGGCGTGGCGCGGGCGCGGATCCCTCGCCGGCAGGTGGCGGGGGAGAAACATCGTTCGCGGCGGCGGGGCGGGCTTCGGTGAGGTCGGTCATGCTTGCCCCCTGTGCGCGGCACGTCGCGGCGCGCGTGTGGCGACGCCGGCCCGCGGGTCCACCCGCGTCGCCTCGCGGGGCTCAGCCATTCGGTGCGGCGGCGCGGGCCGCGGCCGTCGCCGGTGCGGTCGCGACGTCCCAGTTCAGCAGCGTGGCATCGACCGGCTCGCCGCACTCGGGGCAGCGGTCGCGGGTGGCGCGGATGTCGTAGCCGCAGGCGGGGCACAGGGCCTCTTCGCGCCGCCGGGCCTGCTCGTTGCGCTCGCGGAAGACCAGCCCCCACCACAGCGCCGGCACCGCGGCCAGCGCGGCGACCAGCAGGTGCGGCAGGGCGACGCCCCAGCCGAGCAGGTCGCCGGCGATCCACCGCCCGCTGGCTTGCAGGTCGCTGAGCTGCGTCCCCGGCCGCCTGCCCCAGCGGCGAAGGGGCGGCGTGTCATTGCGGAAGACGCCGAACATGAGCCGGCCCTCGTAGGAGGCGAACTGGATCTGCGCGTCGTCCGGGCCGTTGAGCTCCGACCCGATCGACGTGCGATACGTGCTTCCCCAGAGCAGCAGCACCGCAATGCACGCCAGCGCCGACAACGCCGCGCAGGTGGCGGCGATCATTTCGGCGCGCGAGGGTCGCTGTTGGCGGGACATGAGCGGCATCTTACCGCCGCCAACGGAATCGGGGGAACCGGCTGCGCGGGCGGAGCGGTCCGCGCCGCCGGCCGCGGGCGCGGCAGCGCCCGCGCGCGGCGCGGGGCGGACGGGGGTCACAGCGGCTCGCATGCGGGGCTGGAGACCGCGCGGGGTCGGTGCGGGATCGGTTCGTGAAACGCTTCACAACCTCCCTTGCGTTCGGCTGGGGGCGTCCATATGCTCTCGCGCGTTCAACGGCCCCGGGCCCGGCCGGACCTCGGGGTCCGCGCCGCCGCCGCCCGCGCGACGCCCTGCGGCTGGCCCAGGCGTCGGCCCCGCGCGGCGTGCCCGTGGCGCGCGTCGCG
>DASQDR010000154.1:0-6253 GCA_035634055.1 Tepidisphaeraceae bacterium | reverse complement strand
GGTGCCCGCCCGTCCTCCGGGTCGTCGGCCAGCACCCAGTCGCCCTCCTCCACGTCCTCAATAAACTTGGTGCTGCCATCCGCCATCAGGACAGGTGTGCCGGCAACGAAGCACTTGTTTAGGACGGTCAGCGGAACGGTTCGCGGCGCGGAGGCGCCCGGCGACCGCCGGAATGCTCTGAAACCATCGGTGGCGACGCTGGCACCAGACGACCGTGCGATGTTCCTGAACCCATCGTCGGCGAAGTTTCTCACCGCCGACCTCGCCAGGTTCGCTTGGGCGGCGCGGGCGACGCCGGCGGCGAGGCCGACGCCGAGGCTGACGGCTTGGACCGTGTAGTCCAGGGCCCGATCCCCCATCCGCGGATCTCCTTGAGAGAGAGGTAATCCCAGTCCTCGCCTGCCGTCCCGTTGCCGAGCAATTCGATCTTGACGTACCGGCCGGCGGTGTGCGAGCGGTGCACCGACAGCGCGCGCAGCCCGTACTGCGACATCATCTCCTGCCCGAGCCGCAGCCGCACGCGGCGCCCGGGGTGGTGCGAAGGTAATTCTGAACCAGGCCCTCGTAGTATTCGTAGGGCAGCTCCGAACGGAACTGGGTGAGGTAGGCGGTCCGGACGGCGTCGGTAAACAACGCCTGCGTCTGCCCGATTGCATCCAACTCGGCGCGCTGCTTGGGCAGGCTCTTGAACTTGTAAGACGGGTCGATGTTCTGCCAGGTTCGAACCTGACGTTGTTGTAGACCCACTCGAGGTTCTTGAGCGCCGCTTGTCGCTTCTGGGAGGCCGTCGTCAGGGGCGCGGCGGCGAGGAAGACACCGCCCCCTCCGCCGCCGAGCAGCGGCGGCGCCAGCGATTCCTCGCCGTAGTTGATGACCGTGAGCAGCTTGCTGCCGCTGAGCGTCGACCCGCCCGGAAGTTGCGCCGTCACCTGGATGGAGTAGCTGCACTGTCCGAGCATGCCAGGGTAGTGATGCTCGACGGGCGAGGAGCCGTCAACGGTCCCCGGGCGAACGTCGTTGACACGGACGGTGCCGGCCGCGGTGCCGTCGGTCTTCCGCAGCTCCTACCCTCCGCTCGGGTCCCACGCGCGGAAGAACAGGAGGCCGTCGGACACCGTCAGTTGCGAAGGCGACGAGGAGCCCACGCCGGCGTAGATGTCCTTCACCAGGACGGTTCCCGCGTCGGTCCCGTCGCTCTTCCACAGCTCAATACCGTTGGCACCCGTCGTGGCCGCGAAGTAGAGCGCGCCCTCGTAGGTGACCGGCGCAGCAAACCACGGCGAGAACGCTCCGCCCGCACCGGGGTTGATGTCCTTGACGCGATAGGTGCCGGCGGCCGTGCCGTCGCTGCGCCACAGCTCCAAGCCCAAGGCGTTCTCGTCTTGGCCGGCGTAGAAGTAGGCAACGTTGTCCAGCGCCGCCACGCCGACCGCGCCCGGTGTCGAGGGGCGCGTGTCCGGGTTGAGGTCCTTGAGCAGGACGGTGCCGCCGGCGGTACCGTCGCTCTTCCACAGTTCCCGTGCGCTCGTCGCGTCGCTCGCCGTGAACAGCAGCGATCCGCCGTGCTCGGCAAGCATTCCGGTCCAAGAGCTGCCTGCGCCGGGGACGATGTCCTTCACGCGCGTCGTGCCCGCGGCGGTGCCGTTGCTCTTCCAACGCTCGGTGCCGGCGCTATCGGTGGCGGCGAAGTAGAGCGTGCCGTTGATGTTCTTGAGGCTGTACGGATTGGAGTCGCCATCCCCGGAAATGATGTCTTTGAGACGACGGTCCCGTCCGGGGTGCCGTCGGACTTCCAAAGCTCGTTCCCCCAACCCCGAACTCTCCTCATCATCAGCGACGAAGTAGAGCGCGTTGCCGATCACCGTCAACGACGACTGGCGCTGGGAGCCGGGTGAAGCCGCCGTCCTCGAACATGGCGAAACCTTAATTAATCATTCTGACGTGTGATGTCGTGAAGATGGCGCGCCGTTTTTGCGGGCCGCGGTCAGGGGGATCACATCGAGAACCTAGACGTGAACGGCTCGTGCGATTGGGTGCTCGTCCGTCGGCCCGCACGGGCCACCGTCTGCGCTCGAGTGGCGCGCGAAGGGGCGCGATGGGATGCACTTCAACGAAACGGGCGAGCCCCCGTGCTTCCCACCGGCGTGGGGCGTATTCTGTTGGCATGCCCATCGTCGGCCACGGCATCGACATCGTTGAGACCTCGCGGGTGCAGCGCCTGGTGGACGAGCACGGCCAGCGCTTCCTCGACCGCGTCTACACGCCGGGCGAGCAGGCGTACTGCGCCCGCAACAACAAGCGCTACTACGAGCACCTCGCCGGCCGCTTCGCCGCCAAGGAAGCGGTGCTGAAAGTCCTCGGAACCGGCTGGCGCGGCGCGATCGCGTGGACCGACGTCGAGGTCGTCAAGGAACAGAGCGGCCAACCGAAGATCCACCTCACCGGCGAGTGCGCACGCATCGCCGGACAGCTCGGCATCCTCCGCTGGCACATCAGCATCAGCCACATCGAAACCCACGCCACCGCCAGCGCCATCGGCCTGCGCGGGGAAGCGTAAGCCTGTGGCCATAGTCCGCGCGCTCGTAGGGGCGAGACTTGTCTCGCCCTCTTCAGCAGCGAAAGCGGGCGACACTAGTGTCGCCCTACCGCTCGACGCGCGGCGCGTTTTCCCGATCTGCACCAGGGAGTCACCGCGCCGGCATCGCCCACTTCCGTTCGCCCCAGCGCCGGGCCATCGCGTGGTGGGTCAGGTCGAACTGCAGGGGGGTGATGCAGATGTACTTGTCGCGCAGGGCGGCGACGTCGGTGTCGTCCTCGGTGTCGCCCAGGCTGAAGACGCTGCTGTTCCAGAAGTACTCGCGGCCGCGCGGGTCGGTGCGCTTCTCGTACATGTCAATGAAGCCGCGCGTGCACTGGCGGACGACCTTCACGCCCGCCGGCTCCTCGTGCGGCAGCAGCGCGGGGACGTTGACGTTCGCCATCTCGCCGCGCGCCAGGCCGTTGTCGAGCACGAGGCGGATGGCGTCCAGCGCCAGCCGCGCGGCGCGGCGGTAGTCGGTCGGCACCTCGGCGCGCAGGTGGAGCGAGACGGCGACGCTGGGGAGCCCGAGGAACGCCGCCTCGATGGCGGCCGCCACCGTGCCGCTGTACAGCACGTTGATCCCCACGTTCGCCCCGCTGTTCATCCCGCTGATCACCAGGTCGGGCGCTTCGGGCAGCAACTGGTTGATCGCCAGCTTCACGCAGTCCGCCGGCCGGCCGTCGACGGCGGTGCCGGTGAAGGCGTTCTCGATCGTCACGCGGTTGGTCAGCAGCGGCGTGGTCAGCGTGATGCCGTGGCCGGTGGCGCTCTGCACGGTCTCGGGGGCAACGACGGTCACGTCGCCGAGGTTCACCAGCTCCCGGTACATCGCCACGATTCCGGGGGCCATGATGCCGTCGTCGTTGGTCAGCAAAATCCGCATAAGTCGCGGCGAGTATAATCGCGGCGATGACGACCGGCGAACCGCTGCGACTCACTCGGGCCCAGGTGCGCGAGCTCGATCGGCGGGCGATCGAGCAGTACCACGTCCCGGGCGTCGTGCTGATGGAGAACGCGGCGCGCGGCGTGGTCGACGCGGCGATGGAAATGCTCGCCGGCACCGATACACCGAAGGTCGCGATCGTCTGCGGCGGCGGGAACAACGGTGGCGACGGGCTGGCCGTGGCTCGGCACCTGCACAACCGCGGCGCGGCGGTGCGGATCATGCTAGCCGTCGATCCACACACGTACCGCGGTGACGCGGCCATCAACTGGCGGATCGTGCAGGCGATGAACCTGCCACTGACGCGGGCGGATGACCTGCGCGAAGTCGCACGGCACCTGGACGACGCGGCGCTGACCATCGACGCGTTGTACGGCACGGGCTTGCAGTCGGCCCCGCGGAACCCGGAACTCATCGAAACGATGAACAGCATCGGCAAGCGCATCCTGGCCGTCGACCTGCCCAGCGGGATCGATTGCGACACCGGCGAGGCCCCGGGCGCGCGCGTGGTGGCGCGGCGGACCGTCACCTTCGTCGCCGAGAAGGCTGGCTTCGCCAACCCCGCGTCACGGCAGTACACCGGCCAGATCACGGTTGCCGACATCGGCTGCCCGCGCGAGCTGGTCGAGGAAGTCGGCCGCACCGTCCGCTAACATGCTCCGGCCAATGACCAAACTCTCCGTCAACGTCAACAAGGTCGCCACGCTGCGAAATACGCGGCCGCAGCTCAACCTGCCGAGCGTGATGCGGGCCGCAACCATGTGCCTCGACGCCGGCGCCGCCGGCATCACCGTGCACCCGCGGCCGGACCAGCGGCACATCAGGCCGCGCGATGTGACCGAGATCGCCGAGCTGCTCAAGCGATACCCCGGGCGCGAGTTCAACATCGAGGGCAACCCGTTCATCGAGTACCTGCCGCTGGTCGAACAAACGCGCCCGACGCAGGCGACGCTCGTCCCCGACACGCCCGAGGCGTTCACCAGCGACCACGGGTGGGACCTGCCCAAGGACGGCGAGCGCCTGCGCCCGATCATCGCTCAGCTCAAGGGGCTGGGCGCGCGGGTCAGCTTGTTCATGGACCCGCTGCCGGAGCAGATGGAGCTGGCCAGGGCGATCGGCGCTGACCGCGTGGAGCTTTACACCGAGCCGTACGCCGCCGCCTTCGCCCGCGGCGACGCGGGCGCCGCCGATCCGTATGCCGCCGCCGCCGAGCGCGCCGTCGCCGTCGGCCTGCAAGTCAATGCGGGCCACGACCTCAACCTCCACAACCTCCCGCCGTTCCTCCGCGCCTGCCCGCAGGTGGCAGAGGTCTCGATCGGCCATGCCCTCATCGCTGACGCACTGGAGCTTGGCTTGGCCGAAACGGTTCGCAGGTACCTCCACGCCTGCGGAAATTGAATTTCACCGCAGAGGCGCAGAGGACGCAGAGGAAGGCGCTTGGAGTTGGATCGGCCTCCGCGCCCTCGGCGCCCTCCGCGGTGCCGCCTTCTTTGAGAATGCGAGCAACCATTCTAGAATCCCGCGCATGTTGAACCTCACCGGCGCCATGACGGCCATGGTCACGCCCTTCCGGGATGGGAAGGTGGACGAGGCCCGCCTGCGCGAGCAGGTCGAGTTCCAGATCGCCCAGGGGATTGATGGGCTGGTTCCCGTGGGCACGACCGGCGAATCGCCGACGCTGGATTTCCCCGAGCACGAGCGCGTGATCGAGCTGACCGTGCAGGTGGCAAGGAAGCGCGTGCCGGTGATCGCGGGCGTGGGCGGCAACGCCACCACCGAGGCGCTGGAGCTGCACGCCTTCGCGAAAAAGGTCGGCGCGGACGCCGGCCTGAGCGTCAACCCCTATTACAACAAGCCGACGCAGGAAGGCCTCTACCGCCACTTCATGACGCTGGCGGACAAGGTGGACCTGCCGATCGTGCTCTACAACATCCCCGGCCGCACCGGCATCACGATGATGCCGCCGACGGTCGCGCGCCTGGCGGAGCACCCGAACATCGTCGCGATCAAGGAGGCGACCGGCTCGATGGACATCGCCACCGAGATCAGCACGCTTTGCGACCTGCCGATCCTCAGCGGCGACGACTCGCTCACGCTGCCGCTGATGGCGATCGGCGGCAAGGGCGTGATTTCCGTCGCGTCGAACCTTCTCCCAAAGCAAATCGCCGGGCTGGTGAAGCTGGCGGCGAGCGGCAATTTCGCCGAGGCGGGGACGATCCACCGGCGGCTCTACCCGCTGATCAAGAGCCTTTTCCTCGACGGCAACCCGGCCGGCATCAAGCACGCGATGAGGGTCGCCGGAATGGATACCGGCGAACTCCGGCTGCCGCTGTGGGAAGCGAGCGACGCGACGAAGAAGCTGATCGAGGAGCAGGTCGCCAAGCTCGAGCTGCCGGCCAAGCGGTGACGTACCTCTGCGTCGCCATCTTCGTCCACGACATCGCGCAAGCGAAGCAGCAGATCGCACAGGCCTCCGAGGCGGGCGCGGACCTGGTCGAGCTGCGGATCGACCACTTCACCGACCCGCCTCTGGTCGCGCAGCTCCTCAACGAGTCGATCCTGCCAGCGATCATCACGTGCCGGGCGTCGTGGGAAGGCGGCGACTGCCAGCTTCCCGATGACCAGCGCGCCGAACTGCTGGCGTCACCGGCCACGGCCGCCGCGCGGTACGTCGACGTCGAGCTCGAGGCGCTGCGCCGAACCGGTGCCCGCTTCCCCGATCGCCAGCT
>DASQDR010000153.1:0-8109 GCA_035634055.1 Tepidisphaeraceae bacterium | reverse complement strand
CAGCAGCGTGACGGCGTGGCTGGTGCCGCGCGTCGGCTGCTGCACCGACCCCAGCTCGTACGCGCCGGTCTTGCCGTAGTCGACCACCGCCGTCGCCGGCTCGTTGGTCTGCCACGTCAACTGCGACTGCGTCGCGCGGGGGTGAGACTGCACGTTGCTGATCACCGCCGGCGCGTCCATGACCTGCGTGATGGTCGCTCGGCCGAACGTCGCGTCGGTGTGGTGCGCCAGCAACAGGATCGAGCCGTGGGTCAGCTCACCGTCGACGCCGCTGCCGGTCAACGTCCACGCCGTCGGCTCGGGCGTGCCGTCCTGCCACATCTTCAGCGAGTAGGTGCTGTTCTCGCCGGGGACGGATTCCACGCGCATCTTCATGATGTAGCGCGTGCCGAATTGAACAGACCGCGACTGCCCTTCGGCCGCGATGGGGGCGGCGGCGTTGCCCACGATCTCGAGGCGGTCGCCGTGGAACCAACCGAGCCCGCCGATCGGCCACCAGTTGTCGTTCGTGACGGCCCCGCCCGGCGGACCGTAGTGCCCCGACCAGCGGGTGAGGATGCCGATGCCGGGCGGGCCGTAGATGCCGGCGGACTGGGTGGCGTGCATCGTGAACGGGACGGTGACCTCGTAGTCCTGCCACTCGACATCGCCGATCGCGATCAGGCGGTCGTACCCCATCTCGACGGTGCGCACGCCGTCGCCCGACAGGCTCCAGAGCCCGTCGACGACCTGGGCGACGTCGCCGATGTTGGTGGCGCCCGACCAGTTCGTCGTGTAGTTCCGCGGCCAGACGTTGCCGCGCGCGAAGTTGACGGTGACCGCCTGCGTCGTGACCTGCTGCGCGCTGTCGCGCGCGGTGATGACGACGGTGTTGGCGCCGGTCAGCAGCGCGTCGGCGGGAAGCTCGATGTTGAAGTCGCCGTTGTTCTCGAGCCGGGTGGAGTTGGCCCCCGGATTGATGGAGACCGGCGCGCTGCCGTTGAGCGAGTAGGTGAGCGACGAGATGCCGGCGGCGCCGCGCACGCGGCCGATGATGTTCACCCACCGCTGCGGCTGCCCCAGGCCGCCGAACGACTGGTTGGGGCCGTGCCACACGTCGATGACCGGCTTGCTCTGGACCGGCGCGCCCGAGCGGACCATGTGATCGCCGGACGTCGTTTGCAGGTTGCTCGCATTGGTGGCGCGGATGCGGAAGTGGTAGTTCTTCAGGGCATCGAGGTTCAGCGTGACCGTGTGGTTCTTGCCGGCCGCCGGCTGCGCGACCGAGCCGAGCTCGTATTGCTCGGTCAGCCCGTACTCGACCACGCCGGTGGCGACGTCGTCGGTCTGCCACGTGACCTGCACCTGGTTCGACGCGTTGTTGCGCTGGACGTTCTGGATACGCGGCGCGGTGGAATCGACCGGTGGCTGGCCGTCCTCGAGGAGGATCGGGCTGGCGGTGTTGAAGAAGTAGTCCACCGAGGCGGTGAAGGCTGGCGAGCCCGCCCCATGCGCGTTGCCGGCGAACACGCCCACCTTGCTCACCGGCAGCGCGTGAGCGAAGGTCCCGGCCACGTCCCAGTCGCTGCCGTTATACGAGTACGACGTCGTCCACTGGTTCCCCTGGCGGGTGACGCGCATGTACAGCGCCGACGCGGAATCAATCGGTCGGCTGATGCGGGCGGAGGCGACGCCGTTGGTGACGCTGGCGGCGAAGACCTGGAGCCCTGCGCCGTCGCCGAGGAAGTCGAACCTCAGGTAATTTCCGGGCGACGCCTCGGCGAGCAGCCCCTGCATCTCGTACTGCTGGTCGGGGCGGGATTCGAACTTCACCTCCAGCTCGAAGTTCTCGTCGCTCACCGCCTGCATCAGGCGAGCGGCGTTGTTGGCGCCCGTCCAGACGTCGTGGCTCTTGCCGCCCGGCACCGAGATCAGCGCGTGGGTGCCGTTGGCGGTGACCGTGCCGTCGCCGATGGGATTGACGAACGTCCAGCGCGTGGAATTGATCGCCGATGCGTGGAAGTCATCGGACTGCGCGGCGGCGAGCAGCACGCGCGATTCGAGCCTGTCCCAGGCGAAACTCGGTTGTTTATCGTTATGGCGGGTCATGTTTTGCGCGCACCGCGAGAGCGTTGAGTTCCGGGGCGGGTAGACGAGGCGGTATGACTCGGGCGACTTGGGCGGCGAGGCTAAAGCCCCTGCGCCGGGCCAGGCGTGAACGGGCTCCGCCCCTGCCAACTACATTGGCGCACTTCTCAAGCGGTCCAAATGCGGATTCGGCACGAACGGTGCCCTTGCCCGGCGGGCGAGTATACAGTCCGTCTTTCACGTGAAAAGCAAAAAGTGAACTGGGTAAAGAAGGATGCCTGGCTGCCCCGCCGGCCCGGGGGCCCCTGCCGGGGCTCCTGAAAACGCCCGGGCCGCCCGTTGTTGGACGGCAGCGAGCGATCGTTAGCGAGCGGCGGTGACTTAGCAAACATATCGATCGTTCTGCCGCGTCCAACCCAGGGGGCAGCTCACCCCGCCCGGCTTAGCGTCCGCGCGCTCGATCGCGCCGAATAGACGTCCTGGTACCAGACCTCCGCCGTCAGCAACGACCAGAGCGTCAGGTTCGCGTCGACCGTACCGCCGTCGTGCGCGTCGAGCAGCGCGGCGATCTGGCGGCGGTCGCCGTACGTGCCGCAGATGCCGGCGGGGCTCAACAGGTACTGTCGCAGCATGTCGCGGAGCGGCCCGCGGAACCACTTGTCCAGCGGCACGCGGAAACCCCACTTCTTGCGCCGCAGGATCGCCTCGGGCACGTGCTTGCGCGCCCACTGGCGGACGACCCACTTGAGCGTGCGGCCGGACACCTTCAGGCGGTCGGGCAGCGCCAGACCGTACGGCACCAGCTCGATGTCGAGGAACGGCAGCCGCAATTCCAGGCCGCTTGCCATCGTCATCCGGTCCCCGCGCTCCAGCAGATTTCCCGGCAGCCAGGTGAGGCAGTCGACCATCTGCATCCGGCGGACGGCGCTGTCGCCGGCGGAGCGGCGAAGGGCGTCGTGCTGGCTCTGCACCGTTCGGTCCCACGCGGACTGCTCCCAACCGATGCCGGGAAGCAAGTCGAGCAGGTCGTGCCGCGACAGGTAGCTGAACCACTGCGTCAGCCGGCCCAACTCGTCGGGCAGCGAGATGGCGCGGGCGGCGACGAGCGCGCGTCGCTCGTTCAACCCGCACATGCCGGCGACGCGCGCGGCGCGGCGGTCGCCGACGCACCGTACCGCCATGCGCAGCGCGCGCGGCGCCCCCGCCAGCCAGTACTTCGGGTAGCCGCCGAACACCTCGTCCGCCCCTTCGCCGGACAGCACGACCTTCACGCTTTCCCTGGCCGCGCGGCTCATCTTGGCGATGGCCACATCGGCCGGCTCGCTGATGGGCGCGTCTCGGAACCCCGTCATCTCCAGCAGCATCGACCGGTAATCCGCCGCGTCGACGTGAACTTCACTGTGGGTGGTCCCGATCTGCTGTGCCACCATCGCGGCGAAAGGCAGCTCGCTGTGCTGGTCGTCGGAGAAGCCGACGGAAAACGTGCGCACCTCTTCGCCGGGCGCGCGCATCGAGCGGACGAGGGAGACGATCAGGCTGCTGTCCAACCCGCCGGACAGGAACGCCCCCACCGGGACGTCCGCAAGCAAGCGCCTGCGCACCGACCGGTTGAGAAGCTGCTCGCCCTGCTCGACCAGTTGATCGGCCGTCATGCCGCCCGACCGCTCCATCGCCGCGGCAGTCTTCTCCGCGACGTCGTAGTAGCACCCGATGCGCAGGCCGCCGCTGGCGCTGAAATCGAGGTAGTGCCCGGGCGGAAGCTGGTGCACGCCCTCGTACAGCGTCGGGGCGCCGTAGCTGGCGCGGAAGCGCAGCACCTGGCGGAGCGTGTCGACGTTCAGCCGCTGCTCGACATCCGGGTGCTCGAGCACCGCTTTGATCTCGCTGCCGAAGACGAGCAGGCCGGGCGAAGGGCTGGCGTAGAAGACCGGCTTCTCGCCGATCGGGTCGCGCGCCAGCAGCAGCCGCTGCTCGCGGGCGTCCCAGATGGCGAAGCCGAACATCCCGTCAAGGCGTGGCAGCGCCGCGGCCCAATGGCGCTCGAGGCTCTTCAGCAGCACCTCGGTGTCGCCGCTGGTCTCGAAGATCGCGCCCGACGCCGCGAGGTGATCGCGCAGCTCGGGGTAGTTGTAGAGCTCACCGTTGTACGCGAGCGTGAACCGCTCGGGGCGGCTGCGCATCGGCTGGACGCTGTGAGCGACGTCGATGATGCTCAGCCGCGCGTGCGCCAGGCCGCACGCGCCGTCGACGACGACGCCGCTGTCGTCCGGCCCGCGGTGGCGCATCGCCGCCGCCATGCGCTGCAACAGCGGCGGCGACGGGTGCGGCCGGCTGAAGTCGACATATCCTGCGAACCCGCACATCGTGTTACCCGCCTTCCGCCGGAACCGCCGCCGCGGCTCGCCGCGCCGTCTCGTCGCGCTCCCAGATCGTGTGTCGCGCGCGGGTGTAGCGCCAGTGGCTGCGCAGCCGCGCGACGATCTTCACCCACGAGTAGGTCGCGACCTTCGGCCACATGGCCGGACGCTTCGCCAATCCCAGCAGCGTCTTCCGGTTTCCTTCGCCGTTGTTCTCCCACAGGTGCGGGGCACGCTTGCGCAGCTCGGTGTTGCCGAAGTGCACGCGCGTCATGACCGCGATGAGTTCCCTGAACGTGCGCGGCGCGGCAACGACCGACGAGACGCTGGCGATGCGCACGCGCTCCTCCGGCCGGAACTGGAGCCGCACGAAGGCGTCGTCCGCCACGATCGGCGGGAACTCGTCGAACCGCCGCCGGCCCTTCTCCGACAGGACGTACACGCCCGCGCAGCCGATGCCGTAGCGCGAGGACGGCAGCCGCAGGTCCACGTCGTAATACCAGCGCACGAGCCGGTCGCACCCGGCCAGGTCCATTTGCGCCGCCGGCGCCGCCGCCAGCGTGTCGTGCTCCGCCATGTACTTGGCGATGACCGCGACCGACTCGCGCGGGATCACCACATCGGCATCGACGAAGAAGCGCGGGAACCCGCTGGCCGCGCGGTCGCCAAGGTTCAGGGCGTGCGTCTTGGAGGCGACGGTCGTCTCGATCACCGTTACGCCGGCGCTTTCGAACGCGCGGGCGGCGTCGGCGGTGGCGTCGGTGCAGCCGTTGCAGACGACGATCACCTCCTGCTCGCCGTCCGCCGCGCCGGCGGTCAGCGCCGCCAGGCCGCGGGCAATGACCGCCTCTTCGTTGTGTGCCGGGATGATGATCGATCGCATCGGTGCCGCCCGTTCCAATTTCAGCTCGCCCGCGCCGTGAGGGTGCGCGACCGCATGACGTGCAGCCGGCGCTGGATCTTGCGCTTCACGCTGACCGGCAGCCCGACCATCTTCGACGCTAGGCCCTGTGGGTCGCCGGCCGGCCCCTGCTCCGCCAGCCACTCCGCCTGGCCGCCGCGGAGCTTTCGCAGTTGGCCGACGAACGCCGGAAAGTGCGCCGGCGCCAGCGCGTCGTGGTAATGCAGGATTTCCGCCTCCGCGAACTCCGGCCGCTCGAAGCGGTCGGGCAGGAAGCTGCCGACGGCGTAATTGGCGCGCCACGGCCACTGGCGCCACTTGAAGTTCCCCTCGAGCAGCGCGAGCCCCAGCGCGATCTGCTCGAGCCAGTGCGGGCCGTTATACAGGCAGACGCGCGACGACAGCAGCCGCTCGCACATGCGAAGGTACGCCTCGGCGAAGCCGGACGATCGTCGGATGCCGAAGACACCCGCCTGGAGGTAAAGCCGGATGCTGCGGTCACTCGACGCGTGCGTGCGGATCAGCGGCAGCGAATCCAGCGGCACGCCGGCGATCGCGCACAGCTCCTTCCAGAAGGCGTCGCGCGGATCGTTCGGGCCGGTGGATCCGATGATGTCCTCGCAGGGGGCACAGGCGCCCGCGGCCTCGTCGTCCGCCAGGGATAGGCCGGTCGGCTCGCGGACGACCAGGGTGTCGGCATCGACCCACGCCAGCACCTCGTCACCGCCCGCCTCAAGCGCCGCGAGCACGCTCAGCGGCTTGTTGAGGAAGTGGTACCAGCCAAAGCGGTGAGCGACGGGCCGGGCGACGTGGTGAACGTTCAGCGCTTCGAGCGATTCCAGCGTCGTGCGCGCCAGCGGCGCCGAGAAGCGCGGGCTGACGGCGTAGATGGCGGCGGTGCTCGCGCCCGCGCCGCCGAACTTGCGGATGCTGGCGCAAAGGCGCACCACCATCGATTCGAGCGGCCCCGCCTCGATGCACGTCACGAACCCGCAGATGGGTCGATCCGGTTGTTTCACGGCGTGCGGAAGACCATGGTAGAGGTCCAGAAGCATCCGGCGACTCCGGCGGCGTGCCACTCGGCGCGAAGCCGGGACGAAAGCGCCTCGTCGTAACGCCGGCCGCGGGCGGCGAACTTGGCGATCCAGTAGGCGTTGGGCTGCTCGTTCACGTGATCGGTCCCGCCGTGGCTCGGCGTCGCCGCCGTCAGCAAAACGGTGCCGGCGATGCGGGTCAGCAGGTCGACGAACTTGTCGGCGCAGACCTCGGGCAAATGTTCGGCGACCTCGGTCGAGACGACGACGTCGGCAAAGACGTCCGGCGGCGCCTGGCGCTCGATGTCGAACTTCTGCACCGCCAGGCCGCGCTCGCGGCAGCACGCGATGGCGGCGTCGGCCAGCTCCAGGCCCAGCCCGTCCACCTTCAGCCGCCGCAGCTCGTCCAGCAGCGCCCCGGTGCCGCAGCCGACGTCCACCACTCGCCCCGGGGCGAACTCGCGCACGATGGCGGCGGCCATGGTCTTGGCAGACATCTGCATCGTCGGCTCGACGAACTTCTGGTAGTACGCCGCGTCGTAGACGTCGTCGTGCGCCGCGTCGCGCTCGAACGCGGCGACGAGGCGGCGCTTCAGGCTCCTGACCTGCGCCGGCGACCGGTTGTACACCCCGTCCCGCAGCGACTCGGGCACGAGCGTGTGGTACACGCCCCGGAAGAACTTGTAACCCTTCATTGCGACTCCTGCTTCGAGCCTTTGCCGGGCGGTCTTGGTCGAACGCGCCCGGGGACTCTGCGATGCGCTACTGCGCGCGCGTCACTCGTTTGACAGACCGACCTGCACCCCGGTGCTCCTGCGGAACGCGTGCAGCAGGCCCCGCGCGGGCCGGACGAAGAGCTGCACGTACTTGCGTCGCAACCGCCCGAGCCCCGGGGCGTCGCGCCGCGCGAATAGCCAGTTCATGTTGTCGGCGCCGAAGCGAAACGCCTCGAAGCCGACGCGGTCCAGCCGCCCGGCGATGCGGGCAATTTCGTCGGCGCTCACCGCGCCGCTGAAGTCGTGCCACTCGATGGTGATCTGATCGATGCGGCAAAGCTCGTCATCGCTCAGCGAATCGAACATCTCCACCTCGGCCCCCTCGATGTCGACCTTCAGCAGGTCGACGCGCGTCACCCCCGCCTCCGCCAGCAGGCTGGCGAGCGAGCGCGCGGGCACGACCGCGGAGTCGCCGGTGGCGTCCATCGGCCCGGCCTTGATAGACGAGGCTTCGGGGTTGGCGGAGTAGTGCAGCGTCATCTCGCCATCGGCGCCGGCGAGGGCGCAGCCGTGCGCCTGGACCCCTTCGACCTTCCGCACGTGTTCGATGAGGTTGGGGTTGGCCTCCACGGCGATGCAGCGGCAGCCGAAGCGGGCGCGGACCTGCGCGGAGAACTCGCCGCGGTGCGCGCCGAGGTCGATGACCGTGCTGCCCGCTCCGAGCGGCCCCGGGAAGAACGAGTGGCCGCGAAGCGTGAGCATTTGCAGTATTGCCGGTGCTTTCATCCGTGTGGTCCCGTGGGCAAGATCCTTCTCGTGGACGTTCGCGGCACCGTGCGCGCGAGCGTTGCGTGGCGTTGCGTTCGATTCAGTCAGGCGTGCAAGGCGGCGCGGTACTGGCCGAGCAGCACGCGGGCGGCGTGCGCCCAGGTGAGCGCGGGCGTCGAGGAGAGGCTACGCGCCCGCATGGATTCCAGCCGCTGGCGGTCCGCCCCCAGCTCAGTCATCTGCTGCCGCAGCCGCGAGACGTCTCG
>DASQDR010000152.1:0-7868 GCA_035634055.1 Tepidisphaeraceae bacterium | reverse complement strand
CGCGGGCGAGGGCGAGGGGGCGGGCGAGGGGGCGGGCGAGGGCGAGGGCGACGGCGGCCAGAAGATCGAGCTGCTGCACGACTACGGGCAGCCGGAGCGCGAGCAGGTCGACTTCTCCAACCCCTTCGCGCTGCTGGCGTCGCTCGGCAAGCAGAAGGAGGCCAGCGGCAAGCCGCGGGTGGCGCTCATCTACGTCGACGGCGTGATCCAGGACGGCGACGGCGGCGCTGGCCTGTTCGACGGCGACGGCGCCGCCGGCTCCGATGACCTGCGCAAGGCGCTGCGCGAGGCGGCGCGCGACGAGGAGGTCCGGGCGATCGTCCTGCGCATCGACTCCCCCGGCGGCAGCGCGCTGGCGAGCGAGGTGATCTGGCAGGCGGCGCGGCGGGCGGCGGAGCGAAAGCCGCTCGTCATCTCCATCGGCTCGATGGCCGCCTCGGGCGGGTACTACATCGCCTCGGCCGGCGACCACATCTTCGCCGACCCTGCCGGCATCGTCGGCTCCATCGGCGTCGTCGGCGGCAAGTTCGTCTGGAAGGACCTTTACGCCAAGCTCGGCCTCTCCACCGAGACCTTCTCCCGCGGCCGCAACGCCGACCTGTTCAGCTCCAGCCACCCCTGGACCGATCGCCAGCGCAAGCTCGTCACCGGCTGGATGAAGCAGACCTACGACCAGTTCACCCAGCGCATCCTCAGCACCCGCGGCGGGAAGATCAAGCACATCGACGACGTCGCCCGCGGGCGGATCTTTTCCGCCCGGCAGGCGAAGGACCTCGGCCTGATCGACGAGATCGGCGGGCTCCAGCAGGCCCTGGCCCACGCCGCCGACCAGGCGGACCTGGCCGACGGGCAGTACGAGGTGAAGACCCTGCCCGAGCCGCGCACGCTGGCCGACTATTTTGGGGGTGGCGCGGGTGGGGGCGGGGGGGCGGATCCCGATGCGGCCTGGCGCCTGCGCCCCAGTCTGGGCGCTGACGCGCTGCTGCCCCTGCTCGACGGCCCCTCCCGCCGGCTGGTCGGCCAGCAGCTCCGAGCGCTGCGGCTCCTCCAGAAGCACCCGGTGATGCTGGTGGCCCCCTTCGCCCTCAGCGTGCGGTGAGGCCGCGCGATCCGCCGCGGGGCGCGCGCTCGCCGCTCCGCTTCCGCCGGCGCGGGTGAGGCGGTCGAGCGCGCGAGGCGAGGAGCGAGGCCACCACGCCATCGCGATCGCGGCGCGACGGCGGCCACGGCTCGGCACGGTCTTTGCGGCCGCCCCTCATTATCGGGCGCGATGTCCGCCCGGCAGAAAGGACAACTCCATGATGCTCGAACTGTTCCCCGTGGCGGCGGCCGGCTGGGCGTTTCTAGTCTGGCTGTTCGGCGGCGGGCTCGGCCTGGCGCTGGTCGTCTTCGTGGTCCTCAAGCTGATCGGGCAGTAGCCACCTTCGCCCGGCCGACGAAAGCGGGTCGATCGGCCGTGCGTGCATCGGCGGCTCCTTCCCGGTACGTTCTGCGCGCGATGAGGAAGGCGCCCTGAGCATGTTCGGCTTCGGCAAGCGAGCGCCGGGCGGCGGCGGCGGCGGCGGCGGCGGCGGCGCGTCGGCCGGCGGTCCGCGCGTCAGCACGAAGCTGTGCACCGGAAAATTCAACGGCAAGTACCCCCACGTCGGCCTGTTCGACTGCCGCGAGCGCAAGGTCTGGGTCTGCAAGCCGCTCGGCGGGCAGGCGATCCGCACCAGCCACGCCCGCCTGATCACCGGCGCGGAGAACGCGGTCTCCACCGTCTGGAAGGACCGCTTCCTCTGCTACTGGTTCTACACCCCGCGCACCGGCGAGGGGTTCATCCACAACTACCCGATCGACTGGGAGGAGGCCCACCTGCTCGTCCGCGTCGACCCCAACTGGGACTACGACCGCCAGCGCCTGATCCCCGCGGAAATGGAGGATCAGGCGGCGGCCAACCTCGAGCGCCAGCACAAGCACGGGGAGCGCATCTTCCAGTTCTTCGCCGCCTCGAAGCTGAAGTACCCGTTCAGCCTCCACTTCTTCGCGCAGCGCGCCACCGAGTCGATGTTCTACGCCAAGCGGTGGGAGCCGAAGGGGGAGGGGGAGTAGAGGAGGCACGGAGGCACGGAGGCACGGAGGGAGTGCTGAGGGAGAAAGGCAGAGAGTGAAGCGATCGCGCTCCCCCTCAGTCCCTTGCCTTCACCTCCCCCTTCCCCCTTCCCCACCACTTCGTGCCTTCGTGCCTCCGTGCCTTCGTGCCTCCTCCCCCCTCCCCCCCGTGACATACCAGCAAAAGCCCCTAAAATGCCGCCGCTTCGAGACAGGGCTTTTCTCTGACAACAACGACCCCAACACAGGTGAACCCCATGGCCGTCCTTCCCACGCCGAACATTCGCACCTTCGAGGTTTTGCCCGACGTCCCGCCGCCGCTGGAACCGCTGCTGGAGCTGGCGCACAACCTGTGGTGGGTCTGGAACCACGACGCGGTCGAGCTGTTCCGGCGGCTCGACCGCGAGCACTGGCAGACCGTCTACCACAACCCGGTGAAGCTGCTCGGCACCATCTCGCAGGAGAAGCTGGCGCGGGCGGCGACCGACGACGGGTACCTGTCGCACCTGGGGCGCGTCCACGCGGCGTTCCGCCAGCACATGACCGAGCAGGGGTGGTACCAGCGCGCCCACGGGGACAAGCTGCTGGTGGCCTACTTCTCGGCGGAGTTCGGCATCCACGAGTCGCTGCCGATCTACTCCGGCGGCCTGGGGGTGCTGGCGGGGGACCACCTGAAGTCGGCGGCGGAGCTGGGCCTGCCGCTGGTCGGCATGGGGCTGCTCTACCGCCAGGGGTACTTCCAGCAGTACCTCTCCAGCGAGGGGTGGCAGCAGGAGGCGTACCCGGAGCTGGACTTCTACAACCTGCCGATCGAGCCGATGAAGCACGCCGACGGCAACCCGGTCCACGTGCGCGTGGAGCTGCCGGAGAACGCGGTCTTCTGCAAGGTCTGGCGGGCGCAGGTCGGGCGCATCCCGCTCTACCTGCTGGACACCAACCTGCCGGAGAACGCCCCGGCCGACCGGGAGATCACCAGCCGGCTGTACGGCTCGGGGACCGAGCTGCGCATCAAGCAGGAGATCGTGCTCGGCATCGGCGGCGTGCGCGCGCTCGAGGCGCTGGACGTGCGGCCGACGGTCTTCCACATGAACGAGGGGCACGCCGCCTTCCTGGCGCTGGAGCGCACGCGCGTGCTGCTGGAGCGGACGCCGCACCTCAGCTTCGACGAGGCGCGGCAGGCGGTGATGGCGACCAGCGTCTTCACCACCCACACGCCGGTGCCCGCCGGCATCGACATGTTCCCGCCGGAGCTGATCCTGCGCTACTTCAAGGACCTGATCCCGCAGCTGAAGCTCGACGAGGAGGGATTCCTGGCGCTGGGGCGCGAGGACGTGACCAACAAGAAGCAGGGGTTCAGCATGGCGGTGCTGGCGATCCGCCTGGCCGACGGCGCCAACGCGGTGAGCTGGCTGCACGGGGACGTGAGCCGCAAGATGTGGCACAACATCTGGCCCGGGGTGCCGGCCGACGAGGTGCCGATCGGGCACGTCACCAACGGCATCCACACCCGCTCGTGGCTCGCCCCCGACATCCAGTTCGTGCTGGAGCGCTACCTCTCGAGCCGCTGGCAGAAGGACCCGACCGACCAGTCGGTCTGGGAGGCGGTCAACCAGATCCCCGACGAGGAGCTCTGGCGCGCGCACGAGCGCTGCCGCGAGCGCCTGGTCGCCTGGACGCGCACCACGCTGAAGGACCAGCTGGTCAAGCGCGGCGCCAGCTACGACGAGATCGCCGGCGCCGAGGAGGTGCTGGACCCCGAGGCGCTGACCATCGGCTTCGCCCGCCGCTTCGCATCGTACAAGCGCGGCGCGCTGCTGCTGCGCGACCCCAACCGCCTGCGCGCGCTGCTGGAGAACACCCGCACGCCGATCCAGTTCGTCTTCGCCGGCAAGGCGCACCCGGCGGACCAGGAGGGGAAGGAGCTGATCAAGGCGATCGTCAACTTCGCCCGCTCGTCGCCGCAGGTCCGCCGGCGGATGGTCTTCCTGGAGAACTACGACATCAACATCGCCCGCTACCTCGTGCAGGGCGTCGACGTCTGGCTCAACACCCCGCGCCGCGGGATGGAGGCCTCCGGCACCAGCGGGATGAAGGCGGCCATGAACGCCGTCCCCAACTGCTCGATCCTCGACGGGTGGTGGGTCGAAGGGTACGAGTCGGACCTCGGCTGGGCGATCGGGCGCGGCGAGACCTACAACGACGGCAACCTCCAGGACCAGATCGAGAGCCAGGCGCTGTACGACATCCTGGAGAAGCAGATCGTCCCGCAGTTCTACCACCGCGGCGTGGACAACATGCCGCGCGAATGGATCGGGCGGATGAAGAACTGCGTGCGCAAGCTGGCGCCGGTGTTCAACACCAACCGCATGGTCAAGGACTACGCCGAGAAGTTCTACATCCCCGCCGCCCAGCGCGGCGCGGCGCTGACGGACGACGGGATGAAGAAGAGCGTCGACCTGGCGCACACCAAGGACCGCCTGCACGCGCGGTGGGGCGGGATCCGCGTGGTCGGCGTGCACGCCTCGGGCAACGGGCACTACAAGGTCGGGCAGCAGATGGAGGTCGAGGCGCTGCTCGACCTGCCCGACCTGGCGCCGGAGGAAGTGCAGGTGCAGCTCTACGCCGGCCCGATCAACGCCAGCGGGCAGATCGAGAGCCCCGAGGCGCGGCCGATGCGCTACGTGAAGCAGCTCGGCCCGGGCCGCCACGCCTTCAGCGGCTCGATCGAGTGCCGCAGCAGCGGCCGCCAGGGGTACGCGATCCGCGTCCTCCCCGGCAACGCCGACATGGCCACGCCGTTCGAGCCCGGGCTGATCACCTGGAAGTAGCGGCCCGTGCCCCGCGGGGGCGCCGGGCGCGGGCGGGGCGCGCGCGCGCGCGCGCGCGGAGAATCTTTAGCCGCCGCTTGCGGTTTCGCCGCCGCCCGCGCGTGAGGTCGCTCGGCAAGGCACGGGCATTGCGTCCCTTCGGCCGGTCGTTTCAAGGCAAGAGGAGATTCACATGCCCAACCATCTCGACCCGACCCCCGGTAACACCGGCTTCACCGACGTCGGCCCGCGCTCGATCGACGGCGTCGAAGCGTCCGACCTGCCCGACAAGGGCCGCGGCACCGTCGATCAGAACATCGGCAAGGCGCTGTCGCGCAAGACCCCCGACCACACCGGCGGCACCCCGCAGGTGACCGGCGGCGACGTCGGCCTGCGCGCCAACCCCGACATCGCCGACGCCAGCGATCACGGCGGACACGGGAAGAACACGAGCGTGTAGAGCAGCGAAGCCCTGGCGAAGCGGGCGTCCGCGTTCGTCAGTGCCTGCGAGAGAAGGACCAAATATCGAAGCACGACATCCGAAACGCTCCCAAAGTGGAGAACAAAGAAATGACCGAGACGCCCCCACGCGTTCGGTCATTTCTTCATTTCGTCGTTTCGCCCTATTTCGGATTTCCTGGTTCCGGATTTCGTGCTTCCCCGCTGGGGCCCCACAGCCCCGACAGGTCGCGCTTCGCGTCCCCCAGGAACGGCAGCTCGTCGCGATACTTCGCCTGCCCGGCCAGATCGACGTCGGCCGAGATGACGCCCTCGTTTGCCCCCGCGTCGGCCAGGATTTCGCCGCGGTAATCGGCGATCAGGCTCCGCCCCGGGTACGCCAGGAACGGGTCGCGCCCGCAGCGGTTGACGCCGAGCACGTACGCCTGGTTCTCGATCGCCCGCGCCCGCAGCAGCGTGACCCAGTGCTCCGCCCGCGCGCTCGGCCAGTTGGCGATCACCACCATCACGCTCGCGCCGCGCTGGGCGGCGGCGCGAAAGACCTCGGGGAAGCGCAGGTCGTAGCAGACGAACGGCGACACGATGGCCGCGCCCCAGTCGAAGGTGGCGATGGACTCGCCGCCGGCGTAGTGCTGCGCCTCGCGCCCCGGCGAGAACGGGTGGATCTTCTGGTACCGCGCCGCCACCCGCCCGTCCGGCCCGGCGACCACCGCCTCGTTCCGCCCGCGCCCGTCCTCGCCGATCGTCACCAGCCCGCCGACGAGGTACACGCCGTACTCGCCCGCCATACCGCACAGGAACGTCTCGGTCGCGCGCGCTTCGCTCTCGGCGATCCGCTCCACGTTCATGCTGAACCCGCTGGCAAACATCTCCGGCAGCGCCACCAGCGCCCCCGGGGCGGGGCGATGACGGGAGAGGAGCTCCGCGACCCGCGCAAAGTTCGCGGCGCGGTCTTCCCAGGCGATGTCCAACTGCACGCCTACGAGTTGCATGAGGGGATTCTACGGCAAGGCCCGTCCGCCCTCGCGTCGGCACGCCGCGGACCGGCAGCGCGTGGAGGCCGGCGATGACGGTCGCGGTCGCGGTCGCGGTCGCGGTGGCGGTGTGGCAATGGCGATGGCGGCGGCTGTCGCGGCGATAGCGGCGGCGGTCGCGGTCGCAGTCAAGGCGCCGCTTTAGTCGCCGCCGGCCTTGCGGAACGAGCCCGGAGTCTTGCCCAGCTTCGCGTGGAAGACCGCGTTCATGTACGACTGCGTGCCGAAGCCCGCCTTCTGCGCCACGACCTTCAGCTCCAGCGCCGTCTCGGTCAGCAGGCCGATCGCGCGGTTGACGCGCAGGCGGACGATCTCGTTGTTGATCGACCGGCCGACCGACTTGCGGAAGCGGCGCTCCAGCACGCTGCGGCTCAGCGGGACCACGCGGACCACGTCGTCCACGTTGATCCGCTCGCAGCAGTGCTCGCGGAGGAAGCGCAGCGCCTCGACCACGGCGGCGTCGTCGATCGCCATGATGTCGGTGGAGGCGCGGGTGAAGACGCCGGCCGGCTCGACGTAGATCGGCTCGGCGGGCGCGGGCTCGCCGTTCATCATCCGCCCGAGCAGCGCCGCCGCCTCGTAGCCGCGCTGGTGGTCGTTGATGATGACGCTGGAGAGCGGCGGGCAGGCGATGCGGCAGATCGGCTCGTCGTTGTCGGCGCCCACCACCGCGACCGCCTCGGGCACGCGGATCGCCAGCCGCTGGCACGCCTCGAGGAGCTGTTGCCCCATCAGGTCGTTGGACGTCATCACGCCGACCGGCTTGGGCAGGTCCTTCAGCCAGGTGGCGAGGCGGCGCTGCTGCTGCTCCCAGACTTCCGGGCCGCCGGAGCCGGGGCCGGGGCGGGGCATGTGGTAAACCTCGGCGTCGAACCCGTGCGCGCGCAGCGTGGCGGCGAACCCGTCGCGGCGGTCGACGGACCAGAACTGGTCGACGTAGTCGCAGAACGCGAAGTGCCGGAACCCGCGCTCCAGCAGGTGCTCGGCCCCCAGCCGCCCGACCGAGCGGTCATTGGTGTGGACCAGCGGCACGTGCTCGTGGCGCAGGATGCCCACCACGTCCACCACGGGAATGCCGCGCTGGACGATGATGTCGCTGGCGGGATCCTTCACCGCCGCGATGATCCCGTCGCCGCGCCAGTCGCGCAGCCAGTTGGGCAGGGAGTTCTCAACCCCGAAGGGCTTGAGGTAGACCGCCCACGGCTCGTGCTCCTGGATGTAGCGCGCGACGCCGGCGAGCATCGACCGGCGCGGCGCGATGGCGGACTCCACGATCAGGGCGACGTGCTTGAGCGACGGGCGCTGCCCGCCGTCGCCCGATGCCCGGGCGGCAGCGGCGGCGTCGGCGCGCCGCACCGTCACCGCGCCGCGCGCCAATGCCGCGCCGCGCCCGCCCTTGCTGCCGGGGGGCGTGGCGGCGCGGCCCGCCGAGCGCGCGGCCCGCTTGGGGTGAGTTTCCCCCGGCTGCCGCGGG
>DASQDR010000151.1:0-12124 GCA_035634055.1 Tepidisphaeraceae bacterium | reverse complement strand
CTCCCGCCTCGGCGATTGCTGGCGCTCCGGCTGCCGCCGCGGCGCCGGGCGGGCCGCTCTCGCCGGCGTCGTCGCTGGAGCAGGTCCTCGACGCCCTCGACGCGCGCGGCGACGAGCTGAAGGACTTCACCGCCAAGGTCTCGATGGCCGAGATCGACGCCGCCACCGGCAACGAGTCGAAGCTCTCCGGGCGGATGTGGATGCAGCGCGTCGGCCCCGGCGACGCGCGCCTGCACGTCAACTTCGACCGCCGCGAGGCCAACGGCAAGCCGGAGGTCCAGCGCGTGCAATACCTGCTGGACAAGGGGACGCTGATCGACCGCGACTACGAGCAGAAGCTCCAGGTCGAGCGCCAGGTCCTGCGGCCGGGGCAGAAGATGGACCTGCTGAAGCTTGGTGAAGGCCCCTTCCCCCTCCCCCTCGGCCAGGACAAGGCCGACGTCCACCGCATGTTCGACGTCAAAAAGCTCGACCCGGCCAACGGCGACCCGCCCGGCACGATCCACGTGCAACTGGTGCCGAAGGAGGGGACGCAGTTCCAGGACAAGTTCGCCACGATCGACTTCTGGGTCGACCCGGCGACGCGCATGCCCGTGCGCATCGTCACGCAGGACCGCAACGGCACGACGACGAAGCAGACCGAGCTGCAAGAGGTCCGGGTGAACGCGAACCTCACCGACGCCGAGTTCGCGATGCCGCCCATCGACGAAACCAACTGGCGCATCCGCCGGCAGCCGTTCGAGGATTAACTCGAGCCCCGCCGGGCGGTGTTGCCACGCGAGGCGAGGCGACGCTGCGCCACGCCCCGTCATGCTACGCCCCGGCGGAGCTGAGCCCCGGCGCAGCTGAGCTACCGCAAGCAGCGCCACGCCGCCCGCCGCGGTAGCCGCAGTCGCCGCCGCCGCACTGTCGGGGCCGCGTCGCCGCCTGCTGCGTCACTCCGTGCCGCCGCCGCTCGCATTCGCGGCGACGGCGCGCCCAGTGATGATCCGTCCGATCTGGACACCCCGCCCCCCGCGGGCTACAGTGATTCCCCGCCATGTTCCCGTAGCTCAATTGGATAGAGCGTCGGCCTCCGAAGCCGAAGGTTATAGGTTCGAGCCCTATCGGGAACGCTTTTCCGCCCACACCACTTCGCGCGGTTTGCGGTCGGCGGCACGGTCACCAGAACGGCTGGGTCCAATGGGGTTTCACGCTGCGCCTTCAGATCGGGACGCCGCTTAGTTCGTGGCCGGGCCGGGCGGGATCTCGATGGGAACATCCCACGGGTCGAGCCCGGGAAGCGCCTCGCGCGGGGCGAGCGTCTCTACGTGACCGTCGTGGTACAGGTAGTTCGACCCGAGCCGCAGCCCGTGCTTGTACATTTCCACCACACGATCAAATTCGCCGTGATTGTCTCCCCGCTCCATGTAGTAGTCCCGCATCTGGGTTCGCTTCTCGCCGCCGACCACGACCTGGGATGAGCTGAGGCCCCCGAAATCACTGCTGCTGACGCGAATGTGATGGTCGGCCAGGTGCTTGTTGAGCAGGTACGTGTGCGCCTCGAGCGGCTCGCGGTCGCTCGGGCAGAGCAGGATCGCGGGCGTGAACCGCTGCACCGGAAAGGTGTGCGGATCGTAGGCGCCCGGATCGTATAACGCCGGGTCGTAAGGGAGCGCATCGGGCATCTTCAACCCGAAGGCGGAGACCCGCATGGGCCACCTGAGGTGCGGGGGGTAATTCGTGCCGAAGGTGGTCGGCTTGCCGCCGGCGCCGGCGGGGCCGACCGGGTAGAGCCAGCCCCGGTTGTCGTTGGCGTACATCTGGAGCACGATCCCAAGCTGCCGCAGGTTGGAGCGGCAGACCACGCTGTTCGCTTGCTGCCGCGCGCGCGACAGCGCCGGCAGGAGCAGCCCGACCAGGACGGCGATGATGCCGATCACGACGATAAGCTCGATCAACGTGAACGCGGCACGGCGCCAGGGCCGGGTGCGCGTCGCGCGCGAGATCGAACGGGCCAGGGTCGTCATGTTCACGCCTTATCGCGCAGTGGTGACCGCGGCGGCGGCGGCGGCGACACCCGTCACCTGGTAGAGCCGGATTTCCGGGTTCGCATACGCCCGCGTCGGAACCGCCGGAATGGCCGACCAGATCATCTTGCCGTGGGACAACAGTTGGCGGTAAAGCTGCCTGCGCCGCTCGAACTGTGCCTCTCGCCCGGGGACCGGCCGCGCCGCCGGATCGAGGTACCTCGCGTAGGTCGGCTCGGCGATCGCCACGTACTGCACGCCAAGGGTCGCCAGCCCTTCGAGCGAGTCAGCCAGATCGGCCGGCGACGAGGCGCGCATCAAGTTAATGCTCAAAGTGGCTTGATCCGGGAACCGGTCGGGATCGCCCGCGCCCCCGAGCTGGGTGTAACTGTCGGCGGCAACCACGGCAGCGGGAGGGAGGTTCAGCGCAACCCACTCCCGCAACCGCTGGCGGCTGTCGTCGCGGAACTGCTCGTTGATCGAGATGCACCGGTACCCCTGGAGAAGCCCCGCGACGCTGACCGTCACGATCACCGCCGCCCTCGCGCCGGCGGCACGGCGAAGCGACAGCCACCCCACCACCGCCGCGACCGCTTCCGCGGCCGCAAAGTATGCCAGCACCGTCAGCGGCAGCGCGTAGCGAGGGAAGGGAATCGTGTTGAAGCTCAACGTCACCGCGAACGCCGCCGCGAACGCCGCCAGCACCACCGCCCAACGGCTGATCCTCCGGGTCGCGATGGTGAGTGCGACTCCCATGCCGAGCGCGACCCACGCGTGCGGCATCAATTCGGCGGCGGTGATGCGGAGGCAAAACGTGTTCGGCACGTCCAGCGCGACGTCGATGTGGCCGGTCGTGGCGTGCGAAACCTGCTCTCGCAGAGCAGCCTGGGCCGGCGCGCTGAGGATTGGAGGCAGCAGGCTCTCAAACGCCTGCTGGTTCATGAGGAAGACGCCGAGCGCGCCCGCCACCGAGAAGACCGCGGCGCGAGCGGGCAACGCCCACCACCGCGGAAGGGGCGCGATCGCCAGCGTGATGACGCACGGCACGAGGACGATGAGCCCGACCGCTTTTCCGCTGGCGGCCATCGCGCAGCCGAAGCCGAGCAACGCCGCGGCGGCGAGCTGCCAGCGCGTCCGGCGCGCGGACAACACGAACCGCGCCCCCAGCACCGCCATCGCCACGCCGGCCACCAGAGCCGCGTCCTCCTTGAAATACTTGGCGTAGACGTGCAGCGGCGGACAGAGCGCGACCATCGCGCCCGCGACGGCCAGACCCGTGAATCCGCGCGAGCCGTAGGCGGCGAGCGTCAGGGCCAGCACCGCGACGGCGGCAGCGACGCCGGACGTCCACCGGCCCACGATCGTGACCGGCCGGGGGTCGTCGGGCACGTCAAGGTGGTCGCGGAGCGCGCTGGCGGCGTTGAGCAGGAGCAGCGGGTGGTTGAAGTTTCGCTCGCCGCTGATGACTTGCCCGGCCTTGCTTGCTTCATCGGGGTGGTAGGCGACGGGGAAGTCGATGTTGCGAGTGAACATCCACAGCGACGCGATACCGATGAGCAGCGACAGGAGCGCCGCCGCCGCGTGCCGTACGAGGAGGTCCAACTTCACCGGCGGCTCATCGGGGCAATTTCCTCCCGTGGTTGCGGGCGCTGGCGCTGGCGATGGCGCGGGCGCGGCGGATGACATATCCGGCGCGGCGTGGCGCGCCGACGCCGTCGCTGGACCAGAAGACTGTTCGACGGGCTGTTGCATGGCACTGACTTCCGGTGCGGCATCCGAGGGGATCCGGGATCCTCCGCTGCTAACCGTCAGCCGCTCGTCCCGCCGGTCGTCGCCCGGACCGCCGCCTGCTTCACCCGATAGACGCGCAGCTCCGGGTTCACGTAGGAATGGGACGGGACGGGCGGGATCGACGCCCAGACCAGGTCGCCGTGATCGAGCAGCTCCCGATAGAGCCGGCGGTGACGGTCGAACTGCTCCTCTTGTCCGGGAATGGCGCGGCTCGCGCGGTCGAGGAACAGCTGGTATCTCGGCTCGGCGATGACGACGTACTCGACCCCGCGCCTGCTCAGCCCGAAAATGGTGTCGTGCACTTCTGCCGGTGACCGCACGGACAAAAACTTCAGCGCGAGCGGCGCCTGGTGCGGGTGTCTCCACGGGTCACCACCAGAGCCCAGCAGCGCCTCGGCCTCGGCCACGATCACCGCTTGCGCCGGGACGTGACGCGCCATCCACTCGCGCAGGCGCTGCCGGCTGTCGTCGCGGAACTGCTCGGCCAGCGCGGCGCACCGCCCGCCCTGGCCGACGATGATCGCGCCCAGCGCCAGCGCGATGAGCGGGACCGCCAGTCGCGGCTTCATCGCGCGACACGCCGCCACCGTCATCTCCGCCGCGATGTAGTACGCCACGACGGTGACCGGCAGCGCGTAACGCGGGATCGGAATGCGCCCGAACGCCAGCTCCACCGCGAAGGACGCGAGGAACAGCATGAGGACGCCCCCCCAGCGCCCAACGGTGAGCCGACCCATGATCAGCAGCGATGCCGCCCACGCCGCCGCGATCCATAGGTGGGGCATCAGCTCGCTGAACGCGATGCGCAGCACGTAGGTGTTGGGGACGTCCATGGTGACGCCAACGTGCCCGGTCGTGCCGTGCTCAACTTCTTTCCAAAGCGCCGCTCGCGCCTCGGGCGAGACCACCGGCGGGACCACGCTGCTGAGGGCGGGCGCGTTGAACAGCAGCGCGCCCGCGACGGCCGAGACGGAAGCGACGCCGAACGCGGCGCAGCGACCGGGCGATAGCCATCGGCCCGCCCCGGGCGCCAGCACCAGCGCCGCCGCCGCGGGGAGCAGCACCGCCATCCCGACCAGCTTGCCGCTGACGGCGGCGGCGCACCCCAGGCCCAGCAAGGCGGCGGCGGCGAGCTGCCAGCCGGTCCCGCGGGCGGACATCACGCCTCGGGCGCCCAGGACGCTGAGCGCGACGCCCGCGACCAGCGCCGTCTCTTCCTTGAAGTAGCGCGCGTAGACGTGCAGCGGGGGACACAGCATGACGGCGGCCCCCGCGACCGCCAGTCCGACGAACCCGTGTGACGCGTACGCGGCCAGCGACAGGGCGAATACCGCGACCGCCGCCAGCGCGCCGGAGGTCCATCGCCCGACCAGGACCGCCGCCCTGGCGTCGTCAACGCCGCCGGCCGCGCCGGCGGCCAGCCTCGCGGACTGAAGGAGCAACTGCGGGTGCCGGAAGTTCCGATGGCCGGTTAACAACTGCTGCGCCTTCCCCTTCTCGTCAGGATGATACGTGATGGGGAAATCGATGTGACGCGTGAACATCCACAGCGAGAGGATGGCGGCGAAGAGGGATAATGCGAAAGCGACCGCGTGCTTCACGAGCCCGAGCGGCGGTCGGGCCTCGCCGCCCGCGCCCTCGCCCGCGCCGCCGCCCACGGGCTTGCCCCCCGCCGGCTCCGCGGTCGCGGGCCAGACGGCGCTACTGGGCACGGCGCCCTCGGCCGGCGGGGCTGTGGGTGTCATGAGGCTCATCTGGGTGGCCCGGCTGAGTTTCGATTCCCCGTCGCTCGCTCACTGTCCATCGCGCAGCGAGAGGATGTAAGCGTTGGCTCGCCCCACCGTTCCGTCCTGCGCCCTCATCGATCGTGCGACGCCCTCGATGGCGGTTTCGAGCTGCCGGGGGGTCGCCAGCTTCGCCGCGGCCTCGAATGCCTGCTGTGCCTCGTCCGGCCGGCCGGCGAGCAGCAAGAGGTTCCCTCGACCGATCAAGTTGACGAACGAAGTGGGGGCCGCTTGGTAAGCCTTGATGCGAGCTTCGTAGGGGGACGGGTCAATCTTGAACTGGTTGAGAACGTTCTCGCCCAACTCCGCCGGCAGCGTGGTCGGCGTCCTCGCGTCCGATGGCGTCAGCGCCCCTGCGGACTGCTGTTCCTTGAATCGCTGCGCGACGCTCTCGTCCACCAGTCCTGCGGCGCGACCCAGCGCTCGGTTGAGCACATCGATGGCGTCCTGCGTTTTCCTCAGTCGCGTGACGTTGTACAGCGAGCGCCCGGCGGGCAAGGCACGCGCGTACTGGCCGGATTCGAATAGCGCCGAGAAATAACAGAAGTGCATCTCCTCGCAGCCGACCGCGTCCGACGGGTCCGCGAGAATCCCCTCCAGCGCCAGCCGCTCAAGATCCGCGTACATCTTCGTCGCGATCATCGGCCTGAACCAATGCTTGCGCAGGTTGAGGCGAAGCACGCGCGGCTTCACGCCGACCATTTGCTGGATGGCGGCGACCGCCCGTTGCCGCACGGCCGGATCGTCGCTCGCGAGATCATGGGTAATGATCTGCTCCTGCGTCTTCGGGGCGTCCTGTTCCGGCGTGCCCGGCCTCGCCGCGCGTCGCTGTGCTCCCCCGGCCGCAGGAGCGACGGGTGCCGCGCGTCGCTGTGCCGGCGGCGCGGGCGCAACACCTTCCGCCGTTCGCGGCGCATTGCTCGCCGAGCCCGTGGAAGTCAGTTCCTTCAGCGAAGCGGTAGAGCGAAGAAAGAGCACGAAGGATGTGATCAGGATGATGGCGCAGACGCCGATCAAGACCAATCGCTGCACAGAGGCAGGGAGTCGATTCGCACCCATAGCTTGCCTCCCTTCTTGAAATGTGGCGGCCTATCTTAACGGGCGAATTCATGGATTACAACGAGAATCTCCCCCGCGTGACGCGCGGTCCGGCGTCGGGCGCGGGCGCTGCGGGCGGGGGCGAGGCACACGCCTGATGCCGCGGCAACACCGCCGCGGCCGTCGCCGCCGCCGCACGCCGCACGCCGCATGCCGCCAAAGCTCGTCACGCCCCAGCGCGGCGGACGACGACTCACCCGTGCGCCTCGCTCGCGCCGCCGAACGATGATGATATATTTTCGTTGTAACTAGTCTCTTCGGTGCTTAGCATCCCGCTCTACCGCCTAGCCGTGGCGCGCGGTGGCCCCCGCTACTTCACGTTTGAGGGCGTCATGTCGAGCCGAAGAAAACGAGTTCAGGTCATCGTGTTGGGAGTTCTCCTGGCCGCTGCGGGCGGCGTGGTCTATTACGTCTCGCCCTCCTCCACGCCCCCCGTTGCCACCGCCAAGACGCAGCGCGACCCCACCGCGCACCTCGTGGACGGCCCTGCACCGGCCACGCGCGCGAGCCGGCGCCAGCAGCAGACCGCCGTCGGGGCAGCCAAGAGGGTCGACGTGGCCGTCATCGAGCAGAAAAACGTCGCCCTGCCGGCGCTGGAGGTGAAGCGGAAGGCGTCGGAGAGGCCGGCAGAACCGGGCGGCGTTCGCGTCGCTGCCGATTTCGAGGGGACGGCGCCGCTCGAGGCGAAGCAGCTGTCCGACAGCCGCTTCTCCCTGCGGCTGACGAGCCCCGGCCTGCGCAACTGGTTCATGCTCCGCGTCGAGAACGTGCCTGCCTCGGGCATCACGGTTCGCCTTGATCTCGACGGGATCAGTACCCAAAAGTGGGGGTCGCTCAACCCGCTGTACTCCTATTGCAACGATCTTTCCGATCTGGCGGCGTACGGCTCGAAGGCGCAGCCGGCGGTGTTGGCCGCAGCGCGTAACGGCGCCCAAATTCCCGATACCGCCGCCGCCGGCCAGCAGTGGCATTACCTCACCGAGACTTGGACAGACTACGGCGAGCGGCTCAGCGTCGTGCACCACTTCGAGCGCGACGCCTACGTTGCGATGAGAATCCCCTATCTACCTGCCTATCACGACGCGTTCCTTCGCTCGCTTGCGAACGAACCCAACGTATCGGTGATTCGGCTGGGCGAGTCAGGCAGTGGCCGTCCCCTGGTGCTCGCGAAGATCAGTGCCAGCGAGCAAAGCGAGCGGGAGAAGCCGTGCATCCTGATCTACGCCCGTGAGCACGCGAACGAACAGGACGGAAGCTGGGCCGTTCAGGGCGCCATCCAGTTCCTGATCTCCGGCGCGCCCGACGCCGCTCGGCTGCGCGAGCGCGCCAACTTCCTGTTCATTCCCCTGCTCGATCCGGACGGGGCGGCGGCGGGGTCGTACGAGCGCATCACCTACAGCTTCAAGCGAAACAACCCCTCGGCCGAGGCGTTGGCGTACGGTGGGTGGTTCACGCAATGGCTCGACGCCGGTAAGCGGCTCGACATCGTGTTGAACCTTCACAACGTCGAGTCCTCCGAATTCGCGCACCTCTGCTGCTTCTTCGCCGAACCGGGTCGCCTGGGGGTGTCGCAAGACTTGCACGCCGCCATCAGCCAACGTATCGCCGCCGCCGACGGCATCTACCGCGTCGACCCGAAATTCGGGCAGGGCTACACCACCAACAGGCTCGGCGGCTGGCTCGGGTACTACTACGGACCGCTCCCGATGCTTTACGAGTTAAACAGCCAGGAGAAGCATCGGCACCTCACGCTGGCCGAGCTGCGGGACATGGGCAGGAGGCTCGTGCTCGGGTGCACCGATTTTCTGGACTCCCCGCAGGCCGCACCCGCTCTGGCGACGATCGACTACCTGCGCCGCCAGCAAGAGCAGGTGCCGCGCGACAACGTACCGCCCAATCCGTTCGCGGCCGCGGCCGCGTCGCGCTGGACCAGTTTGCGCGCAGTGGAGGAGCTCGCAAAGAAGAAGACCAACTAGATACGGAACAGGCGGCGATCGCGGTCTTCCCGAGACGCTGAACGATGTGAAGATCACACAAGCAACCGCGCTGGCGTGAACCGCAGCCCATCCCCGCAGACGCGCCAGCCTCCCTGCCTCGATCTGTTCCACACGCGCTCGACCCAGGTCGGCGACCACGGCGCCCGGCACCGGACAACCAACCTTTTCAACGCTAAACGCCGCTCCTGTACGGTACTCGTACTCTGGCATCGCGGGCCGGCGGCTTCGCATTGAACGGTTCCCCGCTCCGTTGGCGTCAGAGGCGGCGGCCGCAAGGATGAGGTATGATGTCGGCACCAGGGCCTCCCGGTTCGCCGGCCTTTCCGCCGCAACCCTTGACGCCGCGCCGCCCGCCAGATTGGAGACTGCTCTTGAAACAAGCTGAATTTCGCAGACGCGCCCGGCGTGACGGGTCGGCCGTGCCGAGCGCCAGGCGCATCGGGCGCGCTTGCGTGGAGACGCTCGAATCGCGCTGGCTGCTGGCTGCGACCGACGTCGTCATGTGGCACAACGACCTGGCGCGCACGGGGCTGAACCCCAACGAGCAGGTGCTCACCCCGTCCAACGTCAACAGCGCGTCGTTCGGCAAGCTGCTCTCGTACCCGGTAACCGGGCAGGTTTACGGCCAGCCGCTCTACCTCTCGGACTTCAGCATCCCCGGCGCGGGGACGCGCGACGTGGTGTTCGTCGTCACGATGAACAACGACGTCTACGCGCTGGACGCCAACAGCACCTCGGGCCCGACCGGCGGGGTGCTCTGGCACGTGAACCTCGGCCGCGCCGCCGACACGCCCAGCCCGTTCATCGGCTTCCGCTACGGCCCGTTCCGCGACGCCTCCCCGCAGGTGGGCATCACCAGCACGCCGGTGATCGACCGCGCGAGCGGCACGATGTTCATCGACGCGTTCACCAACGACGTCGTCGGGCAGGACGCTTACTCGCACCGCATCCACGCGCTGGACCTCGCCACCGGGCAGCCCAAGGTGGCGCCGAAGCTGGTGGTGGCATCGGTCCCGGGCAACGGCACCGGCGGCGACGGCACGACCGTCCCCTTCGCCGCCAACCGGCAGATCCAGCGCGCGGCGCTGACGATGTTCGACGGCGTCCTCTACGCCGCCTACGGCGCGTTCGCCGACACCGATCCGTACCACGGGTGGATCCTCGGGTTCGATCCGTCCACGCTGAACATGGTCAGCGTCTTCAACACCACGCCCAACAACGACACCGACACCTACGAAGGCGAGGGCGGCATCTGGCAGTCGGGCGCGGGGCTGACGTCCGACGGGACGCACCTGTACGTCGAGACGGGCAACGGCGACTTCAACCCGGCCGTCCACGCGTACAGCGATTCGGTGCTGAAGCTCGCGCCCACCGCCGGGACGAACCCCAACGGGTCGGGGATGTCGCTGGTGGACTACTTCACGCCCTACAACGAGCAGGCGCTGGCCGACGCCGACGCCGACCTCGGCTCCGCCGGCGCGATCGCGCTGCCGGATCAGCCCGGGCAGTACCCCCACCTGCTGGCGGCGATCGGCAAGCAGGGCATCATCTACCTGCTCAACCGCGACGACCTCGGGCAGCACTCGCCCACCACCGATCGCGTGGTGCAGAAGGTGAACCTCGGCAAGGGGTTCTGGGGCAGCCCCGCCTACTTCAACCAGTCGCTTTACTACCACGCCGTCAACGACGTGCTGAAGCGGTTCTCCCTGAGCAACGGGCTGCTGTCGGCGGCGCCGGCGGCGCAGAGCACGGTGAACTACCCGACCTGGCCGGGCGCGACGCCCTCGGTCTCCGCCAACGGCACCGCCAACGGGATCGTCTGGGACGTTCAGTTCGAGACCGCCCGCCAGGTCTTGCACGCGTACGACGCCACCACGCTGGTCGAGCTGTACAACAGCAAGCAGAACGCCGCGCGCGACCAGATGGGCGGCGGCGTGAAGTTCATCACCCCGACCATCGCCGACGGGCGCGTGTTCGTCGGCAGCTCCGGCGAGCTGACGATCTACGGGTTGATCCAGCCGGTGACCACCCCGCCGGCGATGCCGTCCAACTTTGCCGCGACCGCGCAGACCGCGACGTCGGTGAAGCTGACGTGGGTCGACGACGCCGACAACGAGAGCGGCTTCAAGATCGAGCGGTCCACCGATGGCGTCAGCTTCGCGCAGATCGACCTGGTGGGCGTCGATTCCCGCAGCTACCTCGACGCCGGGGCCAACCCGAACACGCAGTACCACTACCGCATCCGCGCCACCAACGCGGTCGGCGACTCGGCGTACGCGCCGGCGGTCAGCGTCACCACCCCCGCGTCCACCGGGGTGAGCCACTTCTACAAGTTCGACGCGGGCAGCGGGACGGCCGTCGCCGATTCCGCCAACGCCAACAACGGCGCGCTCGCGGGTGCCGCGCCGCCGGCGTGGGTCGCGGGGCGCACCGGCGGCGCGCTCTCCTTCGCCGGCAACGGCGCGTACAACCAGGCGGCTCAGGGAACGGTCGCGCTGGAGAACGATTTGTCGCCGATCCTCGGTTCGACCAGCACCCTTGTCGCGTGGATCAGGACGACGCAGTCGGGCAACGCGGTTCACTGGCAATCGCCGGCGATCACGGGCGTGGAGCGCGGCGCCAGCGGCAACGACATCAACTGGGGCGTGCTCGACCGCACCGGGCGCATCGGCCTGTTCGTCGGCACGTCCGGCGGCGTGTACAGCACCCGCCCGGTCAACGACGGGCAGTGGCACAACGTCGCCATGACCCGCGACGCCGTCACCGGCCGCGTGCAGATCTTCATCGACGGCATCCTCAACGCCACCCACGTGCTGGAGGCAGGCAACAAGACCACGCCGTTCTCACAGATCGGCGCCCTGCGCGTCGCCGCCGCGGACGGCGTGACCGTCACGGGCGCCAACCACTTCAACGGGCAACTCGACGACCTGCGCATCTACAACACGGTGCTGGGGGCCGCCGAGATCAGCGCGGTCGCGCTGGTGCCGGCGACGCCGGTCATCACCTCGGCCACCGTCGCCGCCGGACCGGTGGCGCACCTGGCGTTCACCAGCGGGTCCTCCTTCGCCGAGAGCATCGAGGTGTACCGCAAGGTGGGCGTGAACGGGACGTTCGCCAAGCTCGCGACGCTGCCCGGCGTGGCCGCCGTGTTCGACGACACCACCGTCGCGCAGGGCACCTCGTATTACTATTACGTGAAGGCGGTGGACCAGGCGGGCGCGTCGCCGGCGTCGAACATCGTCGGGGTAACGCCCGCCGTCCCGACCATCGTCGGCATCTACGCGTTTTACAACGACAGCAAGTTCGACGGGCAGAACGGGTCGTCGAACGTCACCGACCGCACCGCGATCGCGACCGACAAGCGGCCGCTCTTCCCCGGGCAGACCGCGTCGTTCGCCAACTACACCACGTACGCCAACGGCCTGACCGGCATCATCATCGACGT
>DASQDR010000150.1:0-2670 GCA_035634055.1 Tepidisphaeraceae bacterium | reverse complement strand
GGCAGCGGCGGCGTGGCGGTCGGCGGCCTCGCGAGCGGCGGCGGCCTGCTCCGCCTCCTTCTTCGCCCAGTACCGCTGACGCTTCAGCTTGATCTCCTCCGCAACCGGGTGCGCCTTGATGAACTGCGCCGTCTCGTGCAGCATCCGGAAGTACTGGCTGAAGTCTTCACTGTAGATGAAGAGCTTGCTCTTCTTCACCTCGCCGGTCTCGGCGTCGCGCTTGGTCTCGGTCAGCACCAGGTAATGGTTGCCGTTGTTGCACTCCTTGAGGTGCACCGAGTAGTTGCGCGGGCTGATCGACTTGAAGTACTTCTGGAACAGGATCTTGTGATCGCCCTTGCCGGCCCCCCCGGCGGGCCGCGAGGTCATCGTCGCCGGCAAAGCGGCGGACGGCTTGGCGGGAACACGCGACGCGGTCGGCTTGGCAGGCATGGTCGACTCTCTCCTTATGACACGCATTCCAGCAGGGACGATGGCGTCTGGCCACTAGAAAAGCCGGGCTCGTCTATAAATATAACCGGCAACACGCCTTGAAGTTGCGCAGGAAATTGCCGGCCGACGCAAATCGGGACCACCACGGCGTCCGACGCTGCCGGTTGTGCCGGATCGGGGGGAGGTTCTGATGGATCTGGCGCGGGCAGCCGCCCGCCTGGGCGCACGCTGGTCGCGGGGGCGCGAGCCTTCGCGCCGGCGTGGGGTCGACGTGCGGTATCACCCGCTGCCGGTTGCGCTTAGCGTCAGTTGTAGCTGCGCAACACGCCGATGACGACGCCTTGCACGCGACACTGGTTGGCGTCAACGATGCGCGGCTCCATGCTGCGGTTGGCCGGCTGGAGGCGGATCTTGCCGCCCTCCTTGTAGAAGCGCTTGAGGGTGGCCTCGCCGGTATCGAGCAGGGCGACCACCTGCTCCCCGTTGCGGGCGCTCTCGCGGCGCTCGATCACGACGAAGTCGCCGTCGCAGAGGTGGTCCTCAATCATCGAGTCGCCGCGCACGCGCAGGACGTAGACGCCGTTCTTGGCGTGGAACATCTGCTCGAGGTCCAGCTCCTCGCGGTTCTCGACGGCCTCGATGGGGGAGCCGGCGGCGATGTTGCCCAGCAGCGGGAGCTTGGTGGAGCGCTCCTCGTCGGGCAGGCGCTCATCCGAGACCAGTTCCAAAGAGCGAGCCTTGTGCTTGTCGCGGCGCAGGACGCGCTTTTTTTCCAGGGCCCCGACGTGCTCGAAGATGGTGACCTTGCTGGTCCCGAGCTGGTCGGCCAGCTCCTGCATGGTGGGGGAATAGCCATGCAAGTGCCGGTAGTTGCGGATCGCGACGATCACATCCAGTTGACGCGGCGTGAGGTTCATGGGCGGCCTCGCAAGAGAGCGCGTCACTACCGTCGAGGAGCAGGACCAGGCCGTCCAGAAGTGCTTGCACTTCGGCCTGTTCCAGCACGCGCGGCGCGACGAGCAGGGCGCTCGGGGCGGCCGGGGGAACGAGCGACGGGTCGGTCTCGACCTGTTGCTCGACGTCGTCGAGGTCGTCCGCCGGAACAGGGGCAGTCCGCTCACCCGTCACCGCGCCATAAGGCGCGCCGCGGGCGACGGAACCGGCCGGCACCTTCCAAGCGGACTCGGCGGGGTCGGTCGCCGCGCTCGAATCAACATCGTTCCCCGGAGCAGCGGCGAAAGCGGTGGCGTCGGTCGCCCGAAGCGGCGGCACCGCCGCCCGGAGGGGCGTGGGCGCAGCCGACGGGCTCGACGAAGGGGATTCCGTTCCCACCGTTCCTCCTGTCCCGAGCCAATTTGACCCGCCAAAGCCGTTCGGCGGGTGTTTCAGGAAACATTACCCTAACCGCCGCCGGGGTGTCAACTGAAACCTTGCGAGTTCGTGCCACAACATTATCGGCACCCGCCCACGGCCGGCAGTAGCCGGCGGCGACCGGGCAGAAACGGCCCGCGCCCGCCGCACTGCGGCCGATCGAGCCGCCCGCGCGGCCGCAGCCGGGCAGACGCGGTTTTCGAGGCAAGCATCGCTTATGTCAACCAGGACTGGGGCATCACCCCGCCGTCATGGTTGTCGCGTGACGTGGGCGGCGATGTGTTCGTAAAGGCTGGCGAGGAAGCCCATCATCGGGAACGACGTCTTGCGGAACGGCGGGGGGCCGAGCTGCTCCAGGACGTGCTTGGGCTCCGGCTGCGGCGACAGTGAAACGGACTCGGCGTCGGGGCCAGAGCGGTAATACGCGCGCAGGTCGGTCGGCAGGTGCGGCGGCGGCGAGGCCTCGGTCGAGCTGGGCGGTTGCGCGGGCTCGGCGCTGGCCGCGTCCAAAGGGGCCGCGGGCGTTCGGTTCATCGGCGGCGGGGTGGTGGTCGCGGGGCCGTCCATCGCAACACGGTACTGTGCCACGGGCGGCCGGATCGTGCAAGACGCGAAGACGGGAGGATGGGCGGGCAAGCTCATCGAGCTGCGACGCCATCGGATGCTCGGGCCGGTGAGGGTCTGCCCGCCCTCGGGGTAGGCGCAGAGCGCAGTGCGGCGGGGCAATCAAGGGTGCCGCTCGCGTCGCGGGAGCGCGGATCGCGCTTGACGGTCCCTTGACGCAGCATGCCCCTCTCCCGTGCCCTCGCCCCGGCGAACCGGGGAGAGGGCAGCTTCCTGAGCGTTACCGTTCGCCGCCGCCGTGGG
>DASQDR010000149.1:0-10846 GCA_035634055.1 Tepidisphaeraceae bacterium | reverse complement strand
CCGAAGGCGCGAATCGATTTTCGGCACTACGTCGCGTGTCACCCGCAGGTCCTTGTGGTGCCGGCCCTCGCGGTGGTCGTCGGCCTGGCGGGCGCCCTGCTGGTTCACCCGCTAATGTTCCTCGTCTGCGCCGCGGGCGCTGGTTGCTTCTTCGCCCACCTGCTGAAGCAGCGCGCGAAGCTCATCGAGGGCGGCGTCCACCCTGCCATGGTGATCGCCGCCAACCCGTGGCGCGTCGCCGTCTACGCCAATTTCTGCCCCGACGGCGGCACGCTGCTGCCCGCGGTGCTGGTGCGCGAGGCCAGCCTCGATCGCATGACCGGCGGCCCGCCGCGCGTCGGCATGGCGCTGGCGGCGGTCGCGTTCTACTCCGGCGATCCGGATTCGGGCGCGTGGTCCGGCTTCGAGCCCACGATCGTCCACTGCGCCACCACCGACGGGTCGGACATCGCCCGGGTGGTCAAGGGCATCCCGGAGACCGAGTGGCAGCGGTTGAACGATTCCCTGTCCCACATCGGCGCTCATCCGCCGACGGGGCTGCACAAGCTGTGGCGGGGCGGCGGGCCCTATACCGCGCCCGCCTTCTCGCGCGGTTACGCCTGGTCGGCGGGCCTGATCGCCGTGACCCTGCTCGCCACCGTGATCGCGGCCCCCGTTTTCCGCAGCCGCGCCGTCGCCAGCCCCGCCGCGCCGCCCGCGAAGCAAACGTCACCCGGGAAGGCCGTCGCGAAGCCGTCGAAGCCGCCGGCGAAGAAGAGCGCCAATCGCCCGCCCGCGCCGGCGAAGCGCGTGATCCCCGCTGCCGCTCTGCAACGGCCCGGCCACCGCGCCCAGCGGGCCCAAGTTTGATCCAACTAGCGATTGAAGCAACTCGGCGCGGCGAAAGGGCTTACGCTTCGGCGAGCAACCGCTCGAACAGTTCGCGCGTCCCGTGGCGATCGCACCAGGAGCGGACGTAATCGACATCGAGCTTCCCCGCCTGCACCCGAAGGACGCCGAGCACGTCGTCCACGTCCTTCTGCCGCCCCCCGTGACGCGACCAGCGCAGCTTTACGATGATGACGTCCTCTGCTGTGGGGACGAAGACTTCGCGGGCGCCGATGTCGCCGGTCACGCGCCGCTCGAAGCGTGCGCGGTCGTGAGGGTCCTCGCTGAGAAGGAACAATTCGATCAGAAAGGCGCTGCGCTCGTGCCGGAAGCGGTGGCGCGAGGTGGCGGTGATGGTCTCGAAGGACATCTGCTGCTCGAGCACGAACTCCTTACCGATCGCGGCAGCCAGAGAGTTGATCGGAGTGGCTCCCATCTCTACGACGAAGTCGGCGTCCTTGGTCGATCGCGGCGAGCCGTAAACGTTCGTCGAGAACGAACCGACGACCATGTAGGGGATGTTGAGCGCTTCCAGCGCGTCAACGACGCGGCTAACAGCATCGGCCGCCGTCATTGCGACCTCCCGGCGATCTCGACGCGCCGCCGGAGCTCGGCCAGCACCTGCGCATCGTCGTAGTCGGGGTGCTGCCGGCGGATCGCCGCGCTGCTGATCGCGCAGGCGTAATCGAAAAGCTCCGCGCCCGCCCAGAACTTCTGTGCGAACGTCATCCGCTGGGCCCGCTCGATTTCTTCGCGGCCCAACTCTTCGATCAGTTGCTTCGTCGGTTCCATGACCTCATGGATTGTATCACGTAACATTCGGCGACAACCCGGAGGTCGATTTGCAGATGCGATGGCTGGTGATCCTCACGATTGTTGCAACCCTTACGGGCGCAAGCGGCGCTGCCCGCCACGCCCACGCCCAGGCCGCCACCCAGCCCGCCGACCCCACTGCGCGGATGACGACCCGGGCCGCGACCGCGCCCGGGGCGGAGAAGGAGGCGTCGAAGGACGACCGCCTCTCGGTCACGCGGCAGGCGCTGACCGTGAACGGGCGGACGCTGAACTACACCGCCACCGCCGGCACCCTGTCGCAGAAGGACGAGGCGGGCAAGGCCAAGGCGGACATCTTCTTCGTCGCCTACACGCTCGACGGCGACGGCGATGCCCGGGGCGACCGCGATGCCCGCGCGCCGGCGCCGCCCGCGACGCGGCCGGTCACGTTCGTCTTCAACGGAGGTCCCGGCGCGGCGTCCGTCTGGCTCCACCTCGGCACGGCCGGCCCGCGGCGGATCAACATCGACGCGCAGGGCGTGCCGTCGGCGCCGCCGTTCCAACTAATCGACAACGAGGCGACGTGGCTCGACGCGACGGACCTGGTCTTCATCGACCCGGTCGGCACCGGCTACTCCCGCCCGGCGCAGGGCGAGAAGGGCGAGCAGTTCTACGGCGTCAAGGAAGACGTGCAGTCGGTCGGCGCGTTCATCCGCCTCTACACCACGCGATACGGCCGCTGGGCCAGCCCGAAGTTCCTCGCCGGCGAAAGCTACGGCACCACCCGCGCCGCCGGACTGAGCGAGCACCTGCTGGAAAAGCAGGGGATCAGCCTGAACGGCATCGTGCTGATCTCGGCCGTGCTGAACTTCCAGACGATCGTTGCCTCCGGCGGAAACGAGCTTCCGTTCGCGCTTTACCTGCCGACCTATACGGCAACCGCGTGGCACCACAAGCGGCTGGCGGAAGACCTTCAGCGCGACCTCGGCCGGACGCTGCGCGAGGCGGAGCAGTTCGCGCTCAACGAGTACACGGCCGCGCTCATGAAAGGGGCGGACCTCTCGCCCGCCGAGCGCGACGCGGTGGCGCAGCGGCTGTCGCGCTACACCGGGCTGAGCGTCGACTGGCTGCTGCGCTCCGGCCTGCGCATCGAGCCAGGGCGGTTCCGTAAACAGTTGCTGGCGGACCAGGGGCAGATCGTCGGGCGGTTCGACTCGCGCATCGCCGGCTTCACCGCCGATCCCAACGACGCCGGCGCGGAATACGATCCGAGCCTCTCGCAGTTCCTCCCGCTCTACAGCGCCACCTTCAACGACTACGTGCGCGGCGTGCTGAACTTTGAGACTGACCTGTCCTACGAAGTGCTGACAGAGCGCGTCCACCCCTGGAACTTCGGGCAGGGCGGCTTCGGCTATTTGTTCGTCGCCGACACCCTGCGCGACACGATGATGAAGAACCCGCAGCTCAAGCTGCTGGTCGGCGCCGGGCAGATGGACCTGGCCACGCCGTACCTCGCCAGCGATTACACCATCAGCCACCTCGGCCTGCCGCCGGACCTCCAGCGCAACGTCACGCGCGCCTACTATCCCGCCGGCCACATGATGTACCACGACGCGGCGAGCCGGCGGCAGCTTCACGACGACGTGGCCAACTTCATCCGCGCCTCGATCCCAGCGGCGGCGACGCGCGAGCGTAACGACTCGCGGCAGGAGGCACGGTGAGAAGGGGAACCTTTCACGTGGTTGCGGCGGCGGTGCTGATCGGTGGGGCCGTGGCAACGGCGGTCGCATCCGCCGCCGCTGAGCCGCCGCCCCCGCTGCCGCCGCCGTCGCCGCCGCCGCAAGCGACCTTGCGCATTGAGGTGACAGACCTCCGCAGCACGCGCGGCGAGCTGCGGCTGGGCATCTTCAACCGCTCCAGCGGTTTCCCCGAGAGCCGAGACGCCGCCGTGACCTGGCGGTCTCTACCCGCCGCGACAAACGAGCGCGTGATGGTCGTCACGCTGCCGCCGGGCGAGTACGCCGCGGTGGTCCTGCACGACGAGAACGGCAACATGAAGCTCGACCGGAGCTGGGGCGTGCCGCGCGAAGGGTACGGCGTGACCAACAACCCCAAGCCCCGCCTCCGCGCCGCCACCTACGCCGAGGCCCGCTTCAACCTCCCGCCGGACGGCGCCAGCAGGACGATCAGCATCCAGTACTTTCAGTAGGCGCCAGCCGCGGGATCAGTTCGGAGGTGCGATCGTCGTCGACCCTCTCGCGCGCCGGCGGCCGCATGTTGCGCGTTGAAGCGGTACTTCCTGGGATCCTGACCGGCGCGGTCACAGCGCCTCGAAGAAGTCGTTCCCCTTATCGTCCACCACGATGAACGCGGGGAAGTCGCTCACTTCGATTTTTCGCACGGCCTCCATCCCCAGGTCCTCGAAGTCCACCAGCTCGACCTTCCTGATGTTCGACTGCGCCAAAATCGCCGCCGGGCCGCCGATGCTGCCGAGGTAGAAGCCGCCGTGCGCTTTGCACGCGTCGGTGACGCCCCTGCTGCGGTTGCCCTTGGCGATCATCACCAGGCTGCCGCCGTGGGATTGGAAGAGGTCTACGAAGGAATCCATGCGCCCGGCGGTGGTCGGGCCGAAGCTGCCGCTGGGCATCCCCAGCGGCGTCTTGGCCGGGCCGGCGTAGTAGATCGGGTAATGCTTGAAGTACTCCGGCATCGGCTTGCCCGCGTCCAGCATCTGCTTGATGCGCGCGTGGGCGGCGTCGCGCGCGACGATGAGCGTGCCGGTCAGGCTCACGCGCGTCTTGACCGGGAAGCGCGCCAGGATCTGGCGGACGCGGTCCATGCCGATGTTCAGGTCGATCCGCACCGGCGGCGCCATCGGCGGCGCCTCGGCCGGCAGGTACTGCTCGGGGTGAAACTCGAGCTGCTCGAGGAACACGCCATCGCGGGTGATCTTCCCCATGATCTGCCGGTCCGCCGAGCAGGAGACGCCGATCCCGATCGGGCAACTGGCGGCGTGGCGGCTGAGGCGGACGACGCGCACGTCGTGGGCGAAGTACTTCCCGCCGAACTGCGCGCCGATCCGGCTCTCCTGCGCCATCGTGAGGATCCGCCGCTCCCACCCCACGTCGCGGAACGCCCGCCCGCCGGCCGAGCCGGTCGTGGGCAGGCCGTCGTAGTAGCCGCAGCTCGCCAGCTTCACCGTCTTGAGGTTCGCCTCCGCGCTGGTCCCGCCGATCACGACCGCAAGGTGGTAGGGTGGGCACGCGCTGGTGCCGATCTCCTTCAGCTTCGAGCGGACGAAGTTTTCCAGGTCCTTCTCGTTCAGCACCGCCGGCGTGGACTGGAACAGGTACGCCTTGTTCGCGCTGCCGCCGCCCTTGGCGATGAAGAGGAACTTGTACGCCTCGCCCGGCTCGGCCAGCAGGTCGATCTGCGCGGGGAGGTTGCTGGCGGTGTTCTGCTCCTTGAACATTTCCAGCGGCGCGATCTGCGAATAGCGCAGGTTGCGCTGCTGGTAGGTCTCAAAGATCCCTTCCGACAGCGCGGCGGCGTCGTCGCCTTCGGTTAAGACGAACTGCCCCTTCTTGCCCATGACGATGGCGGTGCCGGTGTCCTGGCACGTCGGCAGCTCGCCGGCGGCGGCGGTGATTGCGTTTTGCAGGTGCGTGTAGATCACGAACCGGTCGTTGTCGCTCGCCTCCGGGTCCTTCAACTCCGCGGCCAACTGCCGCAGGTGGGCGGGGCGGAGGTAGAACGAGATGTCGATGAAGGCCTGCTTCGCCAGCAGCTTCAGCGCCTCGGGCTGCACGCGCAACAGCGTCCGCCCCTCGATTTCGACGGTCGAGACGAAATCGCCGGTGAGCTTGCGATACGTCGTCTCGTCGTGCTTGAGCTGGAAGGTGGGCTCGTAAGTGAAGGCGCTCATGTTGTGCGTCAAGATTAGTCGAACGGGCCGGGCGCTTCCAACCGCGTCACGCGTGCGCGCGCGCGGGGACGGTTGCGCGGGTGCGCTCAGGCGCGCCGACCGCGAAGCATCCGCCGGTAGCCGACGGGGGCGTAGCCGTACGCCGCCCCGACGACCAGCCCCATAACGTGCGCCGCGTTGGCGATGCTGCCGACGTACCCGGTCATGCAGATGAACAGCCAGGCCATCATGATCCAGACGGTTTCCTGCCTCAGGCCCAGCCCTAGGTGCGGCTCGAAGCGCTGCTTGATCCAGATGTAGCCGAACAGCCCGTAGACGACGCCCGACATGCCCGCGGCGACGCCGGGCCCGGACCAGAAGTACTGCGCGACGTTCGACAGCACCGCCGTCGCCAGCACCACCAGCAGCAGCACGCGCGATCCGCGCTGGAGCTCGATCATCCCGCCCAGGTCGCGCAGCCAGAACATGTTGAACAGCAGGTGGAGGATCCCCAGGTGCAGGAAGACCGGCGTGACCAGCCGCCAGACCTCCCCGCCGCGCAGGTGCGCGCCCCAGTAGCGGACGAGCGTGGCGGGATCCTCAACGCTGGCGCCGGGATGCTCCCGTTGGAACTGCTGCGCCCGCGGGCCCATCACGGAGGTGAACAGCAGCGGGTCGAGCAGGTTCCAGCGCGGCCCGCCGAGCGGGGCGCTGCCGCGGTTGTCGCGCGCGCCGACGAACAGCGAGTTGGTCGCCAGCGATAGGATGCAACTGAGCGCGATCAGCGTGAGCGTCACCGGGGCAACCCACTGCCGGGCCTGGCCCCAGTGGGTGCGGTAGTCGACGAACTGCGACCGCCGCTTCTCCGCCTTCTTGTCCTCCTGGCGGCGGATGCGCTGGGCGGCGGACTGAGCGTCGTACTTCGGGTCGCCCGGGTTCTTGAGGAACGCGTCGAGCTCGAGCCGCGCGCGGTCCAGGTCGTCGTCCTGCTCGACCCAGACCTGCCACCCGCCGCCGGCCGAGGATTCCTCGACCATGTTGTCGATCTTCTGCGTGACCAGGTAGTCGCTGAACCGCTCGGCGTCGTCGGCGCCGCGGGGAATTGAACCGATCATTCTCATGTGGTGCAGGATGGTAGCGGATGAAAGCGCCCGAGGCGCGTGGCCGCGCCGCCGCCGTCGCCGTCGCCGTCGCCGTCGCCGTCGCCGCCTGACGCAGTCTTACACTGACGTGTTGTTGCCAGCGTGAGCGGCGATGATGGGGCCGGCCGAGCGTCCACCTGGGGGGAGCGCTATCGCGCTGCTGCATCCAGCGCCCGCTTCGCGTCGGGCGCGAGCCACACGCGGTCGCCGGCGGGGGAGACGCCGGCCCACTCGCGCGAGACGAGGTAGCAGAGGACGCCGAGCGGGCGGACGGTGGGGAGGTCGGCGACGCGGACGCCGTCGTCGTCGTGCTGGCGGAGGAAGTTCAGCGCCGCCGCCGCGTCGTGCAGCGTCGCGGCCGATGCCGGCGCCCGCAGCCGCTCGCGCGCCGCCAGGATCATGCGCGGCGCCGGCAGCAGGATCTCCGCCACGGCGCCCAGGGCGACCGAGCCCGCCTCCGCACGCGCCGGGGCGAGCAGCGCGTCGGCGATTGTCACGCTCTCGCCGGTGACCTCGCTGCGCACCCACTGCGTCCGCGAGCGCAGCTCGACCCAGAACAGCAGCGGGATCAGCGCCAGCGACGCCAGCGCCAGGCACGACCACCACCCCAGCGGGCGCGGCACGCTCAGCCAATGCTCGAGCGACACCACCAGGCTGGCGAGCAGAATTGGCGCGATGAACAGCGCGAGCAGCCCGACCAGCAGCATTGGCCACGCCGCCGCGCGGTACGCGCGCTCGCGGAGGTGGATCGCCTGAGCCAGCGGCCGCTCGTTGCGGTCCAGCCCGCGCGGGCGGCGGCGGTCATTCCGCGGCCGCGCCTCCTCCGTCGTCAGCGTCGCTCCGGGCATGTGCGTCCTCCGTCCCTGCCGCCGCCGTTGTGGTCAACGACGGAAACACCTTGAGCGCGCGCAAGGCGAGGAACATCGGGATCTCCCGGCGCGCCTGGTTTTCCGCCGCCGCCCGCGGGCCGCTGGTGCTGGTCTTGTGGCTCGCCCACTCTTCCAGCGCGTCGATCAGCAGCCCCGCGTTCCTTGCGGCACGGACGTAGGATTCCAGAGGCTTGTGGAACGACCAAGTATAAAGGTCGGGGGTTTTTCCAGGGTGAGCGACGATCGGCGTCTTGCGCGGGACGAGGTAACGGTCGACGCGCCGGTACTGCACCTTCTGCTGCTCATCCCACCCCCAGCTCGTCTCCTTCGGCCCGCGGAACGCCGGGTGCATCATCACGACGACGAATTTCCCGCCGGCCTTGAGCGCGCGAGCGACGCCGGTGAACACCGGCTGGATCGGATGGATGTTCTGGATCGCCAGCACGCACGCGGCGGCGTCGAATTCGCCGGCGCGCAGGAACCCGAGCTCGCGCCCGTCGCCGACGTGATAGGTGGGTGGGGTCAGGGGTGCGCGCTGCGCGCCCGGCGCTGGGGTCAGTGATGAGTGCTGAGTGCGGAGCGCCGCGTTGCGTTCGCGAGCCGCGGCGATCAGCTCTCGCGATGCATCGACGCCGGTCACGTTCGCGCCGCGCTCGTGCAGCAGCCGGCTCAGCACCCCCTGCCCGGCGGCCACGTCGAGGACGTTCTGCCCCGGCTGCGGGTTGAGCAGCCGCAGCGTCCCGGGCAGCACGACCTCGCGGTGGTACTCGCTGCCGGTCTCGCCGACGAGCTTGTCGTACCACCCGGCGACGCCGCCCCAGTCGGTGCGCTGACCAACCGGCGCGCCGCCCGCGGAGTGGGGCGGGCGCGGCTTGGCCTTGCGATGAGGTTTACGGTCTTGGGGCATCGAGCCATCTTAGGGTCATTCGCCCCGCAGCCACGCGCGGAACGCCGCGGCAATTTCCCCGTCGAATTGCCCGGGGTGCATCGCGAGGAAGCGGTGTAACTCGTCGGGGCGGAAGTCCGGGAAAGCTATGCTCGTCTGGCGCGCCTCGTAGTCCCCCTCCACGAGTCCAAGCACCGCCACCGTCTTGCCCTCGTAGCGCCACACCTCGGGGATGCCGAGGCTCGCGTACACGTGGAGGCGGTTCAGGACGGGGTACGTGTGCTCGATCTCGACCGCGAGGTCGGGCGGGGGATCACGGCGCAAGTCGATCTCCACCTTCCCCAGCATCGCGGGGGCATGCTGCACGTAGTAGCACTGGTCCGGCTCGAGTCCGCGCTGGAGATCCTCGCGCTTCCAGGTGGTTGACCCGTACGCGCTCAGCGGCACGGCGCGCTCTTCCGCCAGCACCTCGATGAGCCGCCCGATCAACTGCTTCCACTTCTCGTGAATGGGCAACGGCGACATCATCGCCATCCTTCCCTGATCGTACGTGATGCGGACGTGGGAGCCGCCTTGGGCGCTCTCTCGGACCAGCGTTTCGTACGTCTCCCAGCTGATGCCGTCCAACCAGATTGCCGGGGATGCAGGGATCATCGCCACGTTCACACCTCTTGCCGCCATCATACCACCGCGCGCGGCTGACCCGTGCGTTGATTACCGCTACACTGTTGCGCGAATGAAAGAGCGCATCCAAAAAGTCCTCGCCAACGCAGGCGTCGCTTCCCGTCGCAACGTTGAGGAGATGATCCAGCAGGGCCGGGTCGCGGTGAACGGGCGGATCATGACCGAGCTGCCCATCCTCATCGACCCGAAGAAGGACAAGGTCAGCGTTGACGACGAGCCGGTGAAGCTCAAGGGGAAGGAAGCGGAGCGGCGCGTCTACCTGCTGATGAACAAGCCCAGCGGCGTGTACAGCACCAACGTCGCGCAGGGGGAGCAGACGCGCGCGATCGACCTGCTGCCGCCGGACCTGCGCGAGCGCGTTTACCCCGTCGGGCGGCTTGACGCCGAGTCGCGCGGGCTGCTGCTGCTGACCAACGACGGCGAGCTGACCAACCAACTCACCCACCCGCGCTACGGCGTGGCCAAGACCTACAAGGCGGTCGTGGACGGCTTCGTCACGCCGCAGATCGTGCAGGAGCTGGCCGGCGGCGTGTGGCTGGCGGACCCCAAGAGCGGCAAGGGGTTCAAGACCGGCCGAAGCCGCATCAAGGTCGTCAAGCGCACGCGCGACAAGAGCGTGCTGGAGATCACCATCCGCGAGGGGCGCAACCGCCAGGTCCGTCGCATGCTCGCCAAGATCGGCCACAAGGTGCGCGACCTGACCCGCGTGCGAATGGGCCCCCTCACGCTGCACGGCCTGGACCCGGGCGAGGTGCGATCGCTCACGCCCCGCGAGGTAAAGGAGCTGAAAGGGCTGGCGAAGGCGGACGGGGAACGCGGGGAGACAGAACGCGGGGACGCAGAGCGCGGGGACGGACAGGGCGTGGACCGACAACGCGGGCAGGGCCCACGCGGGGACGGACGGCGCGGGGACGTACAACGCGGGAAGGGCCCGCGCGCGCATGGAGAACGCGGAGCCGCAGGGCACGAGCGCCGGCCGCGCGGCCGTGGTGAAGGGTGAGGCCGCGACACGCGCGTGGCGCCGTTCCCTCTGGCGATGTCATCCCGAAGCGTACTCGCGACGGATCTGGGGCAGGTGGATGGCTCTCGCCGTCCCGAGATCCCTCGCGAGTACGCTTCGGGATGACAGCAGCGCCGACTCGCGCGGCACGCGGCTCACGCGGCACGCGCCCCACGCGACACGCGGCACACGCGCCCCACGCAGCACGCGGCTGACGCGGCACGGGACTTACGCGGCTCTCGCGGCTCTCGCGACACGCGCCTACCGCAGCGGAAGTCCGTGGCCGGGCAGGCGCGCCGTCGCGATCACTGCACCTTCGGATCGCGCCACTTGAAAGCCTTGGGCTCAAACTTCTTGAACTTCGAGCCGCCGCCGAACTTTTCGCCAGTCTGTTGGATCTTCGCCACGTACTGGTCGTACTCCGGCGAGTTCTTCACGCGGACGAAGCCGGTGATGCCGACGACGGTAAACCAGCGTGGGGCGAAGGAGACGCCCTTCTCCACCGTGCAGAGCACGCCGTTGCGGTTGAGCAGTTGGCACGCCTCTTCCGCCAGCTTCTGTTCCTCCGGCGGGTAGCTCTGGACGATCACGTAGTGCAGCCCGACGGTGCGCCTGGCGTCGGTGACGTAGAAGGTGGCCGGCGGCTTGGGATCGTTGAGGATCGCGGCGGCGGCGGCAGCGGCGGCGGGGCGGGCGCCGGGTTGTGACCTGGCGGCCGAC
>DASQDR010000148.1:0-3073 GCA_035634055.1 Tepidisphaeraceae bacterium | reverse complement strand
CTTGCCTCTACGACACGCACGACGTCACCGCCATGCTGCGCGAGGGGGAGAACGCGCTGGGGCTGATCCTGGGCAACGGGATGTACAACGTGGTCGGCGGGCGCTACGCGAAGTACACCGGATCGATGGGCCCGCAGAAGGCGATCGCGCACGTGCGCCTGGAGTACGCCGACGGCAGCCACGAGATCGTCGGCACCGACGAGCGCTGGCAGGTGACGACCGGGCCCATCACGTTCTCGTGCGTGTTCGGCGGCGAGGACCACGACGCGCGCCTCGAGGCGAGCGGATGGGACGCCGCCGGCTTCAACGCCTCCGCCTGGTCGCCCGCCCGCCCGTGCGACGGTCCCGGCGGCGCGCTGAAGGGCACCGCGCACGCGGCGCCGCCGATCCGCGCGTTCGACGTCCTCAAGCCGGTCGCGCAGCGCGAGCTGAAGCCGGGCGTAACCGTCTACGACCTGGGGCAGAACGCGTCGATCATGCCCCGCCTGGCCGTCACCGGCCCGGCTGGCGCGATCGTGCGCGTCACGCCGTCAGAGCTGGTCCGCGCCGATGGCTCCATCGACCGCCGCTCGTGCGGCAACAAGCCCGCCTTTTGGCAATACACGCTGCGCGGCAGCGGCGGGGGTGACGCCAGTGGCGGCAGTGCGGGCGGTGGCGGTGCTGGCGGTGGTGGCGGCAGTGCTGGCGGCGGCGGCGGCGCTCGCGAAACGTGGTTCCCGAAATTCTTCTACCACGGCTCGCGCTACCTCCAGGTCGAGTGCCTCGGGCCCGACGGCAAGCCGCTGCCGATGGACGTTTCGATCGAGGGCGTCGTCGTCCACTCCTCGGCGGAGCCGGTGGGGGACTTCGCCTGCTCCAGCGACTTGTTCAACCGCACGCGCGAGCTGGTACGCTGGGCGCAGCGCAGCAATATCGTCAGCATCATCACCGACTGCCCGCACCGCGAGCGGCTCGGGTGGCTCGAGCAGTACCACCTCAACGGACCGTCGCTGCGCTACGAGTGGGGCCTGGCGCCGCTCTACACCAAGGGCCTCGGCGACATGGCCGACGCGCAGACGCCCGACGGGCTGGTGCCGGACATCGCGCCGGAGTTCACCGTCTTCCGCGGCGGCTTCCGCGATTCGCCCGAGTGGGGCAGCGCGGTGGTGATCGCCGCGTGGCAGCAGTACCTCTTCGAGGGCGACGCCGACCTGCTCCGCCGGCACTACGGCGCCATGACGCGCTACGTCGATTACCTTTCCCGCAAGGCGAAGGACAACCTGCTGAACCACGGCCTGGGCGACTGGTACGACCTCGGCCCGAACAAGCCGGGCGCGTCGCAGCTCACGCCGATCATGCTGACGGCGACCGCGACCTACTACCAGGACCTGGCGACGATGGCGCAGGTCGCCGACGTGCTGGGGAAGCTGGACGACGCCGCGAGCTACCGCGAGCGCGCCGCCGACGTGCGGCGGGCGTTCAATGCCAAGCTGTTCGACGCCGGCAAGGGCCGCTACGCCACCGGCAGCCAGACGGCGCAGGCGATGCCGCTCGTCCTCGACCTCGTCGAGCCGCAGAATCGCCAGGCGGTCATCGACGCGCTCGTGCGCGACATCCGCGATCGCGGCAACGCCCTCACGGCCGGCGACGTCGGGCACTACTACCTGCTGCGCGCGCTGGCGGGCGCGGGGCGGTCGGACGTCGTCTTCGACATGCACAGCGCGGCCGACAAGCCTGGCTACGGCTTGATCCTCTCGCGCGGCGCCACCAGCCTGACCGAGGCGTGGGACGCCGGCGAAACGTCGTCGCAGAACCACTTCATGCTCGGGCACATCGTCGAGTGGTTCTATCGCGACCTGGCCGGAATCCAGCCGACCGCCGGCGGCCCCGGCTTCGCCAGGATCACCATCCGCCCGCAGGTGGTCGGCGACCTCACGTCTGCGAAGGCGCGCTACCGCTCGATCCGCGGGCCGATCGAGAGCGCGTGGAAGCGCGACGGCGAGCGGCTCACGCTCGAAGTCAGCGTCCCGCCCGGGAGCACCGCGACGGTGCACGTGCCGACAATCGACCCCGCCGGCGTGACCGAGGGCGGCGGCCCGGCGGACAAGGCGGATGGCGTCCGCCGCGCCGGCGAGGCGGGCGGCGCGGCAGTGTTCGACGTCCAATCCGGACGCTACACTTTCGCCGCCCGCTTCGACGCGACCCGCGCCGGCGCGACCACTGGCGCGGGCGCGAACGCGGACCGTTCACGATGACCCAGCAGGCCGACCCGACCATCCTCGACGCCGCTGCTACCGATCCCGCGAAAGCGCGCGATGAAGCCGGCGCCGGCGCGGTCATTTCCGCCACCGGCATCCGCAAGGGCTTTTCCGGCGTCTCGGTGCTGGAGGACGTCCGCTTCGACGCGCGCGGCGGTGAAGTTCACACGCTGATGGGCGAGAACGGCGCGGGCAAGAGCACGCTGATGAAGATCCTGGCCGGCGTGCACCGCCCCGACGCCGGGCAGGTGCTGCTCGACGGCCGGCCGGTCACGCTCGCCTCGCCGCACGCCGCCATGCGGCTGGGCATCGCGCTGATCCACCAGGAGCCGCTGAGCTTCCCGGACCTGTCGGTGGCCGAGAACATCTTCCTCGGCCGCGGCGTGCCGCGCGGGGCGGCGGGGCAGATCGACTGGTCCGCGATGCGATCGCGCGCGGCGGCGCTGCTCTCGACGCTGGGCGTGGCGCTCGACCCCTGGACGAAAATGCGCGGCCTGAGCATCGCCGACCAGCAGATGGTCGAGCTGGCGGCGGCGCTCTCGCAGAAGGCGCGCGTGCTGCTGATGGACGAGCCGACCGCCGCCCTCACGCCCGGGGAGGTGGCCAACCTGTTCCGCATCGTCCGCCGCCTGCGCGACGAGGGCGTCGCCATCGTCTTCATCAGCCACCGGCTGGAAGAGGTCTTTTCCATCTCCGACCGCATCACCGTGCTGCGCGACGGCGGGTTCGTCGGCCCGCGCCGCGTGAGCGAGACCAGCACCGCCGAGATCCTCTCCACGATGGTCGGCCGCCCGCTGGGGGAGATGTACGAGAAGCCGTCGGCGTCGATCGGCGAG
>DASQDR010000147.1:0-78230 GCA_035634055.1 Tepidisphaeraceae bacterium | reverse complement strand
AGTCGATCTGCGCGACTGCGCCGGTGACCTCAGCACGAGGAACGGCAGTCGCCGCGCGTCCGGTAACGCAGCGAGCGATGAAGACGGGCGCAAATTTTGCCACAGATGGGGCACAGATGAGCACAGAGAGAGAAGAAGGATGAAGGATGAAGGATGAAGGATGAATGGAGATGCGCGTCTCATTCATCCTTCATCCTTCATCCTTCTTCTTAATCGGTGTCCATCGGTGCCCCATCGGTGGCTCAATTCTTCCCCTTCCCCCCCCCGCGGCGTCAGCGGCCGTCAGTACGGCGACTGGAAGACGCTCTTGGTCATGAAGACGACGCCGAGGCTCAGCATCATCACCAGGCCGACGCCGCACGAATAACCGGCGTAGAAGACCACGATCTTCCGCCGCCACCCCTGGCCGATGCGCGGGGCGAAGTAGTAGCGGCCGAGCAGTGCGCCCAAAAACTGCGGGAGGATGATCGCCGGCGTGCTTTGGTCCAGGCCGCGGATCACGCCGTAGACCAGGAAGACCGGCCAGCCGAGGGCGGACATCGCCGCGTAGAGCAGCACGCCGAGGCCGAGCCCGCCCGCCATGTAGCGCGCGTCGAACGCCTGGTAGAACGGGCCGTACTCCCCGCCCGGCAGCGTGCTGCTGTAGATGACTCCCTGCCGGAAGGCCGTCACCTCCCACCACTGGTCCGCCCAGGGGAAAAAGCTGCTCGGCACCGGCGCGATCCGCCAGACGAACTGGCTGAAGACGAGGGTGGCGATCAGCGTGACGGGGAAGATGAACGCCTCGGCCTTGACCATCGAGGTGATCTTTGTGCCGGTCAGCTCCGTCGTGCGGAAGTAGAGCGTCTGCGCCCCGTAGTTGTGGGCCGGGAACGGCGCGAACCAGATGGCGGCCCCCTGGTAGCCGGAGAGGATGAACGTCGCCTCGCGCACGAACGGCACCTGCACGCTCTGGCCGACGATCCCCTCCATCCGGGCCGACACGTAGCTGACGATCGGCGTGTAGATGAAGCCGTAGAAGAACAGGACGGCGACCAGCGTGGTCGTCAGCGGCCCGCCGAGCCCCGCGAGGTTCGCGTGGCGGAGCAGCAGCACGGCCGTGGCGATCGAGATTAGCGTGGAGAAGACGTAGATCGCCATCGCGATCCACAACGAAAAATCCCCACGCCCCGGCGGCGGCTTGAGCAGGCGGTCGGTGAACGTGGTCTCGTTGACGTCCGCCCGCGCGTCCGCCCGGCGCGCGCGCCACAGCGACGCGCCGACGTGCCAGAAGCCGATGACCGCGATGGCGGCGGTCAGGCCGAGGCCGAAGGAGAGGTAGAAGTCGAGGTAATTGGCGTTAATCGTCGCCGGCGCCCCCACGCCCGGCCGCCAGGTGCGCAGCAGGCCGTACTTGAACAGCACCGGGTTCATCGCCACGCACAGGACCAGCCCGACGAACGACCCGGCCATCGCCCAGAACGGCAGCACCATGCCCAGGATCACCAGCCCCAGGTCGAAGGTGAGCATCACCGGCACCGCCGGCAGGAACGACTCGGTGTTGGCGGTCAGGTCCTTGAACGGGAGCGGGAACAGCGAGATCGGCTCGGACAGGAAGGCGGATGAGATCGTCGGCAACGCGATGTAGACCGCGCCGAAGAGGATGCCGAGCATGGCGCCGAAGCTGAAGACGCGCCAGCGCCACGTTTCCCCGGCCCCCGCGCCCGCGCCGTCCGCGCCGCCGTCGGCACTAGAGGTTCCCGTCGTCTCGGCCAGCGCGGTCACGCCCTCGGCGGCGACCGGGGCCATCGGGAACGGAAGCTTCTCCACGTCGCTGGTCAGCCGGTACATCACGTAGCCGAGGCCGAAGTGGTCGAGCCGCTGGAGGAACATCCCCAGCGCCACCAGCCCGATCGGCGCCAGCCACGCCGCGTGGAAGAACGTGCGCTGCCCCAGCACGTCCGGCGAGGAGGGGGCGACCCACGAGGGGATCTTGTCGGCCAGCCCGAGCTGGCGGAACGACTCGCTCTGCACGATGAACTGGTTCCACAGCAGCCCCGACCCCGCACCGCCGACCAGCGTCGCGCCCGCCATGTAGTACAGGACGTAGATCTCCGGGCGCGACAGCGTGGTGAAGCTGCGCCGCGCGACCTCGATGAAAAGGATGATGGTGACCCACTGCGCCGCCGGCCCGACGTCGGCCCCCATGACCAGCCCCATGTAGAGGCTGGCCGGCGTCATCAGCGCGCCGACGAAGATCGCCCCGAGCATCGCCTTGAGGCCGAACCCGTCCTCCCAGTGGTCGGGGGGCGGGAGCAGCTCGCGGTACTCGCGCAGCTCCGCGTCCTCCCGCGCCACCGCCCGCGCGGGCGCGGGCGCGGGGCGCGGGGGCGGCGCGGGCGGCGGCAAGTCGGGCGCGGGCGGGACCGCGGCGGCGTCGGACATCGTCGTGGGATTCTGCGCACGACGCGGGCGGATGCCAACCCGCAACAAAGGAGGGAAGGCAAAGGAGGAAGGATGAAGGAGGAACCGAAAGCGCGGCAACCGGCCGGGGGGCCCCCGCTTCTTCATCCTTCATCCTTCATCCTTCTCCGCGCCTTCCTCCTTCTCCGCGCCCTCACTCCGCCCGCAGGACTTCCGACGGCCGGGCCGACAGCGCGCGGGCGCTGGCGAGCAGGCCGGCGGCGACGGCGAGGGTGATCGTCACCGCCGCGGCCAACGCGATCTCGCGCGCGCTGGGGGACCACGACAGCTCCATCAACTGCGTCAGCACCGCCCACGCCAGCAGCCCGCCGGCGGCGAGGCCGACGGTGGCGGCGACGGCGCCGGTGAGGGCGTACTCGACGGCGAAGACGGCGGCGACGTCGCGGCGGGTCATGCCGATCGTCTTCAGCAGCGCCACCTCCCGCGCCCGCCGCGCCTGCGTCGCCGCGACCGTGCCGCCCAGCACGACGATGCCGGCGGCGACCGTAAACGCGCCGAGGGCCTGCACCGCGACCCCGAGGCTGCGCAGCACCGCCAGCACCTTGTCCATCACGTCGCGCACGTGGATCACGGTGACGTTGGGGAACGCCCCCACCACCGCCGCCTGCACGCGCGGCAGGTCGGCCGATTCGAACCGCGCGACGGCCACGCGCGACTGCGGCGCGTCGTCGAGCGGGCCGGGCTCGGCGAAGAGGAAGAAGTTGATCCCGAACGTCCGCCAGTCGACCGTGCGCAGGCTCGTCACCGTGAGGTCGACCGGCACCCCCTGCACGTCGAGCGTGAGCTTCGAGCCCACGCGAACGCCGAGGTCGCGGGCAAAATTCTCCTCGATGCTCACGCCGTTGGCGACCGCCGGCGCGGCCGGGAAGGCGCCGGCGGTGACGCGATTGCCGCGCGGGAGCTGCGCGCCGTAGGTGACGCGCTGCTCGCGGGTGAAGACCCAGCGCCGCGGGCGACGTTGCGGCTCGCCGTCGCCCTGCCGCTCCGGCGGCGCAGCGGCCGCGGGGGGCGCGGGCGGCGCGGGTTCCGATTCGGTGCGGCCGCCCTGCGAGACACCGTTCACGGACGTGAACCGGCCGGTGACGATCGGCCGGGAGTCGATCGCCGCGCCGCCCTCGCGTTTCAGCATCGCCTCGAGCGGCGGCCACTGGTCGGGCTGAACGTCGAGGAAGAAGGTGCTCGGGGCGTCGGCGGGCAGCTCGGCGGTGAGCTGCTCGCTCAGGTGCCGCTGTACCACGCGCGTGGCGAAGACGAACGTGACGCCCAGCCCCAGCGCGACGATCGCGCCGATCGTGGCCGCGCCGGGGCGGGCGAGGTGCGCCAGGCCGTGGCGCAGGCGCAGGCCGCCCGCGTCGCGCGGCAGCAGGCGGGCGACGCGGCTGAGCGCCATCGCCGCCAGCGCCAGGAGCAACGTCGCCCCGGCCAGCCCGCCGGCGAAGATCGCGCCGTAGCGGAGCGAATCCGCCTGCACCGTCGCCGCCGCGAAGACGCTCCCGAGCACGAGCGCGCCGCCCAGCGCGGCGGGCAACCATCCGCCGCGATCCGGCTCGGCGTCGCGGCGCAGCACCCGCACCGGCGGGACGCGGCGTAGCCCGAGCAGCAGCGGCAACGTGAAGACAATCGCGACGGCCACGCCCAGCCCCACGCCGCGTGCCATCGCCATCGGCTGCCACGGGCGGATCAGGTCCGCCGGCAGCAGCCCCCCGAGAAACTTCGGCAGCATCCAGTGGAGCAGCGTGCCGAGCAGCGCCCCGGCGACACTGGCCGCCAGCGCCATCGCCAGCACCTGGCCGAAGAAGAGCGCGACCACTTCGCGCGGCGTCGCGCCGAGGCAGCGGAGGATCGCGATGTCGTCCATCCGGCTCGCCAGCCACGCCCGCGCCACCTGCGCCACGCCGACCCCGCCGACCAGCAGCGACAGCAGCCCGACGAGCCCGAGGTATCGCCCCATGCGGCTGAAGCTGCGGCGAAGCTGCGGCTGCGCCTCGGTGAACGTGCGCACGCGGTAGAACTCCGCGTCGGGAAGATCCGCGCGGATTCGGCCCGCCAAACGAGTGGCGTCCTCGGCGGTCGCGCGTTCGCCGAGCTTGAGCAGCGCGCGGTATTCCACTCGGCTGCCGCGGTCGATCAGCGCCGTGCGCGCCAGCCCCTGCCGCGATAGGAACACGCGCGGGCCAAGGGTGAAGGAGACGCTGATCTTGTCGGGTTCCTCCAGCAGGGCGCCGGCCACGCGAAACGGCGCGCCGCCGATACGCAGCTCACCACCGATCGAAAGCCCGAGCCGCGCCATCAGTTCCTGCGCCACGACGACCGCATCTGACGCGAGCAGCTCGGCCAGCGGCTTTGCGGGATCGAGGCGGAGCGTCCCGTAGAACGGGTAGGCGCCCTCGACGACCTTCAGCTCTGCGAGCTGCGTCCCGCCGCCGCCGGCGACGACGCTAACGAACTCGCGCACGTCGGCGCGCTCCGTGCCGGGCGCGGCGCGGGCGAGGATTTGGTCCAGTTCGGCTGGCAGCTCGCGGCGTCCCTCGATAGCGACGTCCGCCGCCATCAGCCGCCGGCCCTCGGCGCGCACGCCGTCGTTCACGCCGCGCGACAGCCCCGCGACGACGACCACCGCCGACACGCCGACGGCGATGCAGGCCATGAACAGGCCGATCCGCCCGCGCGAGCGGCGCGACTCGCGCAGGCCGAGGCGAACGTAGTCGGCGATCCTCATCCGGCGACCCCCGCGTTGTTCGTCGTCAGGTCCGCAGGCGCGGAACCCGGAGCAGCGCCGGCTGCGTCCGCCTCGTCCACAACCCGCCCGTCGCGCAGGCGGATGACGCGGTCGGACAAGTGCGCCAGCCCGGGATCGTGCGTGACCAGGACCAGCGTGGTGCCGTGATCCCGGCGGAGCTGGAGCATCATGTCGAGCACGATTTTGCCGTTCTCGCCGTCGAGGTTCCCCGTCGGCTCGTCGGCCATCAGCACTGCGGGATCGGACGCGAAGGCGCGGGCGAGGGCGACGCGCTGCTGCTCGCCGCCGGAGAGTTGCGACGGGTAGTGATGCCCGCGCCCGGCGAGGCCGACGCGCTCCAGCAACGCGCCCGCCCGGCCCCGCGCGTCCTTGCCGCCGAGCAGCTCGACCGGCAGCATCACGTTTTCCAGCGCGGTGAAGTTGCCGAGCAACTGGAACGACTGGAAGACGAAGCCGACCTTCCGCCGGCGGAGCAGCGCGAGCATGTCCTCGCTCATCGCCTCGATCGCCTCGCCGTCGAAGCTGACGCTCCCTTCGCTGGGGCGGTCGAGCCCGGCCAGCAGCGCCAGCAGCGTCGACTTGCCGCTGCCGGACCGCCCCATCACCGCGACGAACTCACCGCGCGCGATCGAGAGGGTGACGTCGCTCAGGACGGTGATCGTCTTCGCCCCGGAGCGGAAGCGGCGGGTCAGGCCGCGCGTTTCGATGATCGCCTCGTTCATTCGTGCGTCCACGCGTACTACCATTTGCCCACGAGGGCGGCCGATTGTAGCGGGTCAGACGATGAAGACGATTGTGGTGGTCCTTTGCGTGATGCTGGCGGCGATGACGGTCGCGTGCGACCGGGACGGCGGGAGCGCGCCCGCGGCGCCCGCGGCGGCACCGGCGGCGGCGGAAGGCGGGGACGGCGGCAAAGGCGCGCCCGTGGCGACGGCGAGTTCGGCTGACGCACTGGCGCACGCGTCGCCCGCGCCGCCTGCATCCCGCCTGGCGCGCGTGGTCTTTCTCGGCGACAGCCTGACCGCCGGGTATGGGCTCGAGGCGGACCAGGCGTTCCCCGCGCTCGTGGGGCGCATGCTTCAGGACGAGGGATTGCAGGCCGAGATCGTCAACGCCGGCGTGAGCGGCGACACGACTGCGGGCGGGCTGCGGCGGCTCGACTGGCAGCTTCGCCAGAAGCCCGACGTGGTCGTGGTCGGCCTCGGCGGCAACGACGGCCTGCGCGGGCTCGAGCTGCGCGCGTCGGAGGAAAACCTCCGCGCGATCATCCGCAAGAGCCGCGACGCCGGCGCCGCCGTCGTGCTGCTCGGCATGCTCATCCCGCCCAACTACGGCCCGGACTACGCAGGCCAGTTCCGCGAGCTCTACCCGAGGCTGGCCCGCGAGTTGGACGTCCCGCTGGTCCCCTTCCTGCTCGAAGGCGTCGGCGGCGACCCGCGCCTCAACCTTCCCGACGGCATCCACCCCACCGCCGACGGCCACCGCATCGTCGCGAGGAACGTCCTGCCGCAACTGCGCGACGCGCTCCGCCAGGGGCGCGCCGCGCCCGCGACGACGCGAGCGACTCGTTAAGAGAAGGCCGGCCGCCGCACTCCCTCGCCGCGCTGCGCCACAGAGAGGGCGGGGGGGCGAGGTGCGCGGGGGAAAGGCGTCACCCGCCCTTGCCGCCGACGTGCAGCGCGACCAGCGACTGGCCCCACTCCGCCGGGGGCTTCAGCTCCGCGTTTCCGTTGTCCAGCCGGCCCGCGTCGCGTCGCTCGCCCGTCAGCGGGTGGTACCACTGGGCGCGCAGCGGTTCGGACGCTCCCTCCACCTTCAGCGTGAAGGGCTTGTCGCCGTTCAGGAAAACGACGTACTCCCGCCCCGCGTCGGCCAGACAGTAGCCTTCGCTGGTCAGCCCCTCGGTCGGCTTCATCCGCCAATATTCGGTGCCGTCGAAGAACGCGCGCAAATGCTTGAAGTACGCATAGCCGGGCGGCGTGTCCTGCGTGCGGAGGACGTCCCACGCGGTGTGCGTGTAGTAGTACGCGCCGCTCCCGCCGGCGAGGTATACCTCCCACGCGCGGCGGACGACCTCCTCGGGCGGCTGCACGTGGCTGTACGTCTTGTCCCGCATCCCGCCGGGGCCGTGCTCGTACCCGAACTCCGTGTTGATCACCGGCCAGGCGCGCTGCTTGAGGTGGTCGAGCATCGATTCTCGCCACTGCTTGTGCTGCTGGTCGGAGCGGTAATCGACAAGCTCGTTGAACGCGCCGCGGTCGTAGTTGGCGCGGTCGTCGTGGATCGTGAGCAGCCGCTTGTACGGGTCGTTGGCGCGGACGAAGCGCAGCCGGCCGAGCTTGTAGTCCATGTCCTTCTCGTACTGCGCTTCCTTGGCGAAGTCCCATTGCACGTTGGGGAAGGCGGCGTAGCGGGCGATGAGCCAGCGGAAGTACTGGTCGTCCTCCGCGCTCCCCCTGGCGGGCCACTTGACCTGCTTGTTGTAGACCTTCATCAGCAGGTGGGCCTCGATGCCGCGGCGGCGCATCGCCTCCATCACGCGGTCGTAGTGCTTCCAGAACGCGAGGTTGAACCGTGCGTGGTCGGGGGCGTCGTTGCTCCCCTCCCAGGCGTACATCGGCGGCGGGCCGAAGTCGGTGTCGTCGGTCTTGCCCTTGCGCCACGAGGTGTCGTGCGCGTAAGCGTTGAGGATGATGAAGTTGAAGCCGTGCGCGACGAGCTTGTCGAGGAACGGGTGGATCGTCTTGAGCTCCGGCTCGTTCGCGTCGAGCGCCCAGAGCCAGTCGCACTCGTAGCCGAGCGGGAAGTAGCGCGTGCCGTCATCGTACACGAACTGGTGCGGGCGCTCCCGGTCCACGCGCAGTTGCCCGTGGACCTGCTTCGAAGGGTTGGCGACGGCGGTGAAGCTTGCCTTCTGATTGTTCAGTCCCGCAATGCTGCTGCGCGTGGTGATCGTCCATGCGCCCTCGGTCGTCGGCGAGACGCGGAGCTTCCACGTGCCGTCGCCGTCGTAGAAGCCGGGCAGCTTGAGCGTCACGCCGTTTGGGCCGGCGATGTCGGCGGAGAAGTCAACCTGAAATGGGTTCGACGGCGGCGCAGCGGCGGCGGCAGCGGCGGCGGCGGCCTTGAAGGCGAAATCGTGCGGCTGCCACCGCGGGACCTGCACGCCCGCCGCCCGCGCGTCGCGCGCCGCCGGCGCCATCGCCAGAAGGGTGATCAGGACGGCCGACGTTAGACGCGTGCGCATGTCGCCTCTCCTCTGTCGCGCCCGTCGCGCCTACGGCAGCGACGAGCGGAAGGTGTAGTCCCCTGATCCCACTTCGTAGGTCGCAGCCTTTCCGTCGGCGCGCACGAGCTTCACGCCCGCCGCCTCGCCCGCGGGCTTGCCGCCCTCGGTGATGTCCTCCGCCCGCGCGGCCGGCACGTGAACGGTGGCCGTGGCGCCCGGCGGGATGACCACGTGAAGCGACAGGTGCTGCCCCTCGCGCCTCCACTCGCTGACGATCCGCCCGCGCACCGACCGATAGCTCCCGCGCGCCTCGGTGAGGTCGCCGACGACGCTCGGGCGGATGATCACGTGGCGGAAGCCGGGGCGATCGGGGTCCGGGCGGATGCCGGCCACGTCGCCGTAGAACCACTCGGTGATGTGCCCGAGCATGAACTGGATCTGCGAATTGTCACGGTAGGCGTCCCACGTCTCGCACAGCGCGGTGGCGCCCATCTTCAGTTGATAGCCGTAGCCGGGATGCTCCGACTGGTTGTGCATGGCGAAGTTGACGTCAGATCGCCCCGCGTCGGCGAGCGCGCGGAGCAGGTACGGCAGGCCGACCTCGCCGACGGTCATCGCGTGCTTGCGCGACTCGATGTCGGCGATGAGGCTGGCGAGCACGGCGTCGCGGTTAGTTGGCTCGACGAGGCCCATGCAGAGCGCGAAGGCGTTGGCCGCCTGCGAGCCAGTGCCGTACCGGCGAGCGCTGGCGTCGTAAAACTTCCGGTTGAACGCCGCGCGGATCGACGCCGCCAGCTCCTCGTGTGCCTTGGCCTCACCATCTTGGCCGAGCAGCTTCGCCGCCCTGGCGAGCGTGGCGGCGTTGTCGAAGTAGAGCGCCGTGGCAATGAGATCCTTCGGCGTCTCCGGGCTGGGCCCGCGGCCGGACCAGTCGCCCAGGCCGGGGGCGGCGATGTGATCCTTCGCCCTGCTCGTCAGGTGCTCGACGTAGCGCTTCATCATCGGGTAGTTCTGCCGCAGCACGTCGAGGTCGCCGGTCCAGACGTACTTTTGCCACGGGATCATCACGCCCGCGCTGCCCCATTCGATTGCGTCGCGCCACTTCGGGGGAAACTTCGGGTAATCCGGCACGCAGGTCGGGATCAGGCCGCCCGGCTCCTGGCAGTCGGCCATGTCGCCGATGATTTTCGTGAACAGCGGCCGCATGTCGTAGGCGTACCAGAACGCCGGGCCGTGCAGGTGCGACTGCTCAAGCCACCCGAGCCGCTCGCGGTGCGGGCAGTCTGAGATCACGCTCATCATGTTCCCGAGCTCCGCCCACTTCACCATCGCCGCGATGCGGTTGAACAGCTCGTTGGAGCAGGCGAACTCGCCGGTGTGCGCGACAGCGTTGTGGACGACGATCCCCTCGATTGATTCCACGCGCGGCGCCTCTCCGCCGCCCGGTGCGGGGATGCACTCGACCTGCAGGTAGCGCAGGCCGGCGTAGAAGAATCGCGACGTCCACGCCTCGTCGCCGCCGGTGCCCGCCAGCGTGAACTGGCACCACGGCTTGCCGTTGTAGTTGTTGCGGAAGATGGAGCCATCGGGGTTGAGCAGCTCGGTCGGCGTGATCTTGACGATTGAACCCGCCGGGCCGCGGGCGACCACTTGCGGCATCTGCGACGCCGTCTGGCCGAGGTCGTAGACCGTGACGTTCGGCTTGAGCTGCTTTTGCGCGACCGGCTTGTGGACCTGGAACGCGCGGACCGGCGGGGCCGAGCGCGACGCGCCGCGCAGCGCGCCACCAGGGCCCTGGGTCACGCGCACCGGCTCCCACTGATCGGCGGCGCGGAAGCCGGGTTGATTCCAGTCGCGCTGCTCGATGCGCGCGTCCCAGTCCTCGCCGCCGTAGACGCCGGAGAAGGTCATCGGGCTCGGCCCGGCGCGCCAGGTGTCGCCGGTGCCGATCACTTCGGATGAACCGTTGGCGTACTCAAGGCGGATGCGCGCGATGAGCTGGAGCGGGCCGAAGGTCTTCTCGAACTTGGCGTAGCGCTCCTTCTTCACGCGGTACATGCCGTTGCCCAGCAGCACGCCGACAGCGTTGGGGCCCTGGCGCAGCAGCGGCGTGACGTCGTGCGTGTCGTACAGGCAGGTCTTGGTGTATTCCGTCCAGCCGGGCGCCAGCAGGTCGGCCGTGACGGGTCGGCCGTTGATGGTGGCGTCGTACTGCCCGAGGCCGCAGATGTTCAGCGTGGCGCGTTTGAGGTTCGCCTTCACCGGGAACTCGCCGCGGAGCAGGGCGGTGCTGCTGGCGGCGCCGGCGAGATGATCGGGCGCCGCGATCCACTTCGCCCCCCAGTCGGCCGGTTCCAGCACGCCCATCCCCCAGAGCGCTGGCTCGCTCCAGTCCGACGGCTCGCCCGCCCCGTCCCACGCGCGCACCTTCCACCACGCAACCTGGTCCGTCCGCAGCGGCTTGCCGGCATAAGCAACCTGGTTCGCGACCGCGTCGGCGGTCTTGCCGGAATCCCACAAATCGCCCTGGTCCTTGGCGAGAAGCTCGGGGGAAGAGGCGACAACGATCTGGTAAGCCGACTGCGTCAGCCCTCGCGCGGCGGCGGCATTTGCCCGCAGGATCCAACTCAACTTCGGCGCGGGCGAGTCGATGCCGAGCGGGTTTTCGCGCGCGTCGCAGCGCAGCGCTACCGGCGTCACGCTACCGCCCGCCGCGGCGCGCGCGGCATTGCCATGCACGAGCGCAAGGATGATGACGGCGACGATCCCGGCGATTCGAGAAACCATCTGCATGAGGAAAGCGCTCCCAACGGATACCCATTCTGCCAACGCGCTGATCCCCAGCGGCGGCCGGGACGGATTACAGAAACCGCGGCAAGCGGCCTACGGCGTCACCTCGATCACCGCGCGGCGGTAGGCGAACAGGCTCGGGGTGCCGTCGTCCTGCGCCTGGAGGATCACGTGCACCGCGCCCGCCTTGCGCACCCGATCGGGCAGGCGCACTTCCGTCGTCGGCTCGGCATCTGTTGACAGCTTCGCGGCCTCGGTGCGGTGAAGCGTGCCGGGCTCGCCGTAGATCCACCACGAGAGCTTGACCGCGTTGCCGTCCGGGTCGCTGGTCCCGTCGGCCGACAGGGAGACCGTCGTGCCCGCCTTGGCGGACAGGGTCAGCACGTTCTTCGTCTTGTCGCCGTTGAGGCTGACGACGGGGTTGTGGTTCGCCTTCTTGAAATCGTCGGCGACGCACCAATCCATGCGGGCGGCGAAGTCGTGCTGGTAGTGCTCGCGCCAGCGCCAGACGCTGGCCGGGTCGGAGGTCTCGGTCTTGCCGTTGTCGGCGGTGACGGTGTCGCGGCTCTCGGCGTTGTTGGTCCAGATACGGCGCGTCTCGCCGTGCGCCTTGTACAGCACGTAGCGCCCGCCCCACCCGCCGTGCGCCGGCGTGGACGACCAACCGAGGCCGTTCTCCACCAGCCCCAGGAACGCGGGCGTGTCACCTTCCATGATGTACTTGTGCTTCGGGTAGAGCGCGCCGAGCGGGCCGTGGTTGTTGATCACGTGCTCTTCGAGCCAGGCGTTCTCAATGAGGTCGTACTTGTGCCCGGGGCCGTTCTTGTACCAGCGGTCGCCGGAGATGCCGGTCCAGGTCGCCCGCCAGTATTCCTGCCCGTCCTGGTTGCTCGGGGAGACGATGTAGAACAGGTCGGGGAACTCGCGGCGGATCCACGCGCCGGCGTCGTCCTGATCCGAGATCGAATAGACGCGCAGCTTGGCGACGGCTCGCCTGAGGTCATCACCGGAGCGGGAGTCGCGCAGGTCCATCAGCGCCTGCGCGAGCGTGTTGGCGCCGCCCCAGACGCTGACCCAGACCGGGCGCTCGTCCGCGCGGTCGATGATCTCGATGATCCGCTGCGAGCCGGGCGTGCTCTTGCCCTTGCCGACGACCGCCATGCCGTACCCGCCCTGCCCGGTGCTGGTCACGCCGAGCAGGTGCTCCGCCTCGGGATAACCGGGGGCGTGCTTGAGCAGGTTCGGGCGGACCTGCCCGTACGCTTGCACCTGCCGGCGGATCAGGTCCTCGCGCGTCTTGTCCTTCAGCCACGTGGAGGTCGTGGCGACCAGACCTTCGACTTCGAACTCGTTGCAGTAGACCAGGAAGCGCACCAGCGATTCCTCGTCGTCCGGCTCGTTGGAGATGTCGGTCAGCACGATGACGCGCGGCCGGGCCGCCGCCGTCGCGGGTGCCGTCGCGGGCGCCGCGGCGCGAAGCAGGCTTGGGACGGCCGTGAGGAGGAGCAGGCCCACGAGAACGATCCAGTGCCGTTGGACAGGGAGGGACATTCGATGTGATCCGTTGCTGGGAATCGGTTGCTGGCCGCACGGTCGTCCGATCGACGAGCGGCGGTCGAGAAGATAACCGATCCGCCGGTCGCGTGCTGCACCGCCTCCTCCGGTCGATCCACCCGTGACAACGGATTCGTCGCAAGGGATGATGTGAGGGCAACCCCGCCGCGCGGCGATGGCGGCGGCTCGAGCCGCTTGCCGCGTTGGCGAGATCCACCTGAGGAGCTGGCGACAATGAAACGTGGTCTCCTGACGGTTACCCTCACCTTGGCCGCCTGCGCCGGTGCGCTGGCGGCGGCCGCCGATCCGGCGACGGGCCCCTCGACGTCTTCGGCAGCCGCTCCGGCAATGCCCGCGACGGCGCCGGCGACCCACGCCGCCACGGTGCCAATCGCTTCGACGACCGCCCCGACGCGGCCGGCGATGCCGGGCACGCGCCCCGCCATGGCGCCGCCGGCCGCCGGGCTGCCGGCGTTTCCCGCGGTGGTCCGCGACGAGCCTCAAGAGCAGCAGCAGGCGCGCCTCAAGTGGTTCCGCGAGGCGCGCTTCGGCATGTTCATTCACTGGGGCGTCTACGCCGTCCCCGCCGGCTTCTGGCAGGGCCGGCCGGTCACCGCCGAGTGGATCATGCACCGCGCCAGGATCCCCGTCGCCGACTACAAGGCGCTGGCGAACGACTTCACCGCTTCGAAGTACGACCCCAAGGCGTGGGCCGCGCTGGCGAGGGAGGCGGGGATGAAGTACGTCGTCATCACCGCCAAGCACCACGACGGCTTCGCGCTGTACGACTCGCAGGTGTCGGACTGGAACGCGGTGAAGTCCTCCGCCGCCAAGCGCGACCTGCTCCAGCCGCTGGCCGAGGCGGTGCGCGCCCAGGGGCTGAAGTTCGGCACGTACTATTCGCAGGCGCAGGACTGGGTGAACCCCGGCGGCTCGAAGGGGACGGCCACGGACTGGGACGAGGCGCAGCGCGGCTCGTTCGACGACTACCTCGCCAAGGTGGCGCTGCCGCAGGTGCGCGAGATCGTGCAGAAGTTCCGCCCGGACATCCTCTGGTGGGACACCGAGTACCAGATGACGCCGGAGCGCGCGCGCCCGTTCTTCGACCTGGTGGTCTCCGAGCCGCACGTGATCCACAACAGCCGGCTGGGCGGCGGCGTGCTGGGAGACTTCCGCACCTCCGAGCAGCGCATCCCCTCGGCCGCCATGGTCGGCCGCGCGCTCGAGGTCAACATGACGATCAACCGGTCGTGGGGGTACCGCTCCGACGACGTCGACTGGAAGTCGGCGCAGCAGCTGATCCGCAACCTGTCCGACGTCGCCAGCCTGGGCGGAAATTATTTGCTGAACGTCGGGCCGACCAAGGAAGGAGAAATCCCCGAGCCGTGCATCGAGCGCCTCAAGGCGATCGGCCGCTGGCTGAGCGTCAACGGCGAGGCGATCTACGGCACCGAGGGCAGCCCTTTCGCCAAGGCGCCCGCCTGGGGCCGCGCGACGCGCAAGGCGAGGCCGGATGGCGGCGAGACCCTTTACCTGCACGTCTGGCAGTGGCCGGCGGACGGCAGGATTGTCCTGCCGGGGATGAGGCAGTCGCCCACGTCATCCCGGCTGCTGGCGGGCGGGAAGCCGGTCGAAGCGACGGCGGGCGACGGCGGCGTCGTGGTAACCCTGCCCGGCCCGGCCACCGATCCTGACGTATCGGTCGTCGCCCTGGAGTTCGGCCAAGCGGTTCCCGTCGAGCCGCCGGCGCCGACAACGCAGCGCGCGCCGGCGACGACTGCCGCCGCGCCGGCCGCGCCCGCTAATCCGGCTGCGACCGCGCCATCCGGGCGCGCGCCTTCGCCGCGCCAGATGGAAAGGCTCGGCCGCGGCGTGGTGGCAGTCAACCAGGGCGACGGCAAAGTCTTCGTGAGCTGGCGGATGCTCGGCACCGAGCCGGAGAACGTCGCCTTCAACCTCTACCGAAGCGTCGCCGGTGCCGAGCCCGTGAAGCTCAACGGCGAGCCGCTGACGAAGGCGACGTGCTACCAGGACGCCGGTGTTAACCTGACCAAGGGGGACCTGGAGTACTTCGTCCGCCCGGTCATCGACGGCAAGGAGGGCGAGATCAGCAAGCCCTTCCTGAGCAAGGTTGCCGCCACCGTGCCGGCGAAGAATTACTTCTCCGTGCCGCTCAAGACGCCGGAGGGGCGGACGCCGAACGACTGCTCCGTCGGCGACCTGGACGGCGACGGGGAATACGAGATCGTGGTCCACATGACCGGCCGCGCCCGCGACAACTCCGCCGCCGGCATGACCGACCCACCAATCTTCCACGCGTACAAGCTCGACGGCACGCTGCTGTGGACGATCAACCTCGGCAAGAACATCCGCGAGGGGGCGCACTACACGCAGTTCCTGGTGGCGGACTTCGACGGCGACGGGCGGGCGGAGATGTTCTGCAAGACCGCCGACGGCACCGTTGACGGCGCGGGCAAGGTAATCGGCGACCCCAACGCCGACTGGGTCGCCAAGGAAGGCGTCGTCGCCCACCGCGACACCACCGGCAGCGAGCGCAACCCCGACGGCAGCCGGCAGACCAATCCGGACGGCACGAATAACTTCTCGCTCGCCGGGCGGATCCTCAGCGGGCCGGAATACCTCACGGTGTTCGACGGGCTGACCGGCAAAGAGCTCGCGACGGCGGACTACGTCCCTTCCATCGGCAACATCAACGACTGGGGCGACGCCTACGGCAACCGCTCCGAGCGCTACGTGGCGGCGGCGGCGTACCTCGACGGCAAGCTACCCAGCGCGGTCATGTGCCGCGGGTACTACGGCAAGAGCGTGCTCGCCGCGTGGAACTGGCGCGACGGAAAGCTGACGCACGTGTGGACCTTTGACACGCACGACCCCGCCCGCCCGGAGAACCGCAAGTTCGCCGGCCAGGGCAACCATGGGTGCAGTGTCGCCGACGTGGACGGCGACGGGAGGGACGAGATCGTCTACGGCTCAATGTGCGTGGACGACGACGGCAAGGGGCTGTGGAGCGCGGGCCTCGGGCACGGCGACGCGCTGCACGTCGGCGACTTCGACCCGTCGCGCCCCGGCCTGGAGGTCTTCGGCATCCACGAGGGCGGCCGGCAGCCCGGCGCGGCCATGATCGACGCCCGCACCGGCGAGGTGCTCTGGAAGACCGAGAACCGCGACACCGGCCGAGGCCTCGCCGCCGACATCGACCCGACCAACCCCGGCGCCGAAAACTGGGGCGGCCCGGGTGGGCTACGCAACAACCGCGGCCAGTCGATCCAGGGCCCGCGCACCAGCTCGGCCAACTTCGCCGTCTGGTGGGATGGCGACCTGCTGCGCGAGCTGCTCAGCGGCAACCAGGTGGACAAGCCGGGCGCGGGCGTCCTGCTCAACGCCCAAGACTGCACTTCAAACAATGGCACCAAGTCCACGCCCGCCCTCTCCGGCGACCTGTTCGGCGATTGGCGCGAGGAAGTGATGTTGCGCACGACCGACAACCGCGAGCTGCGCATCTTCACCACCACGATCCCCACCGAGCATCGCTTTCACACGCTGATGCACGACCCGCAGTACCGCATGGCCATCGCGTGGCAGAACGTCGCGTACAACCAGCCGCCCCACCCGAGCTTCTTCATCGGCCACGACATGAAGCCCGCGCCGCGGCCCAACATCACTACCGAGAACACGACTCCGGCGAAGTAGCGTCAACGTGAAACGCGAGAGGGACCAACGAAATGAACAAGACATCGAGTCGCGCCGGAACTTTCCTCGCCGCCCTCGCGATGCTCTGCATCGTCGCGCCGGCGCTGGCGGACGTGAAGCCGGCGGCGCTGTTCGGCGATCACATGGTGCTCCAGGGCGGCGTGAAGGTGCCGGTCTGGGGAACCGCCACCCCCGGCGAGCAGGTGACGGTCACCCTCAGCGACCAGAAGCAATCCGCCACCGCCGGCGAGGACGGCAAGTGGATGGTCCGCCTCGATGAGCTCAAGCCCGGCGGGCCGTTCGAGATGACCATCGCGGGCAAGAACGCCATCGCCATCAAGGACGTGCTGGTGGGCGAGGTGTGGCTCGGGTCGGGCCAGTCCAACATGGACTTCGTGATGTCCAGGGACCTGGCGAAGTACCCGGGCAAGGCGCAGCGCTTCGCCGGCGTGATCGATGAGGAGAAGGAGATCGCGGCGGCGAACTTCCCGCAGGTCCGCATGTTCACCGTGAAGACCAAGATGGCGGCCGAGCCGCAGGCGGACGTGGAGGGCGAGTGGCAGGTCTGCACGCCGGAGAACGTGCCGGGCTTCTCCGCCGTCGGCTACTACTTCGCCCGCGACCTGCACAAGGCGACCGGCCGACCGGTCGGGTTCATCAAGAGCGCGTTCGGCGCCAGCTGCGCGCAGGCGTGGGCGAGCCGGGCGACGCTGGAGTCCGACCCGCAGCTCAAGGTGCTGCTCGACCGCTTCGCTGAAGCGATCCAGAAGTACGACCAGGAAATGGCCGCCCGCGCCGGTGCCCCGGCATCGGCGCCGACCAACGGCGCGACCACGCAACGCGGCGGCGGGCGCGCCAACCGCGGGCCGCGCAACCCGCTCCAGGACCAGCACAACCCCTACGTGCTCTGGAACGGCATGATCGTGCCGCTCCAGCCGTACGCCATCAAGGGCGTCCTCTGGTACCAGGGCGAATCGATCACCGAGGGGCTGGACCTTTACCCGGCCGTCGTGGAGGCGGTCATCAAGAGCTGGCGGCGCGAGTGGGGCCAGGGCGATTTCCCGTTCTATTTCGTGCAGCTCGCCGCCCTGGATTCCAACAGTAACCGCCCGGAGGTGCGCGAGGCGCAGGCGAAGGTGCTGCGGGTGCCGAACACTGCGATGGTCGTCACCCTCGACATCGGCGACAAGAAGGACGTCCACCCCCACAACAAGCAGGACGTCGGCGCCCGCCTGGCGCGCATCGCGCGGGCGCGCGATTACGGTGAGCAGATCGAGCACCTCGGGCCGATGTTCGAGTCGATGACGCCGCAGGGCGAGGCGATCCGCGTCACGTTCTCGCACGCGGGCGGGGGATTGACGGCGAAGGATGATCCGCTCAAGTGGTTCCAGGTCGCCGGGGCGGACGGGAAATTCGTCAACGCCGAGGCGAAGATTGACGGCAGCGACGTCGTGGTCAGCAGCCCGGAGGTGAAGGAGCCGCGGCACGTGCGGTACGCGTGGCACCGCTGGCCGGAGGGGGCGAACCTGTACAACGCCGCCGGCCTGCCCGCCGCCCCGTTCCGCACCGATGCGCCGGAGGCGCCGGCGGCGGCGCAGTCGGCGCCATGAGCGGCAGATGCGCAGCCGACGGCTCGGGACCCGTCGCCGCGGTGAAGGCGAGCGGGGCACCGCGCGAGGGAGCGGGTTCATGTCGGTGACGTCCCTCGGCAGCCCGCCCGACGCCCGCGCGCCGACGCCGCTGTGGTCGCGCGGTGCCGCCGTGGCGTTGGCGCTGCTCGTGCTGGCGATGGTCTACCTGCGCTGGCAGGGGCGGGGCTGGTGGTGCGCGTGCGGGCGGTCGTTCCCGGTGTCGTGGGTGGTGCAATCGCAGCACAACTCGCAGCACCTGCTGGACGCCTACAGCCTCTCGCACGTGCTGCACGGCGTATTGTTCTTCGGGCTGCTCTGGCTATTCCGCCGCCAACTCACCCTGGGCGCCCGCGCCGCCATCGCCGCCGCCATCGAGATCGGCTGGGAGGTGCTGGAGAACTCCCCGATCGTGATCGAGCGTTACCGCAAGGCAACCGTCTCGCTCGGCTATACCGGCGACTCGATCGTCAATTCCGTCGGCGACGTCGCCAGCTTCGTCCTCGGCTTCTACCTCGCGCGCAAGCTGGGTTTGTGGCGCTCGGTCGCGATCTTCGTTGTCGTCGAGTTGCTGATGTTGTGGATGATCCGCGACAACCTGGTGCTCAACGTGCTGATGCTCCTGTGGCCCCTCGACGCCGTCCGCCGGTGGCAGTCCGGAAGTTGAGCTCTATGCCCCTTCACCCCAAGACCCGTCCCGAAGGCAGAGCAGGGCTGCTGCTGGCCGCGACGTTCTCGGGCGCGGGGGCGCTGGTGGCGGAGGTGATCTGGCTGCGCTACCTGCACCTGATCTTCGGCACCTCCGCGTACGCCATCGCGATGCTGATGGCCTGCTTCATGCTCGGGCTGGCGTTGGGGAGCTGGCACGTCGGGCGCGTGGCGGATCGGCTGGGACTGGCGCCGCGGGCGCTGCTGGTAAGGATCCAGATCGCTATCGCCGCGTTCATGGCGCTCTCGCCGCTGCTCTACCGGGCGGTCGCAGCGCTGGCGGCGATGGCGACGCGCGGCGGCGGGGAGAGCGACCTGCTCGAGCAGATCGTCCGCGTCGGCGGATCGGCCGTCGTGCTGGGCATCCCGACCTACCTGATGGGCGGCACGACGCCGGTCTTCCTGAAGCTGCTCACCCCTGAAGCGCGCCGGGCTGGCCGCGAGGCGGGGCTGTATTACGCGCTGAACACGATGGGGGCGGCGGGCGGCGCGTTCGCGGCGGGCTTCGTGCTGATGCCCGGCATGGGGCTGCGCAACTCGTTGTTCCTCGCCGCCGCGCTCAACCTCGCGTCGGCGGCGCTGGTGCGATGGCGGGCGCCGGTTGCGGCGGCACTGGTCGCGCCTGGGATGGATGAGCGGAAAATTTCGCATGGGGGGAAGTCGGCTGCGAAGCCTCCGCCGAAACCGCAAGCGGCCCCGGCGCGGATTGGCGCGAAGCCGGCGCTCATCGTGCTGGCCTTTGGCGTCTCGGGATTCGTTGGGATGGGGTACGAAGTTGCCTTCGCGCGGCTGCTGACGTTTTTCTTCCGCGACAGCGTCTACGACTTCACCATCGTGCTGACCGCCTTCCTCTGCGGCGCGGCACTCGGCAGCGCCGCCACGCCGCTGGTCATGCGCCGGCTGCGGGCGGGGCTCGTGACGCAGCTCGGCATCGTCCTGGCGCTCGTTGGCCTGTGCGGGCTGGCGGCGCTGCTGATCCTCAATCGCTTCCCGTACTGGCTGAACGAGCTTCAGACCAACACCGCGCTGGTGCGCGACTACGGCGAGTCCTACTGGACCGCCGGCACGATGATCCGCTTCGGCTACACGTTCCTCGTGCTGCTGGTGCCCAGCAGCCTGTGCGGCGCGGCCTTCCCGCTGGTGACGACGATCGTCATCGATGAATTGCCCTCGCTCGGGCGGCGCGTCGGGTTGCTGTCGGCCGCAAACGCGCTCGGGGCGGCGGGCGGCGCGGTGGCGAGCGGCTTCCTGCTGGCCAACCTGATGGGCCTGCGCGCGACCATCATCGTCCCGGCCGCCCTCAGCGTGCTGACCAGCGCCGCGCTGCTCCGGCCGTGGCCGGCGCGCGCGGCGGTCCTGGGGTTGGCGCTGCTGCTCGCGGTCGTGCCGGCGTGGGACCGGCTGCGCATGTCCAGCTCGTTCCTTGACCCCAGCCAGGCGCTGGAGGACCTGCTGGCGCTGCGCTTCTACCGCGAGGACGCCTACGGCATCACCGGCGTGGTCGAGCTGCTCCCGTTCCAGCGCCGCTACCTGGTGACCAATCGCCTCTACGCGCAGAACAACTCCGACATGATGGGCCTGGAGGACCACCGCCGGCTCGGGCACATCCCCATGCTGCTGCACCGCGACCCGCGCTTGGTGCTGGCGGTCGGGCTCGGGGCGGGCGTGACGGTGCGCGGCATCGCCGACCTCGGGCCGAGCCGCATCGATTGCGTCGAGATCATGCCGGCGGTCGTCGAGGCGGCGGCGGCTCACTTCCGGGCCGAGAACGACGGGGTGCTCGAGCGGCCCAACGTCCGTGTCGTGCGCAAGGATGCCCGCGGCTACCTCGCCGGCGCGACCGAGCGCTACGACGTGATCGTCCTGGACATCCTGCACCCCATGAGTTCCGGCTCGAGCACCGTCTTCAGCCGCGAGTACTACGACCTGTGCCGGCAGCGGCTGGCGGCGGGCGGGATCGTCTGCCAATGGCTACCGATGCACCAGTTGACCATGCCGCAACTGCGCACGATCGCGGCGACGCTCCGCTCGGTCTTCCCGCACGTGAGCCTGTGGTACGGCACCATCGGCGAGCTGGCCGTCGTCGGGTGCGTCGCCAGCAGCGAGCCGCTCGCGCCCGACGCATCGCGCCTTGCGGCGCGGTACGGGGACGACGACCTTGTCCGGCGGCTGGAAGAGGTGAATTTGGGGAGCGTCGCGTTGCTGCTCAGCCACTTCGTGGCGGGCGACGACGCCGTCGCCGCGATGGCTGCCGGCGCCAGGGCGGACACCGACGACCGCCCGCTGATCGAGTTTGCCGCTCCGAAGATCGGCGTGCAGCCGCGTCGCCTGGGCGTCGAAAATCTGCTGGAGATCAGCCGTCTCGCCCACGGCGACGCGCCGCCGGGTACCGGCGACATCAACATCCCGCGGCTCGCCGCGCACTTGCGCGCGAAGCGCGCCATCATCGAAGGTCTGGCCGCGGGGCTGGCGGATGACCCAGGCCGCCAGGCGCAAATTTACCGGGACGCGCTTGCCGCAGACCCGGAAAACCCGGACCTGCGTTATACTTTCCAATCCCTCAACGGCCGGCCCGATTAGCGGGCCGCGCCCGTCGCCGTTGTGGGTTCAGTGCGCGTGAGTGTGTGTGTCCGATCAAGGCTTGCAGAGAGGCGCCCCGTGCCGAAACGAATCCCGCTCGTCGCCCTGTTGTCCGTCCTTCTCCTTGCCGGCGTGCAGCGCGTCGCAATGGCGCAGCAGGAGCAGCCGGCGAAGCTCACGAAGTTCACCCCGCCCGCGTCGGGGCGCATGACCTACAACTTCAACCCGGGTTGGAAGTTCATCAAGGAAGACGTGGCCGGGTCCGAAGCGCCGGAGTTCGATGACGCGAAGTGGGCGGACGTGAGCACGCCGCACACCTACAACGACGTCGATACCTTCGACGGGCTGATCCGTCGCGGCGGCGAGGTCGAGCAGTACCTGGGCCCCGCGCGCTATCGCAAGCGCTTCCGGCTCCCCGACAGCGCCAAGGGCAGCCGGATCATCCTGGAGTTCGAGGGGATGCGTCAGGCGGCGAAGTTCTGGGTGAACGGCAAGCCGCTCGGCAAGCACGAGGACGGCGTCACCGCCGTCGGCGTGGACATCACCGACGCCGTGCAGTTCGGCGACAAGGACAACCTGCTAGCGGTCTGGGTGACCAACGCCAACAACTACCAGGAAGAGTCGTCCGGCGTCAGCTACCAGTGGGGCTCGAAGGACTTCAACCCGTCCTATGGCGGCATCAACCGCAACGTCCGCCTGCACGTGCTTCCGCCGGTGCACCAGACGCTGCCCCTGCTCAACAACCTGAAGACCACCGGCATCTACATCTACGCGACCGACCACGACGTGCCGGGGCAGAAGGCAACCATCAACATCGAGTCGCAGGTGCGCAACGCGTCGCCGGACAACGCCGCCATCGAGCTGTCGGCGGTTGTCGTCGACGCCGCGGGCAACGCCGTGGCCACCCTTAGCGGCGAGACCTACGACACCGCCGGCGGCGAGACCACCGTGATGAAGGCGAGCGGCCCCGCCACCAATTTGCGCTGGTGGGACCCGTCTGCCCCGCACCTGTATGACGTCTACACGATCCTGACCGTTGGCGGGCAGGCGGTGGACGTGAGCAGGACGACCACCGGCTTCCGCAAAACCGAATTCAAGGGCGGCGCCGGCACCGGCGGCGTCTACATCAACGACAAGTTCGTCTACCTCAAGGGTTACGCCCAGCGCACCACCAACGAGTGGGCCACCGTCGGCGCCGCCTACCCCGACTGGATGCACGACTTCGACACGAAGCTGATGGCCGACGGGCACGCGAACTACATGCGCTGGATGCACATCGCCCCGCGGAAGCAGGAGTCCGACGCGTGCGATAAGTTCGGCATCGTGCAGGTCTGCCCGGCCGGCGACAAGGAAGCTAACCCGAAGATCGACCGCCAGTGGGAGCAGCGCGTCGAAGTGATGCGCGCGACGATCATCTACTACCGCAACAGCCCCAGCATCCTGTTCTGGGAGGCGGGCAACAACGGCATCCCGGCTAACCGCATGCAGCAGATGGTGGACATCCGCAAGGAGCTCGATCCCAGCGGCGGGCGGGTCATGGGGTGCCGGTCGCTGCCCGCGTCGCAGGGGAACGACGTCTCCAACCCTGCCGATCGTGACCCCGGCGCCGCGCAGGGACAGGTGGACGAGAACGCCAAGGTGGCCGAGTGGTTCGGCGTGATGGTCGGGCAGGACGAGCGGACGGACCGCCTCCAGGGCCCCAAGGCAATGTTCCGAACCTATAGCGCCGAGCGCCGCGATATCGCGCCGTTCATCGAGACCGAGGATTTCCGCGACGAGTCGCTCCGCCGGTACTGGGACAAGTTCACCCCGCCGCACTTCGGCTTCAAGAAGGGCCCGGAGGACACCTGGGACCTCGACAGCGAGCAGTTCTGCCTCGCCGCAGCCAAGCGCTACAACGACTTCTACTCCCGCCGGATCAGCAACACCGACCCGTCGAAATCGCGCTGGTCCGCCTACGCGTCGATCATCTGGGCCGACAGCAACCAGCACGGGCGGATGCCCAACAGCGCCGTCTGCCGCGTGAGCGGCAAGGTCGACGCGGTGCGCATCCCGAAGCAGGCGTACTTCGCCTACCGCGTGATGCAAAACGACAACCCGGACATCCACGTGATCGGGCACTGGAACTATCCGGCCAACACAAAGAAGCCCATGCACGTGGCGGCGAGCCACGTGGACCAGGTGGAACTGTTCGTCAACGACAAATCGATCGGGAAGAAGGGTGAACCGACCAATGGCTTCATCTTCACCTTCCCCGACGTCGCATGGCAGGCGGGGTCGATCAAGGCGGTTGGCTACAAGGGCGGCAAGCCGGTCGCCGAGCATGTCCTGAAAACCGCCGGCGAACCGTCGGCGCTGAAGCTGACCGTGTACACCGGCCCGAAAGGGCTGCTGGCCGACGGGGCGGATATCGCTTTCGTTGACTTTGAAGTGGTGGACAAGCAGGGCATCCGCTGCCCCACCGACGAGAGCCGCGTCGACTTCGATATGACCGGCCCGGGCGTCTGGCGCGGCGGGGTGAACGAGTACCTGCCGAAGTCGACCAACAATCCGTACCTCAACACTGAGTGCGGCATCAATCGCGTCTTCATCCGATCCACGATGCAGCCGGGCCAGATCAAGCTGACGGCAAAGCGCGAGGGCCTGCCGCCGGCCGCGGTGACGATTGACGTGAAGCCGTTCGAGGTGCAGAACGGCCTAGCCGCCGCGCCGCCGCAGCGGTTGCCGGGCCCGGTGAAGTAGCCGCCGGCTAGAGACGGTGAACCGTTGAAGTGCCTTGGGCACCTGATGGGCGCTCGGGGTTAAATCCCCGTGGCTTGGGCGTCCCGCCCGAGCGTTTGCCGCGCCAGCGGCTCTTAACGCGTGACGCGCGCCGGTCGCGGCGAACCGCGCTGTCGGAATGGAAGAGCGGCTGTCGCCGCGAACGCTCGGGCAAGATGCCCAAGCCACGATGGCGGTCGCGCGGCACGTCGTCGCGCGCGTGACTGTTGGCGGGATGTGGCCGTCGTGGTCGCCGTCGCCGGCCGCGCGAAAGTCTTCACGGAGATGCATCGCGCGACGCCGCTGACTGCGTCGCGGTGGTCCACGCGTGCGGGAGCGTCGTCAACGGCGGCGCGCGGTGCGCGACGCCGATCGAGGCGTTGATCTGCTCACCGGCGAGGGACTCGTTCAGACGCGCCACCAGCGCCCGCGAGCCGCCGCGATCGCACTCGACGCAAAGGACTGCCAGGCTGTTGTCGCCGACGCGGGCGACGACGTCGTTGCCCCGCGTGACGGCCGTGATGCAGCCGGCGGCCACGCGAAGCCGTTCCTCGTCAATCGCGGGCGCGTCCCCCCCGCCGGCACTGTCGCCGTCACCGTCGCGCACCTCGATGATCACGACGCACGCCGGGCTGCCGTAGCGGGCGCAGCGATCCTCCTCCGCCGCCAGCAGCATGCCCCAGCCGCGGTGGTCGAACAGGTCGGTAACGGGATCGATGAACTTCTGCGCCGCCAGCCGCTCTTCCCGCCGTTTGCCGTCCAGCGTCTTCAGCTCCGCCGTCAGCACCGTCGCCATCAGCCGGGCGAGCAGCTCGACCAGCGACTGCTCCAGCACGATCTGGTTCGGCTGCGGGGCGGGGTGGATGGCGCACAGCGTGCCGAAGACCGATCCGTCCTCGCGCATCAGCGGGTAGCCGAGATAGGCGCCGATCTTCACTGCCCGCGACATGGGCGTATCGGAATAGATCTTGATGCAGTCGGTGCGCGGCGCGATGTGCGGGCCGTTGCCGCGGACCATCTCGCAGCAGAAGGTGTCGGCCCAGCGGAAGACGGTGCCCGGCTGCACGCCGTAGCCGCCGTGGTCGTCCACCTGGAGGATGATCCACTGCTCCCCCTCGACGCGAGTGACCAGCCAGAGGTCAAAGCCGATCCGGCGGTGGAGGTACTCGATGACCGCCTGGCAGACGGAGCGGAAGTCGTGATACGCCGCCATCTCTTCCATCGCTCAAAATGATACCACCGATGCCCTCGGGCGCAGCCGCGCAATGAAGAACCCCGAGCGAATCAACTCGGGGTTCTTCGAGCGCCTTCCTGCTTCCGGGCTGGCGGCGGGAACCGCGACTAAGCCGGCTCGGCCACAAGGTCGGCCTCGACCGTCTCGGCTCCCTTGGAGAACGTGAAGTCCTGCCGGCCGCCCGCATCGGCATCGATGCGGATAGTGTCCCCCTCGGCGAACTCGCCGCGGAGGATCCGGCTGGCCAGCGGGTTCTCAATTTTCTGCTGCACGACGCGCTTGAGGGGCCGCGCGCCGTACGCGGGGTCGTACCCTTCCTCGCCGAGCAGCTGCTTCGCCTGCTCGGTGATGACCAGCTTCAGGCTGCGCGCGGCCAGCCGCTTGCGCAGGTGCTCGAGCTGCACATCGACGATCCGCGCGAGCTGGTCCTTGCGCAGCGGGTGGAAGACGATGATGTCGTCGATGCGGTTGAGGAACTCCGGGCGGAAGTACTGCTTGAGCATGTCGCGCACCGCCGCCTCGACCTCCCACTCCTCCGCCCGCCTGGCCGACAGCTCCTGGATCTGCTGGCTGGCGATGTTGGAGGTCATGATGATAACGGTGTTCTTGAAGTCGACCGTCCGCCCCTGACCGTCGGTCAGCCGCCCATCGTCCAGCACCTGGAGCAGCACGTTGAAGACGTCGCGGTGCGCCTTCTCGACCTCGTCGAACAGGATGACGCTGTAGGGCCGGCGGCGGACCGCCTCGGTGAGCCGGCCGCCCTCCTCGTACCCGACGTAGCCGGGCGGCGCGCCAATCAGGCGGGCGACGGAGTGCTGCTCCATGAACTCGCTCATGTCGACTCGCACCATCGCCGCCTCGTCGTCGAACAGGAACTCCGCGAGCGTCTTGGAAAGTTCGGTCTTACCGACGCCGGTCGGGCCGAGGAACAGGAACGAACCGATCGGGCGGTTGGGGTCGCCCAGCCCGGCGCGGTTGCGGCGGACGGCGTTGGAGACGGCGCGGACGGCATCGTCCTGCCCGATCACGCGCTGGCCCAGGCGGTCTTCCATCTTGACGAGCTTCTCGCGCTCGCCCTCGAGCATGCGGGCGACGGGGATGCCGGTCCACCGGCTGACCACCGACGCGATCTCGTCGCTGGTCACCTCGTCCTTCACCAGCGCATTGCCGTCGTTGGCCATCTGGTGCACGCGATCCTCGGCGGCCGAAAGCTTCTGCTTCAGGTCGCGCATCTCTCCGTACTGGATCCGCGCGGCGACCTCCCAGTTCCCCTGCCGCTGGGCCTGTTCCAGCTCGACCTGCTTGCGGTCCAGCTCTTCGCCGAGCCGCTTCACCTCATTGATGACGCCCTTCTCGCTCTCCCACCGCGCGGTCAGGTGGGTGTTCTTCTCCTGAAGGTCCGCCAGCTCGCGCTCCGCCTTTTCGAGCTGCTTCTTGCTCGCCGGGTCCTTCTCGTGGCGCAAGGCCTCGATCTCGATCTGGAGGCGCATGATCTCGCGGCGGAGGAGGTCGAGCTCGGCGGGCATTGACTCGTTCTCGATCCGCAGCCGCGACGCCGCCTCGTCCACCAGGTCGATCGCCTTGTCGGGCAGGAAGCGGTCGCTGATGTAGCGGTCGCTGAGGACCGCCGCGGAGACGATCGCGGCGTCGGTGATGCGCACGCCGTGGTGTGTCTCGTAGCGCCCCTTGAGCCCGCGCAGGATCGCAATGGTGTCTTCCACGCTTGGCTCGCCGACCACGATCGGTTGAAACCGCCGCTCCAGGGCGGCGTCCTTCTCGATGTGCTTGCGGTACTCGTCCAGCGTGGTGGCGCCGATGGTCCGCAGCTCGCCGCGCGCCAGGGCGGGCTTGAGCAGGTTGCCGGCGTCCATCGCGCCTTCCGCCTTGCCCGCGCCGACCACGGTGTGCAGCTCGTCGATGAACAGGATCACCTGCCCGTTGCTGCCGGTGACCTCCTTAATGACCGCCTTCAGCCGATCCTCGAACTCGCCGCGGTACTTGGCGCCGGCGATCAGTGCGCCCATGTCGAGCGCGACCACCCGCTTGTCGAGCAGCACGGCCGGCACGTCGCGGTTGAGGATGCGCGTGGCCAGCCCCTCGACGATGGCCGTCTTGCCAACGCCCGGCTCGCCGATCAGCACCGGGTTGTTCTTCGTCCGCCTTGAAAGGACCTGGATGGTGCGGCGGATCTCCTCGTCGCGGCCGATGACGGGGTCGATCTTCCCCTGCCGCGCCAGCTCGACCAGGTCGCGGCCGTAGCGCTGGAGCGCCTGGTACTTGTCTTCCGGGCTCTGGTCGGTGACGCGCTGCCCGCCGCGGACGTCCTTCAGGGCGGTCAGGATCCCGCCGTGGCTGACGGCGTTCACCTCCAGGATGTCTTTCGCCTCGCTCTTGACCTGCGCCAGCGCGAGCATCAGGTGTTCCGTGGAGACGTACTCGTCCTTGAGCCGGTCCGCCTCCTTCTGCGCCTGCGAGAAGACCTCGTGGATCGAGCGGCTCATGCCGGTCTGCGTGCCGGTCGCGCGCGGGAGCCGGTTCAGCTCGGCCTCGACCAGTTGATCGACGCGGGTGAGGTTTGCGCCCATCTTCATGAGCAACGGCTGGACGACGCCCTCATCCTCGGCGAGCAGGGCGGCCAGCAGGTGGAGCGGTAGCATCTCGGATGAATCCCGCTCGCGGGCGAGCTCCTGCGCCCGAACGACCGCCTCTTGTGCCTTGATTGTGAACTTGTCGAAACGCACGTTAAAACCTCCTCCAATGACGCGGGTGGCGTCGGATGTGCCACTGCAAACAAAGGGCCAAGCAGTGATGTGGCTCACGTAGCGTAAGCAATGGTAATACGTGCAGTTGCGCCGCCTGTTCGGGCGGGCTCAGCAGGAGCGGGCGGGGCAGCAAGCTGCCAATTGGCGCAGGGCGGGTTCAGGGCTGCACGTTTGGCAGTTTTGGGCTGGTGTCGCTAGCTCCCGGCCAGCGTGGCAAGGAACGCCTTGGTCGCGGCGCTCCGCTCCTTGCCGCGAAGCTCCAGCCGGTGCAGCGGCCGGCGGATCTTGAGATCTGATACGGGGACGATCGCCAGCGCGCCGGCGTTCAGCTCCGTTTCCAACGCCAGGCGGGAGACGATGGCAAGGCCGATGCCAGAGGCGACCGCGCGCTTCACCGCCTCGGTGCTGCCGAGCGACATTATCGGGCGGATCGACAGCCCGAGCTTCGCGAGGTGGTGTTCGACGACGGCGCGGGTGCCCGAGCCGGTTTCGCGGAGGATCAGCGGCTCGCGGCAAAGCTCCGCCGCCGTCACCGGCTTGCCGCGCCCGCGGCGCTTGAGCAGCGCGTGCTCCGGCGGCGCGATGGGAACCAGCTCGTCCTGCCGGAACACCGCCGCCTCGAGGTCTTCCGATTCGATGAACCCTTCGGTAAGCGCCAGGTCGAACAACCCGTCGCCCAGCTTCTTCTGGACGATGTCGGTGTTGGCGATCTCCAGATCGAGCTTGACATCAGGATGCCGGCGGCTGAAGGCGCCGAACACCTCCGGGAGCAGGTAGACCCCGATCGTCTGGCTGGCGCCCACCGAGAGCCGGCCGCGCTTCAGGCCCTTCAGTTCCAGCATCGCCGAGCGCGCTTCCTGCTCGATCGCGGCGATGCGGGCGGCGTGGTCGCTCAGCACCCGCCCCGCCTCGGTCAGGCGCACGCCGCGCGGCAGGCGGTCGAACAGCTTCATCCCCAGCGCCCGCTCCAGCTCCGCCACTTGGAGCGACACCGCCGGCTGGCTCACCATCAGCGCGTCCGCCGCCCGGCTGAAACCGCCGGCGCGGGCGACCGCGTGGAACACGGCGAGGTGGTTCCGGTTCAATTCCATGACATAAGCTTAGCTCATGCCATGCTGACATTCTATTGGGCAGCTTGATGAGCGGGCGCTACTTCTTCATCGGCGCGCCGGCGGGGTACTGAGTCTGCTGCCAGATCAGCCCGAGCGTCGCCGGGATGAAGATGAACAGCGGGAGGAGGAACTGCTGCTGCGACATGGCGCTGCTGACCTTGGGGGCGAGATCCTGGTACTTATAGATCAGCCCGAGCAGGCCGAAGACGAGCATCACGCTGCCCTGGAGGCTGGTGTACATCATGACGCTGCCTCGGAAGAGCATGAACGACAGCATGCCGAAGAAGACGAGCCCGGTGAGCCCGCCGGACCAGGCGTAATTCGCTTGCAGGCCGGTGGCGCGCCAGATGCTGGCGCCCAGGAGCAGGCCGAACGTGCCGCCCATGACGGCGACGGCGTACTTCATCATCGGCCAGGTGATCGCCGCTGCCGCGAACCCGCCGACCATCGCGCCGGCGGTGGCGTTGCCCGCCTTCTGGCCGATCATCGCGCCGACGAACGCCCCGAGCACGGCGGCGTTGATGGTGACCAGCGCGCGGTACGCGTAGACGCCGAACAGCAGGTAGACGACGCCGGCCAGCACGAGCATGGCGGCGGTGAGCGCGCCCATGCTCTGCGCCCAGGTGAGCAGGTCGGTCTGCGCGGGCCAGTGGGCGGGGAGTTGCGGCCAGAGGGAGTTGGCGGCACTCGCCGCCTCGTTCGCCGCTGCCGCCCCCGCCTGCGCCGCCTGTTGGGCGGCCGGCTGCGTGGCGGGCCGCGCCGCCGCCGCCCCGGCCGCCGCTTGAGCTAGAAGAAGAATCACGGTTTCCAGTCCTCTCGTCTCTCTCTCAATGGCGCACGCGCGCTTCGTTCAACACGCCCGTGCCTCCCCATATCGGCCCGGGGGCTGCCGCGGCTGTTGTCGTTCGTGGTCGGTGGGCGGTGCTTCCTTTTTCGCCGGCAAAAGCTGCCACTGCACGAGCGCGCCCAGCACCGCCGCCCCGGCGAGGATCCCGGTCTGCACCGGGAGTTCCGCCGGCACGTGCACGAGCCACGCCGGCCGCTGCGTCTGCAAGAGCGACAGGGCGCACAGCAGGAGCGTCGTGATGCCGAGGGCGGACCCCATCAACACCCGCCCCACGCGCGGCCAGAGCAGCGTGACGCACAGGCCGCTGATCATCGCTGTTGCCGCCGAGTAGGGCAGGACCTTCGCAACCGGCCGCGGCAGTCGCTGCCACACGTCCTGCGCGTGCTGCGGCGCGGTCAGGTGCGCAACCTCCCAGTCCTGCCGCGGTTGGATCGTCTCAGCGCCGCGCATGCCGGCCCACGTCCCCAGCGACGCCCAGGCGACGAGCACCAGCCCGAGGACCAGCCCGACGGACGCGCGCTGCCCCACGAACGCCAGCACCCCAAGCACCACCGCCCCCAGCACCGCCAGCGACATCGAGTTGACCGGCCAGAGGTACCAGCGTGGCAGCATCGTGCCGGCGAAGCCGCCGGCCGCGACGGCCAGCAGCGTGACGACCCACCGGCTCCACGTCGCGCCCGCGAGCCAGAGAATCAGGCCGGCCAGCGCACCGGCGGCGCACGCGGCGACGCCAGCGGGCGAGAGCGATTGCGGGAGGATCAAGAGCACGTCTTGCAGCATGGGCGCACGAGGAGCCTGACCGACCCATATCGGCCGGGGGGACGGTCGCTCACCACTATTTGCCCGGCGAGCGGGCGAGGGGCGCGCTGCGTCGCTCGGCCCGGCTTTGTCACTCGCCGCCGTTGCGTTATCCTCCACCGCTGGAATGTCAGACGCTGCCCGACCCGACGACACCGAGACCGAACGCGCGCTCCGCCCGCTGCGGCAGCAGATCGACGCCCTGGACGAGCGGATCGTCTCGCTGCTGAACGACCGCGCGCAAGTCGTGGTTGAGATCGGCAAGCTGAAGCAGCAGAACAACTCCCCGATCTACGCGCCCGACCGGGAGAAGGCGGTGCTCGAGAAGGTCCGGCGGCTCAACCGCGGGCCGCTGCCGGACCGCTGCATGGAAGCGGTCTACCGCGAGCTGATGAGCGGCTCGTTCGCGCTCGAGAAGCCGCTGCGCATCGGGTTCCTCGGCCCCGACGGCACCTTCTCGCACCACGCGGCGGTGCGCAAGTTCGGGCACAGCGTGGACTACGTCCCGCTGGCGGAAATTCCCGGCGTGTTCGAGGAGGTGGTCCGCGGGCACATCGACTACGGGCTGGTGCCGGTCGAGAACTCGATCGGCGGCGGCATCGTCGACACGCTGGATGCCTTCCAGCACAGCTCGGCCAAGATCTGCGCCGAGGTGCTCATCACCGTCCACCATAACCTGCTGGCCAAGGAGCCGTGGGAGCGGGTGACCAAGATCTGCTCGAAGGCGCAGGTGTTCGGGCAGTGCCGCAGTTGGCTCAGCGCGACGGCCAAGGAACGCGCCCACGTGCCGGTGGAGAGCACCACCGCCGCCGCGAAGATGGCGCGCGACCTGCCGGGCGTGGCGGCGATCGGCTCTCGGCAGGCGGCAGAGCTGTACGGGCTTCACGTGCTGTTCGAGAACATTGAGGATAACCCGGACAACGTCACCCGCTTTTTCGTCATCGGCCGAGAGCCGGCGCGCAAGACCGGCGACGACAAGACCGCCATCATGTTCACCACAGCACACAAGCCGGGCGCGCTGGCGGAGGTGCTGGACGTGTTCAAGGAAAACGGAATCAACCTCACCGACATCGAGAAGCGGCCGAGCCGGAAGGTGAACTGGGAGTATTACTTCTTCATCGACGCCCAGGGCCACGCCGACGAGCCGGCCATGCGGAAGGCGATCGAGGAAGCGAAGCAGCACTGTTTGCAACTGACGGTGCTGGGCAGCTACCCGCGCGCAATCGAAGTCCTGTAGCGGCGGCGGATCGGCGCGCCGGACCTCGGAGGCAGGAGCTCATCATGAGCGAGCCGTTGCTGACCGACGACGCCGGCCGCCCGCTTCAGTACGCTGCTAGCGACGTGACGTCCGCGGATCGCCTTTCGGGCATCCTCGCGGCCGCCTCGATCGCGCTGGCGCTGCTCGGTTTTCCGCTGGGCGCGTTTGCGTCGATATTCCCGTCGGGTCACCCGGAACTTGCATCGCGCCCCACGTCGGAGCGCGGCGGGTTCATGCTCTTCGCGGTCATGGAAGGCCTCGCCGTCGCCTGCGGAACGCTCGGGATGCTCAGGACGCGGGCGAGGAAGCGGCTCCCGCGTACTGGACTGCCTTCGCGGGCGTAATCCTCGGCATCGCCGGGTCCGTCGCGGTGCTCTACCTGATCTACGTGAAGGCCATCAGGTAGAGGCAACCACGCTGCGCGTGCCGCCGATCACGCCAGCGCGCGGTACCGCTCGTACGCCTCGTCCCACTTGGCCGTGTCTCTCGGCTCGTAGCGCTTGACGTCAAAGCTCTCGCGGACGATCGCCCGCGCGTCGGCGAGGGATTTCACGTCGCCGGTGGCCATGGCCTGAACGAGGATGTTGCCGATCGCGGTCGCCTCGACCGGCCCGGCGACGACGGTTCGGCCGCAGGCGTCGGCGGTCATCTGGGTGAGCAGCTCGTTCTGCGTCCCGCCGCCGACAATGTGGATGGTATTGATCCGCCGGCCGAGGATGTCTTCCAGCCCCTCCAGCGTTTTGCGATACGTGAGGGCGAGGCTGTCGAGGCAGGTGCGGACGACCGCGCCGACGCTGCCGGGCGGCGTTTGGCCGGTCTTGCGGCAGTAGTCGGCGATCTTCACTGGCATCTCGCCGGGCTGGCCGAACGGGGCGTGGTCCGGGTCGATCAGCGCGGCCAGCGGCGGACTGTCGGCCGCCATCTTCGTGAGCTCAGAGTACGTGTATTCGGTCCCGTCGCGCTGCCAGTGCCGGCGGCCCTCCTGCACGAGCCACAGGCCCATGATGTTTTTCAGGAAGCGGATCGTCCCGCCGACGCCGCCCTCGTTGGTGTAGTTGTACTTCAGTGACTTCTCATTGATCAGCGGCTCGGGCAGCTCCACGCCCATGAGCGACCACGTTCCGGAACTGATGTAGCACCAGTCGTCGCCGCCGCCGGAAACCGGCACGGCCGCGACGGCGCTGCCGGTGTCATGCTCGGCCGGCGCGATGACCGGAACGGGCCGGGCGGAGCACTCCTTGGAGACGTCTCCGCGCAGTTCGCCGATCACCGTTCCGGACGGCACGATCTCCGGCAGCACGTGCGTCGGCAGGTCCAGTTGCGACAGCAGTTCCGTCGCCCACGCGCGCTTCCGCGGGTCGTACATCTGGCTGGTCGTGGCGATCGAAAACTCGCTCTTGGCTACGCCGGTGAAGAGGTAGTTGAACAGGTCCGGCATGAACAGCATCGTCCTGGCGCACGACAGCACCGGCGAGCCCGCGCGCTTCATGGCGACGAGCTGGAACAGGCTGTTGAGCTGCATGAACTGGATGCCGGTGGCGCCGAAGACCTTCTCGCGCGGCACGCGGGCGAAGACCTCGTCCATCATGCCGTCGGTGCGACTGTCGCGGTACATGTAGGGGAAGCCGAGCACCTCGCCGTTGCCGCCGATGAAGCCGAAATCCACGCCCCACGTATCGACGCCGATGCCGTCGAGCTTCTCGCCCGCGGCGGCGGCTTTGCGCAGGCCGGTCTTGAGCTCTTCCCACTGCTGGAGCAGGTTCCAGTGGAGGTGGCCGTTCATCCGGCCCATGGGGTTGGCGAAGCGGTGAATCTCGCGGAGCGAGAGCTTGCGCCCGTCGAGCGTGCCGAGCAGCGCGCGCCCGCTCTCGGCGCCGAGGTCGAACGCGAGGAAGTTTCGCGGCATGGAAGTTTTCCCTCACCAGTGGAGGGGCGAACCGCGCGTTCGCCCCGGTCGGGGCGGGATCATATCATGTCGGGCGATGCAGCGAACGAGGATCAAGATCTGCGGCGTGACGCGCCCCGAGGACGCCGCGACCGCCGCCCGCGCCGGCGCCGACGCCATCGGCATGATCTTCTACCCGCCGGCGCCGCGGAACATTTCGCCGGAGCGGGCGCGGGCCATCATCGAGGCGCTCCCGCCGTTCGTCACGCCGGTCGGCGTGTTCGTCGATGCCTCGCCCGAGGAGATCCTCGACCAGGCGGCGGTGCTGGGGCTGCGCACGGTGCAGCTCAACGGCGCCGAGCCGCCCGCGGACGTGGCGGAGATGGAAGGGCTGCAAGTGATCAAGGCCATCCGCGTCAGCCGGGCAACGCTGGCGACGGAGTTAAACACCTGGCGGACCGCGATCGCGCGGGGGCTGCCCAACCTGATCGGGCTGGTGATGGAGCCGACAACCGAGCAGGCAGGCGGCAGCGGCGTCGCCAACGACTGGCCGGCCATCGCCGAGGCGATCAATGCTGGCGCCTTCGAAGGCCTCCCCGCGCTCATCGCCGCCGGCGGCCTGCGGGCCGAGACCGTCGCCGACGTGGTGACGCGGATCCGACCATGGGCGGTGGACGTCAGCAGCGGTGTCGAGGCTTCCCTTGGGGCGAAGTCGCCGGAGAAGATTGAGGCGTTCGTGCGGGCGGTGCGGGAGGCGGATGCGGCGGGAACGGTGAGCGGCTGATGTCCCCCGAGCGGCACGCGCGATGACTGTGGCGGACAGGCACCAGCGATGTCATCCCGAAGCGTACTGGCGTGGGATCTTGAGTCGGTGAATGGCTCTCGCCGTCCCGAGATCCCTCGCGAGTACGCTTCGGGATGACAAGCGTCGGCGCGCTTCGGGATGACGCGCGAGCACCTTCGAGGGCTGGCCACCCCGCTTCACTTCCCGCCAGCCACGATCTTGATCGTCCTGGGGACGATGAGCAGCACGTGTTCCATGCGCTCGGCGGGGCCGTTGGTGATGAAGAAGGTGTTGCCGATACTGGTGGGCCAGGCGGCCTCGCTGCTGGGGGCGACGATGAGGAACTGGTCGGGCGGGACGTCGACGCGCAGGTTCATGTCGTAAAGACGCTCCGGCGCGACGTACTGCAACTCGCCCAGCTCGCGGTTGAGCGACGTGAATTCCAGCCGCTTGCGCGCGCTCTTCACGACCGGGCAGAGGGCGACACGCATGGTGCCCGCCTTGCGCGGGGCGCTTTGCAGCGTCATGGTGACGAAGTTCTCGCACTCGTCGTAGGTCCGCCCGATCGAGTCGTTGCGGGCATCGAAGTACCAGATCGTCTGCGCCCGCACCTCCTTGCGCACCGGCAGCTCGATGACCTTGGCGTCGGCGCCGATGAGCGTGTTGGCCTTGGTGGTGGCCGGGTGCTCGGCGATGAGTTCGCGGAAGCGGTCCCACTCGGCGATCGGCGCCACGCCGACGCGCACGCCGTTCTTATAGAGCAGGTCGTACGTCGCTACGTCCACCGCCTGCTCGTCCACGCGCTTCCAGAACGCCTCGTTGCCGCTGACCGCCCCCTGCGGCAGCACGAGCTGGTAGACGTCCGCCTGTAACTGCACGGGGCCGTCAGGCGTGTTCGATGCCAGCGCGGTCTGGCCGAGCATCTTGGGGTGGGCGGCGGCCGATTTTTGAGTCATCGCCGGCGGCTGCGTGGGCGTCGGCGGGAGGGGCGCGTTGGGAGTGCAGCCGGCGGCGGCTGCCCCGATGAGGAGAGAAAGCAGAGAATGTCGAACATCCGACATCGGAGACTGAATGCCGAACGCAGCCACTGCGCGCGCATCGCTCTTTGTCGTTCGAGGTCCGACGTTTGATGCTAAGGGTCCCACAGTCATCTGTTCATCCCCCCACTGCCGCAATCGTCTCTACGACTCGATCCAGCCCTTGTTCCCAATCGTGCCGCGCGACGTTGATCGGCGGCGCGAGGCGGATGACCTTCTTCGCGGTCAGGTTCAACAGCACCCCGTGCTCCATCCCCGTCTCGACAAGCCTTTGCGGCTCAACGATCAGCTCGATCCCGAGCATCAGCCCGCGGCCGCGGATCTGCGCGACCTTCGAGTGAATCTTCGGCTCGTTGCGCAGCCGGGCGACAACGTGCTCGCCGAGCTGCGACGCGTGCTCGAGCAGGTTGTCGCGCTCGATCACGTCGAAGATGGTCTTCGCTACGTTCATCGCGATCGGGTTTCCGCCCAGCGTGGAGCCGTGCTTGCCGGGGCCGAGCAACTGCGCGACGTGCGGCCTGGCGAACATGACACCGACCGGCAGCCCGCCGCCGATCGCCTTGCCGAGAGTCATGATGTCCGGCTCGACGGTCTTGCCGGCAGCGTCCTTGAAATATTGGTGGCCGAACATTCGCCCGGTTCGGCCGCAGCCGGTCCAGACCTCGTCGAAGATCATCGTCAAGCCCTTCTCGTCGCAAAGCGTCCGCGCCTTGGCGGCGTAGTCATCCGGGTAGAGGTTGATGCCACCCTCGCCCTGGATCGGCTCCATGATGACGCCGGCGGTCTCGGCGTCCACGGCGGCCGCAAGCGCGTCGAAGTTACCGGCCTCCACCTGGACGAAACCGGGCACGTCCGGCGCGAAGCCGGCGCGGACGGCGGGGTTGCCGGTGGCCGCGATCATCGCCAGCGTTCGCCCGTGAAAGCTCGACAGCAGCGAGATGATCTTCCAGCGCTTCGGCGAGTGCTCCTGCCCGCGCAGCCGGGCGAGCTTGACCGCCGCCTCGTTGGCGTCCGCCCCGCCGTGAGCGAAGAACGCCTGCCCCGCGAACGCCGTCCGGTTCAGCCGCTCGGCCAGCTCGATCTGGGGCTCGGAGTAGAACGTGTTGCCAACGTGCCAGAGCTTCTGCGCCTGCTCCGTGGCCGCGCGCACGAGGTCCGGGTGGCAATGCCCCAGCACGGCGCCGCCGAAGCCGGCGAAGAGGTCGAGGTAGCGCTTACCGTCGGTGTCCCAGAGCCACGCCCCTTCCCCGCGGCTCATGACCGTGGGGAGGCGGGCGTAATTACCGATCAGCACACGCTTTCCGCGCCCGAGGATCGCCTGCGTCGATTCGCCCATTTCTTCCTTTCCTACCGCACGTGCTACGCCGTTGGCAGGATACCAGATCGGCGGGCGATGTCGAAAACCGCCGGCCGGTGCATGACGCCGATGAAGCGGCCGCCGTGAGTCCGCCAACGCGTCGCGAGCCTCAACACCGGCGGCAGGCGCGCGGTAAGCTGTATCGTTCGCGCGTCTTGAGTTCCAACCCTGCCGTCGCGCGGTGCTGCTGCTGCTGCTGCCGCGCGCCTCGGCCCGCGCAGGATGACGCCATGGACGTGATCCGACAGCTCTACCTCCGCCAGACCCGACGCTCGTTCCTCGGCGCCGCGGCTAAGGGGATTGGCTCCGTCGCGCTGGCGTCACTGATCGACCCGTCGATCCTGTTTGGCGGCGAGGCGGCGACCAGGCCTTCCGCCCCGCGCTGGTCCGGCACGCTCGACCCGCTCCACCTCGCGCCCAAGGCCAAGCGGATCATCCACCTCTACATGGCCGGCGGGCCGTCGCACCTCGAGACCTTCGACTACAAGCCCAAGCTGCTCCAGATGACCGGGCAGGCGATGCCGGATTCCTTCACTAAAGGGCAGCCGATCGCCCAGCTCCAGGGCAAGGAGCTGCGCTGCCTCGGGCCCATCTATAAGTTCGGCAAGCACGGCAAGAACGGGCAAGAGATCTCCGAGCTCTTCCCGCACATCGCCGGCGTCGCCGACGATATTTGCATCGTTCGCTCGATGCACACCGAGGCGATCAACCACGACCCGGCCCACACGTTCATGAACACCGGCTCCTTGATCAGCGGCCGGCCGAGCATGGGGTCGTGGCTGTGGTACGGCATCGGTTCGCTGGCGGAAGATCTGCCCGGGTTCGTCGTGCTCACCAGCACCGGCAAGTCCGGTCAGCAGCAGCCGATCGCGCAGCGGCAATGGCACAGCGGCTTCCTGCCCAGCCGGTTCCAGGGCGTCCACTTCCAGTCCAAGGGCGACGCCGTCCACTACATCAAGAACCCGCCCGGCGTCACCGCCAGCGACACGCGCGACGTGATCGACACGATCGAGAAGCTCAATCGGATTCGCCAGGACGTGACCGACGACCCAGAGATCGCCACGCGCATCAGCCAGTACGAGATGGCCTTCCAGATGCAGACCAGCGTGCCGGAGCTGATGGACCTCAAGGGGGAGTCGAAGCAGACGCTGGCGATGTACGGCACCGAGGGGGCCGACGGCTCGTTCGCCGCCAACTGCCTGCTCGCCCGCCGGCTGGCGGAGCGCGGCGTGCGCTTCGTCCAGTGCTACCACCGCGACTGGGACCACCACGGCAACATCAAGAACGACATTCCGATCGTCGCCAAAGAAGTCGACCAGGCTGCCGCGGCGCTCATCAAGGACCTCAAGCAGCGCGGGATGCTCGATGAGACGCTGGTCCTGTGGGGCGGCGAGTTCGGACGAACCCCGATGGCGCAGGCGGACGGGCGCGACCACCACATCAAGGGGTTCAGCATCTGGATGGCCGGCGGCGGCATCAAGGGCGGCATCACGCACGGCTCGACCGATGACCTCGGGTACGCGGCCGTCGATGACGCCGTCAGCGTCCACGATCTGCACGCGACAATGCTGCACCAGCTTGGCGTCGATCACACGAAGTTGAGGTACCGCTTTCAAGGCCGAGACTTCCGGCTGACGGATGTGAGTGGGGAAGTGGTGAAGAAGATCTTGGTCTGAGCCTTTCCTGCGGCTGTGGCGGCCCGTGACGCCGAGCGACGCAGGCCTCGCCGCTACAAGCGGCTGCCGGGGGCGGGAGGCGGCGTGCTGCTGAAGGCGCGTGCGCGTTGCCTGCATGGGGGGCGTATAAAGACGCGGATGACCGACTTTCCCGCCGTCGTCTCCACGTTCGCCCGCTACGCGGAGATGATCCGCCCGCTGCTGACCCATGATTCGGACGGCGCCGGTGCCGCCGACGCCTTCGATGGCGAATCCGCCACCGCCGTTCGCATCGAGCGCGGGGCGATCTTCGCCCGCGCGGCGCGGGGCGATTCGCCGGAGCGGTTGAAGCCGGTCGAGCGGCTCATTGATTTGGCGTCGTCGCCTCGGCTGTCGCAGGTGGCCGTTATCGACCGCGCGGGAAATCACCGCGCGCTCTATCGGCCCCTGCTGATCTACGCCTGGCTGCAGAGTTACCGCACGTGGTACGAAACGCTCCCGCCCGACGCGTTTGGCCGGTGGGACGAGGCGCTGCGGCCGTGGTGTGATCTGCTGGAAGCGGAGCTGGAGACCGTGGGCGTCAGCGACGCCGGCATTCCAGCGACCTACGGTGCGGCCGTGGCGGAGGCGGCGTGGTCGGCGCTGGCGCTGCACGTCGCCGGCAAAGTCTTCGTCCGCGACGCCTGGACCGACCTCGCCTCCGACACCTTCGGCCAACTCGCGCGCGGGCAGCAACCTGGCGGCCCGTTCCTGGCGGCGGCTCCGTCGGACCACCCGGAGCTGGCGTGGTACCACGAGCTCGCCATCCTCCACGCGGCCGGCAGCTACGCGGCGCAGGCGGAGGATCGGAAGCTGAGCCGCCACGTGTCGCGGTCGGCGAGCTACTTGTTCCGGGAAGTGCAGCCGGACCACGCGACGACCCAGCCGTGGGGAGCTTTCCCGTTCATTTGGGCCGGCGACACGGCGCCGCTCGCGGACCAGTTGCTCCACGCGATCACCCTCGGCCGCGCGAGTACGGCCGGCACGACGGGCGGCGGCGGCGATGGCGTCTCGTTGATCCTGCTTGCCGACGCGCTATACTGCCTGCGATTGTTCTTGTAGCCCCTGCGTGCGAAGCGAGCGTGACGAGCCGCGACATCGCACGACCGACAGCCGCTCGACCACGGACCCACGCCGATGACCGACGCCCCGACGCCTACGTCGAATACCATTGATCCCGAACTGCTCAGCATCCTCCGCTGCCCGCTCACGCGCAGCGCGCTGCGGCAGGAGGGAGACTTCCTGGTCGCGGAGATCGGCGGGCTGGCCTACCCGGTGCGCGACGGCATCCCCGTGATGCTGGTGGAAGAGGCGCGCTTGCCGCAGGGCGTGGGGTCGCTGGATGAGTTCAAGCAGCGCTACCGCGACCAGATCCCGCAGTAGCGGCGCCGCCGCCGCCCGCGCGGGAGGCACGACCACCTGGGACGCTGCGCCGCCGCGCCGCCGTCGCGCCGCGCGCGCCGTGCATCCGCGGCGGCGATGACTGCCCCGCATCCCAATGGCGGACGACCCGCTCAACTACGCGGCCTCCAGCGCCCGCCGGTCCGCCGGCACGTGGGCAAAGCTCGTCGCCGTCTACGCCGCCGGCGTCGTCTCGTGGACGATCTACCTCGTCGCGCTGGTCTACCTGCTGAGCAAGATCCTCTGACCCCCCGCGGCCGTCACGACGGGCGCGCCGAGCGGGTCAGGCCTCGCGCAGGTGGTACGACTTGATCATCGTCTGCTGGAAGTCCGGATAAGCGTTGAGGTCGTGCTCGGCCAGGTCGATGCCGTCGTACTCGGCGTCCTCGTGCAGGCGCAGGCCGACCGTGGACTTCAGGAGCACGAATAGCCCGGCCGCCAGCGCGGCCGAGACGGCCGCGATGACGACCAGCCCGAGGCACTGCACGCCGATCCCGCGGAGCTTCTCCCCCAGGCTCGCCGCCGGGACGAACAGCCCGAGCGAAACGACGCCCCACGCGCCTCCGACGGCGTGGACGGCGACGCCACCGGCCGGGTCGTCCACCTTCAGCACCAGGTCGAGCGCCACGGTCACCACCGGCACGATCAGCCCCGCGATGGCGCCCGTGGCGACGGCGGAGACGCCGCTGAGCACCCCGCCGCCCGCGCTGACCGCCACCAGCGCGCCGAGCAGCCCGCCGTAGGTGAGCATCACGTCCGGCTTGCCGTATCGCACGTTGCTGACGATGACTGCGACGACGGCGCCCGCCGACGCCGCCAGCAGCGCGTTGCTCGCCGCGTGCGCCGTCCCGCCGTGCAGCACCGCGGCCCCGAGCAGGTACGGGAGCCACCCCACGAGCATCAGCATCACGCCGACGCTGGCCATCGGCACGCTGTGCCCCGGGATGAGGTTGGAAGAGCCGTCGCGGTTGTACTTCCCGCCGCGCGGGCCGGCGACGATCGCGCCGACGAGGCCGAACATACCGCCGGCGACGTGAAGCACGCTGGCGCCGCCGGCGTCGAAGAAGCCCATCCGCCTGAGCCACCCGTCATCGTCCCACGCCCAGTGCCCGCAAACGGGAATGACCAGCCCCGCGAGCACCGCCGGCGCCGCCAGCAGCGGCAGGAACTTCGTCCGCTCCGCCAGCGCGCCCGCCACCGGCGCGGTGCCGATCAGCACGAGGACCAGGTGCATGAACGTGAGGGCCGGCTGATCGTCGCGCGCCCCGAACAGCAGCCGCGGCGTCAGCCCGAGCACGCGGCCGTCGTGCCGCATCAGCGCCGCCCCGACCGCCCAGAACGCCAGCACCGCGACCGCCAGGTCCAGCACGTTGCGCAGCGCCGCGCCCGCCGCGCTCTTGGAGCGCATCAGCCCGGCGGTGTACCAGCCGAGCCCGACGCGAACCAGCAGCGCCGCGCATCCCAGCATCACCAGCAGCATGGGCGAATCCATGGCGGCAGAGGGTACAGGGCCTCGCGTCGGCGTCCTAACAGACGCCCTTTTCGCGGCAGCGCGAGCGTACGTCAGAGCGGCTGAGCCGCCGCCGTCGTTTTACCACCGCCGGAACTTTTCACCCCAAGGCGGCACTGTTCACCGGCGGGCGGCGTTTGTACCTTGGACGGCATGATCCGGCGGCAGGATCGAGACGAATTCCTCCTCATCACCCAGCACGATCATGCCCTGATCGCCGGCGAGCTGGCGGAGCACGTTGGCAACGGCTACTTCGGCCCGCCCGAGCCGCGCGAGGCGGCGCTGATCGGCATCGCTCAGCACGATTCCGGTTGGCCTTTGCACGACGACGAGCCGACGCTGAACAAGGCGGGCCAGCCGCTGGACGTGTTCGAGACGACGCGCGAGATCGCACTGAAGGTGTGGACCGCATCCGTCGACCGCGCCACGGCGAAGCACCCGTACGCCGGCCTGCTCGCCAGCCTGCACGTGCTGTCGCTGTCGGTCTTCGCCACGACGCAGACGGAGTTCGAGCACGAGAAGTTCGACCTGGAAAGCGGACCGGATCGTTTCGCCGTCGCCAAGTTCCAGCACAAGGAGATCGAGCGGCAGGAGCAGCTTCGCGCCAAGCTCGGGCTGCGCACGGATCGTCCGACGCACCACCGCCACCCGCAGGAGTCGGACCAGGCGCACGAGGACCAGCTCACGTTCAACTTCCGCCTGCTCCAGGCGATGGACGCGATCAGCCTTGCCGCCTGCTGCACCAACCCGCCGTCGGCGCAGACGCAGGACGTGATGCCGCACCCCGGCGCCGCGCCGATCCGGCTGAACCTCCGGCGCGATGGCAACGACGTGATCGTCGACCCCTGGCCGTTCGACGTGGAGGAGATCGGTTTGATGATTCCCGCCAGCCGCGTCCCCGGGCGCGCGTATGGCAGCGCCGCTGACCTTCGCGACGCGCTGCGCACCGCCCCCTCGGAGATCATCACCTGCCGCGTGCTGCCCGCGCACCATGCGTGACGTGTCTCGCCCCGCTGATCGCGCTCTACCGCTGGCGGTCATCGCGATCATCACTTTCTTCCTCCCGCAGCGCACGTTCATGTGGGGCATCGCGACGACCCGGTTGAACTGAGGTAGCATGACGCGCATGAGCCGGCAGAAGTTCTCCCGTGTCGCGTGCGTGGTCGCTTTGGTCCTCCTGCTCGTCGGGTGCGGACAGAAGAAGACCTACCAGGTGGAGGTGCGCAACGATACGCGCCGCCCGTTCACGCTCTGGCTGACCAAGGACGGCCCGCCGACCGAGGAGGGCTGGCTCGCGCCGGAGGACCTCGCCGCCAGCCGTGCGGAGCGAGAGCTCCAGTACGATTTTCAGGTGGTCGAGCCGACTCGCACTGGCTACACCGGCAAGCTGGCCGGGGAGTTCCCGAAGGGAACCAATGCGGTGTTGCGCGTGTACGACGGCACGCCGAACTACCTGGACATGGCCAAGGCCGGCGCCGCCGGTCGGGCGGATCACGTCCTGAAGCCGGGGAACAACCGCCTGAGGGTCAGCGAGCAGTCCGGGCAACTGGTGATCCGTCCGGCGAAGTAACCGAAAGGCGCGCCCCCGCGATGACTTACCAGGAGCACCAGCGCGAGTCGCAGCCGGTCGTCGCCCGCTGCGGCGTCATCACGCTCAGCGACACGCGCACCGACGAAACCGACGCGAGCGGCCAGCGCATCCGCGCGCTGCTGCTGGAAGCCGGCCACGCCGTCGCCGGGTCGCTGTTGATCCCGGATGATGCGGTCATGCTCTCGAAGCTGCTCGACGACCTGCTCGCGGCGAAGGACATTGACGTGATCCTCACCAACGGCGGCACCGGCATCAGCCCGCGCGACCGGACGATCGGCGTGATCCAGCGCAAGCTCACCTCCGAGCTCCCCGGCTTCGGCGAGCTGTTCCGCATGCTGAGCTGGGAGCAGATCGGCAGCGGCGCCATGCTCTCCCGCGCCGCCGGCGGCGTCGCCCGCGACAAGCTCCTGTTCGCCATGCCGGGCTCCCCCAAAGCGGTGGAGCTGGCGATGACCCGGCTGATCCTCCCCGAGCTCCGCCACCTCCTCCACCAGCTTCGCAGGGACGCCGGCACCTGAGCGACGCGAAGGGTCGGATTTCTCCATTCCCGCCGAGAACAAAAATTCATCCTTGACATCGTTTACACTCGTAATAGATTACGCATGTAAACGGAGGTCCCGCGCGTGGCCAAGCATCCCGGCATCTCATCGGCGGAATGGCAGGTGATGGAGGTCCTCTGGCGCGCCGCCGGCCCCACCACGGCCAGCGAAGTGGTCGACGCCCTTTCCGGCGCCGGCTGGACCGCCGCCACCATCAAGACAATGCTCAACCGCCTTGCCCGCAAGGGGGCGGTGCGGCACCGCGCGGACGGCAAGCGCTACCTCTACTCGCCGGCGGTCTCGCGCGAGGCGTGCGTGCGCACCGAGGGGCGGAGCTTTGTCGACCGCGTCTTCGGCGGCGCGGTCGCCCCGCTGCTCGCCCATTTCGTCGAGGACGCCAAGCTGTCGAAAGACGAGATCGCCCAGCTCCGCAAGCTGCTCGACGGGAAGAAGGGACGATAGCCATGATGAACTTCGCGCTCACGACGCTGCTCCGCGACGCCCTGCCGCGCGTGCTCGAGGCGTCCTGGCAGGCGGGCGCGCTGGCGCTGGTGGTGATTCTCATCACCTCGATGGCCGGGCGACGGCTGGCGCCGGCGTGGCGGTGCGGGCTTTGGATGCTCGTCTTCGCCCGCCTCGCCCTGCCCGCGCTGCCGCCGAGCCCACTGAGCGTCATGAACCTGCGCCCGCCCGCGGAAGCTCCCCCGCGACCCGCGTCGCCGCTTCCAGCGGTTGCACAGCCCACCCTGACGTTCGGCCTGCTGCGCCCATCCAAGCACGAGGTCGCGCCCGCCTCGCCGCGTGCCGCGCACGACCTCGCGATCGCTCTGGCGCCCGCGTGGGACCGGCAACTCCTCGCCGGGCTTGTCTGGCTCACCGTGGCGGCCGCGCTGTTGGTTCGCGCGGCCGTCGCGTCCGCAGTCTTCATGGCGAAGGTGCGCCGCCTGCCCCCGATGGAGGACCCGGCCGTGTGCGAAGCGGTCCAGGCCTGCGCCAGGGAGATGCGGGTCGCGCCGCCGGTGGTAATGGAAGCGAATCTCGTCGCGACGCCCGCCCTCGCCGGCATCGGGCGAGGCGTTCTGCTGCTGCCGCCGGGAGCGACCGGGCGGTTGACGCTGGAGGAACTGCGCTTCGTCCTCCGCCACGAGTTGGCACACGCCCGGCGGCGCGACATCTTCGTAAGCTGCGTCGCCGGCGCCATCGCGTGCCTGCACTGGTTCAACCCGCTCGTCTGGCTCGCGGCGGCGCGGTTCCGGGCGGAGCGCGAGCTTGCGTGCGACGCGGCGGTCCTCGCCGCCGCTTCACCCGACCAGGCTCGCGCGTACGGCCGGACGATCCTCGCGCTGCTGGACCGCTTCCCGCCGACGCGCCCGAACCTGGCAGTGCTCGGCCCGGTGCCGGTCGCCGGAATGCTTGGCAGCCGCCGCTCGCTGCATCGCCGCATCGCCGCGATCGCCGCCGCGCCGCGGGCGCGGCGCACGTCGGTCCTCGGCCCGCTGCTGCTCCTCGGCCTTGGCTGCGCCACGCTGACTGGCCCGAGCCGCCCGGGCGCATCCGCTCCAGCCACGCCCGGGCCGAACCGCTCGACCGGCGGCGCCCCCGCTTCGCCGGTCGGCACGGTGGTGCCGGATGGGAGCGCCTCTAACGCTACTGCCGCCGGCGCGCGCGCGGCCGCTCCATCTCCAACCGCAGCGGCGCGTGCGGCGCCCGCTGACGCGCCAGGCTCGAGCGTCGGCAATTCAATTGCGACGGTCACGCGGGTGTACGACGTGCGCGACCTGATCGTGCAGGTGCCCAGCTTCGGCGACGCGCCGCAGTTCAATGTGGCCCGGCCCGCGGACCGCGACCGCCCCGGGCCCGAGCCGCGCTCGCGCGACGAAATCGTGCGCGAGTTGATCACCACGATCACCAGCTCGGTCGACCCCCTCTCCTGGCGAGAGAACACCGGCCGCGCCGGCGAGATCCGTGAGCAGGGCGGGCAGTTCGTCGTGACGCAGACGCAGGCGAACCAGCAGCGCGTGCTCGCGAAGCTCCAGGCCCTGCGCGCGCCGCGCTCGATCCAGGTGAGGGTCGAGGCCCGCTTCCTGAGCGGCGCGGGGGTGGAGAAGCTGCTGCCCAACGCGGACGGGCAGCCCTGGGTCGAGGTCGGCCTCTCCGACGCCCGCCTGTTCCCGCGACTCCTCGATGACGCGGAGGTGGAGACGCTCGTGCGCGCCGCGCAACGCGACGCCGCCACCAAGCTGATCACCGCGCCGCGCATTACCCTGTTCAACGCGCAGCGCGCCTACGTGTTGGTATCGCAGAACACGGCGTACGTGGCGGACCTGCGCGGCCCGCCCGACAAGCCCGAGCCCGAGGTTCGCACCGCCGAGAGCGGCCTGCTGCTCGACTGCGAGGCGAAGGTGTCGGACGATCACAAGTTCGTGACTCTCTCGCTTCGCCCGCGGCTGTCGACGCTGCTCGAGATCGTCCCCGCCCGCTGGCCCGACGCCCCGCCCGGGCGCGACGATCTGGTCATCCAGGTGCCGCACCTGTTGACGCAGGAGCTGAACGCGACGATCACGATGCCGGACCGCGGGACCGCCCTCTATCGTCTCGCGCCACGCCGCACGCCCGCCAGCCGGCCCGCGGCGTCCGCCCCGTCCACCGGGCCGACCGACGACTCCCCCGCCTTCCTCCTCGTCCGCCCGTCCGCCATCATCCACCCCGGCGCCAATCCCCCGGACCGCGCAACAACCCGCTCATCAGCCGAAAATGCCACCTGAGCGACGCGTCGAAAGCGGGCGGAGGCGCGGCGGCTTGGTGTGCCTCATTGATCCGGTCAATCTGAAAATAAAAAGCCCCCGCGGAGCTTTCGCTCGCGGGGGCTTTTGCGTCAGTACCCCCAAGGGGAGTCGAACCCCTGTCCTCTGGCTGAGAACCAGATATCCTAGGCCACTAGACGATGGGGGCGCTGTGGTGTACCAGCTCCTAGGAAGCGACGAATCTTAAGCCGCGTAAGCGAACAGTCAAGGCGCTTCGTCCGCACGCGACCGTGAGCCCCCGCGCTGGCGGCCATGCTGCGGCAGGGGCGGGGTGCTTCCGGAAGGGCTGACAGTTCAACACGTCTCGGTATCCTCAGCGGGCATGACGCAAAGCGCGACGGGCGACGCGGGCGGCGAGCGGGCGCGGCTCGCGGCGATCCTCTTCGACATGGACGGGGTGATGGTCGATACCGAGCCGCTCTACTGGGCGGTGGCGCGCGAACTGGCGCGGCGGTACGGGAAGACGGTGTCGGACGCGACGCTCCGGCGGATGATGGGGCGCGGGCGGCTGGAGTCAATGCGCATCTTCGCCGCCGACTGCGGCATCACCTCCGCCGATCCCGCCCAATTGCTCGACGAGCGCGAGGCGCTAATGGTGCAGCGCTTCTCCGCGGGCGTGGATCCGATGCCCGGATTGAACGACATGCTCGCTCGGTTCCACGGGCGGCTGAAGCTCGCCGTCGTCACCAGTTCCCCGCGCAAGTTCACCGACGTGCTGCTGCCGTCGCTCGAGGTCGACCGGTTTTTCGACGTCGTCCAGACCGGTGACGACGTCGCGCGCGGGAAGCCGGACCCTCAAATTTACTTAGCGGCGATGGAGCGGCTCGGCCTGGCGCCGCCGGAGTGCGTGGTGCTTGAGGACTCGCTCGCCGGCGCACAAGCGGGACACCGCGCGGGGGCGCGCCTGATCGCGGTCCCGACAGAACTGACGGCGGGGGAAGATTTTTCCTTTGCGGACGCGCGGGTGACGAACCTGCCGGAAGCGTCGGGTGTGGTGGAAGCAATGATCCAGCAAGCATCGCCGCGCTCGACGTGAGCCGGGTCCGATGATCCTCGGTGCGCCTGGTCCTCGCCGGAGCGGGGTGCGCGGAAGTCGTCCGGTGATGGACGCCCGCGCGGTCGCGCGTAGAATGGCGCGCGATCGGATCGCCCCGCCGCGCCGCTCCGGGCGATGACGGGGGCGCAAGACAAGGACGCCACATGGCTTCGGTCTGTTTCTACTTCCAGGTCCACCAGCCGTTCCGCCTGCGGCGGTACAGCGTCTTCGACACCGACCGCCATTACTTCGACGACATCAAGAACGCCGAGATCATGCGGAAGGTGGCGCAGAAGTGCTACCTGCCGGCCAACCGGATGTTCCTCGAGGTCATCCGCCGCCACGAGGGGCGGTTCCGCATTTCCTACTCGATCACGGGCGCGGCGCTGGAGCAGTTCCAGCAGTACGCGCCGGAGGTGCTGGATTCGTTCCGCGACCTGGCCGGCACCGGGTGCGTGGAGTTCCTCGATGAGACGTACAACCACTCGCTGTCGTTCCTCTACTCGCGCGAGGAGTTCCGCCAGCAGGTGGACCTGCACCGGCGGAAGATGAAGGAGCTGTTCGGGCAGGAGCCGCGGATCTTTCGCAACACGGAGCTGATCTACAACAACGATTTGGCCCACTTCGTCAGCCACATGGGGTACGACGCGATCCTGAGCGAGGGGGCGGACAACATCCTCGGGTACCGCAGCCCGAATTACGTCTACCGCCCGCCGCACGCGCCGAAGCTGAAGTTGCTGCTGAAGAATTACCGGCTGAGCGACGACATCGCCTTCCGCTTCAGCAATCGCGCGTGGGAGCAGTGGCCGCTGACGGCTGACAAGTTCGCCCGATGGGTCAACCAGATCAACGGGCACGGGCACCTGTGCAACATCTTCATCGACTACGAGACCTTCGGCGAGCACCAGTGGGCCGAGACCGGGATCTTCGACTTCCTCCGCCACCTCCCCGGCGAGATCCTCCAGAACCCGGAGAACAACTTCATGACCCCGTCGCAGGTGATCGACACCTACGAGGCGGTCGGTGAGATCGACGTCCCGCACATGATCTCCTGGGCCGACACGGAGCGCGACTTGTCGGCGTGGCTCGGTAACGCGATGCAGTCCAACGCGCTGCACGAGCTGTACAAGCTGGAGGGCCCGCTGAAGGAGAAGTCCGATGGCGAGTTGCTCGGCGACTGGCGCAAGCTGACCAGCTCCGACCACTTCTACTACATGTGCACCAAGTACTGGGCCGATGGCGACGTGCACAAGTACTTCAGCCCGTACGAGAGCCCGTACGACAGCTACATCAACTTCATGAACGTGCTGGACAACATCCAGGCGAGGCTGCGCGACGCCGGAGCGGCGCCGGGGACCGCACCCGCATCGATGACACCCCCTGCGGCTGCTGCGGCTGCGGCTGCCGCTGCGGCTGCTGGCCCGGCTGCCGCCGCGGCTTCGACCGCGGGAACGCCGGCTTCGGTGCGCTGAGCAAACGCCGCCCGCCTGCGCGGGTCGATCATGGCCGAACGACCGCCGGCCACCATGACAACACCGGCCACCGACGACGGAACCACACCACCGGCCTCCGCGCTGCCCCTGCGCGGTTGGCGGCGGGTCAACAAAGTGGACGCGGCACTGGTCCTGCTTGCCCTGCTCGCGTTGGTCGCGATCGTTAGGTGGCGCTCGATCCGGTCGCTTTACGCCACCACGCAGGCTTACGTCTGGCAGCAAAAGGCCATCCGCCTCGCGCTTCCGCCCGACCGTCCGGTCTACACGGAGGACCCGGCCGAGGCGCGGCGATTGGCCGGCGGCGACCCCGCCTACGGCGCCGCCCGAGGCACCGCCTGGTACATCGTCCGGCCGGTGGTGGAAATGAGGCGTTGGACCACCGCGGCTGCAACCACCTCCACGAGCGCGTCACTGTTCGTTCGCGCCCGGCGCGCCGTCGGTGGCGCCGAACGTCTCGTGGTGGTCGAGATGCTACCGTTCGCGCCGCACGGCCCTGCCGGTCCGCGCGAGTTCAGCTTTCGCTACGAGGTCATCGCGCCGGGATCGCCGCTGCGGTTCCCGGTGGTCCGCGGAGCCGACGCGGTCCTCTCGCTCGGACTGAGGACGGAGGATCGCCTGACCGTTTTCGCGGGACAACCGGACGCGGCCGACGCATCACGGTTCACCATCGCGTACCTGTTGAACGGGCAGCGGAGCCAGATCGCGGCCCGGCTGGGCGATGACGAAACCGTTACCTTCACCCCCGCCGAGGGAACGGTAGAAGCCCGCGCCGACGGGCTCGTCCCGCGATGGCATCCCCGCGCCGGCCCCTGAAACGTCACGATGCCCATGGCGTCTCTTGTCCCGCGGGGGCAAGCGCCGATGATCAGGGTTGGACATCCGTTCGTGCCCGCGGGAGGGGCATTCGCATGAAGCTTTCCGTGTTCGCCACCGTCCGCCGCCCGGCCGCTGCTGCCCCCGCCGCAATGATCGAGCCTTTGGAGTCGCGCCGCCTGATGGCGGTCGCTGTCGGCACCGGTTTACAGGCGACGTACTTCAACAACGCCAACTTCACCGGTTCCAACGTCACTCGCCTGGACGGCAAGGTCTTCTTCGACTTCACCAAGACCCCGCCGCCCGCCGCCATCGCCCCATCCACCTACAGCGTGCGCTGGACCGGGAAGATCAAGCCGAGCTACAGCGAGGCCTACACCTTCCATGCCGGCAGCGACGACGGCATCCGCGTCTGGGTCAACCACCGCCTGGTAATCGACGACTGGACGAGCCACCCGTGGCGCGAGGTTTCCGGCACGGTGCAGCTCCAGGCGGCGCAGAAGGTGGACATCCAGGTCGAGTACTTCAACAACACCGGCGCGGCCGGTGCGCAGCTCTGGTGGAGCAGCCCGTCGCAGGTCCGGCAGATCGTGCCGACCGCGCGGCTCTACCCCGAGGCGCAGAACCTCAAGAGCAAGATCGACCACGCCTTCAGCTTCGCGGAGCAGCAGCTCGCCGTCACCCGCGCCGCCGTGGGGAACAACACCAGCACTTACCCCAGTAACACCAAGGGGAGCGGCGCCGCCGGCACCGACGGGAGCTGGACCACCACCGACGGTGCCGGATGGACCAGCGGCTTCTTCGCCGGCACGATGTGGCAGGCCTATTACCACAACCCGAAGAAGGCGATGCGCCTCAACGCCACCGCCTGGACGCAAACGTTGGCGGATGACACGAGCCTCGGCGACGACATGGGCTTCCGCACCTACACCCCTTGGGTGAACCTCTCGATCCCGCAGACCAGCGACGTGATGCTCGCCGCCGCCAACGCGAAGATGGCGCAGTGGAACGCGACGGTTGGGATGTTCCGCTCGTCCGGCGGGACGCGGCACTCGACCGACCCGTCCGGTGACTTCGCCGTGCTGATCGACCACGCGATGGACTCGCAGCTCATGTACTGGGCGTGGAAGCAGACCGGCAATACGCTCTACCGCGATCGCATGACCGCCCACCTGACCAAGCTCGCGCAGCACTACGTGCGCGGCGACGGCAGCACCGCGCAGTGGGGCTACTTCAACAGCACGACCGGCGCGTTCGTCGGGCACGACAAGAAGCAGGCGTACAGCGCCACCAGCGCCTGGTCGCGCGGGCAGGGGTGGGCGATCCACGCCTACTCGCACGCGTACAAGATGACCGGCAACGCGAGCTTCCTCAGCGTGGCGCGGAAGGTGTCGGACTACTACATCAGCCACATGCCGGCCGACGGCGTGGCGTACTGGGACTTCACGGCGCCCAACGCGACCGCCTATCGCGACTCCTCCGCCGCCGCCATCGCCGCCAGCGGCATGATCGAGCTGTCTCGCCGCGAGACCGACGCCCCCCTGAAGGCGAAGTACTTCGGGGCGGCGGAGAAGATCCTCAATTCCCTCACGTCCGCCAGCTACCTTGCCGAGGGCTCGACCAGCCAGGGCATCCTGCTCCACGGCGCGGCCTACGTCCCGCGCAAGGCGTCGCTGCCGGACAACTCGCTCATCTACGGCGACTATTACTTCCTCGAGGCGATGAACAAGTACATGGGGACGTTGTAGGGCAGTGCTGAGCGGCGAGCTTATTCCGGCATGCGGCCGAACTTTCTCAGCGCCAGCCAGCGCTGGCAGAGCGCGGGCCACGTTTTAAGGGCCGGGTCGTTCTCCGCCAGCCCAACGCCGTGCCGGCCGGGCTCGTAGACATGCAGTTCGAACGGCACGCCCGCCTTGCGCAGGGCCGTTGCGTACATCACCGAGTTCTCAAACGGCACGCCGGCATCGGCGGCGGTGTGAAACAAGAACGCCGGCGGCGTGTGGGGCGTCACCTGCTTCTCGGCCGACAGCGCGTCGATCAGCTCCGGCGAGGCGTCGGCGCCGATCAGGTTCTTACGCGAGCCGGTGTGCGCCGAGATGCCGCTGAGGGTGAGGACGGCATAGCACAGCACCGACACGTCGGGCCTCGCCGACTCGCGATCGACCGGATCGCGCGCGTCGCGCTCGTCCTGGTCGTACTGCGTCGAGAGGGTAGCCGCCAGGTGCCCGCCGGCGGAGAAGCCGAGCACGCCGACGCGCTTGGGATCCAGCTCCCACTGCTTCGCCCGCGCCCGTACCGTGCGGATCGCGCGCGACGCGTCCAGCAGCGGCGCCGGGTGGCGGTAGCGCGGCGCCAGGCGGTACTTCAGCACGATGCCGGTTATGCCGGTCCCGTTCAGCATCCGCGCCACCGGATCGGCCTCGTGGGCCGCGAGGTTCTGGTACGCGCCGCCGGGGCAGACGACGATGCTGGAGCCGTCGGCGCGCTCCGGGCGGAAGATGCGGATCTCCGGCACATCGCGCGGCTCGCCCCCCGCCGCCAGCGGGGCGCGACCCTCCCACAGGCGGAAGGTTTCGACGGCCGCCTGGGTCGTGGCGGCGGCGGTGGTCGCAGCTGTTGACTTCGTGTTCGGCGCGTCGCTCATGCCCGTCCATCATCGGCGGGTTGGCCCGCCGCCGCCACCGCCCGACGACACACGCTCGGGAGGTGGCGGAGGAAGAAGGACCTGACGGCGAGCGGATCGCCGGTGGGTATCTGCTTCCGACAGCGGCTAAGTCCCTTCCGCGCCGATCCGTCTCTAGCCGCTGGCGCGGCGGTCGGATACACTCCGCGCCGCCGCGGCGGCACGGGCGGCACCCGGGAGGGGTGGAAGTGCCGGCGGGTTCACGGGATCTCGCGGAAGCGGGTTGTTGCGGCCGCGGCATGCGCGCGCGGCGCGGAGGCGACGGAGTGTCGAGACGACAACGCGGGGTAGCCCAGTTCGTATTCCTCGCCCTGCTCCTCAGCGCCTGTCGCGGCTGCGCCACCATTCGCGTCACCGACCCGACGCGCACCGCGACCGAGCAGTTCCTGCTCTCCGAGGCGACGCGCCGGGCGGTCGACCAGCTGTCGGCCGAGGCGCTGCGCGACCGTGAGGTGTACGTCGACGCCTCCTACCTGGTCTCCAGCGCCTACCCGACGCCCGAGAATCTGTTCCTCATCGGTGAACTGCGGAACAAGCTGCTGCTGGGCGGCGTGCGGCTGGTGGAGAAGCGCGAGCGCGCGCGGGTGGTGCTGGAGGTGCGCAGCGGCGGGATCGGCATCGACCGCCTCGAGTACCTGCTTGGCATCCCCGGGATCTACCTGAGCAATGCCGCCAATGACGCCACCGGCACCGACGCCACGTCCGGCCGCGGCACGCCGGAACTGGCCATCATCAAGAACACCAAGCAACGCGGTTTCGCCAGCGCGGCGTTCGTCGCCTACTGGGCCGACACCGGCGAGCTGGTCGCCGGCTCCGGTCCGTTCGTCGGGCGGACGCTGCGGGAAGACTGGTGGATCTTCGGCTTCGGCCCGAGAACGATCGGAGACATTCCACCCGCGGAAAAGTGATCTGACGATGGTGGCGGCCGCGCCGCAAAAATGTCGAATGACGAAACCACGCATGACGAAACAATTCAGGATCGGAGCAAAGGCGGAAATGGGATAAACCGGCACGGCTGCGCAGCACGCGCGTTTGCCGCGTTGTCGATGTTGAATTTGTTTTGTGCTTTGTGCTTCCATATTCCGGATTTCCCCCCCCAATGCGTCGCTGGCTCAAACGTATCCTCCTCTCCCTCGCCGTCCTCCTCGTGGTCGTCTTGATCGCGGTGCAGGTGGTGTTCTGGACGGACTACCCGCGGCGGATCGTGCTGTCGCTGGTTCAGCAGAACCTCGGGCTGCGCGTGCAGGCGAGCGGGCTATCCACCGGGTGGACCGGGCGTACGGTGCTGCGCGACGTGAAGCTGTCGCTGCCGCTGGCGGACGAATCGTTCTTCGACGTGCCGCGGCTGGAGGTGAACCACTCGTCGGTCCTGCGCCTGGTGCTGACGCAATCGTTCGCCGTCAATGGCATCGAGCTGACGCGGCCGAACGTGGTCTTGCGCCGTGACGCCGGCGGTAAGTGGAACCTCCAGGAGGTGGCCGAGCTGGTCCAGCGCGCGACCGCCGGCACGCCCGAGCCGGGCACCAAGAAGAAGCCGCCAAAGCTTCCTCGCCTGCGCCTGATCGACGGGACGATCAACGTGATCGAGCGATCGAACCAGCGCGCGGTCATCGCGCCGCTGAACGTTACCGGCTACCCCGATGGACCGCTGGTCTACCGCTACGACGCCGAGGTGCCCCGGCGGATCAAGGCGGTCGGCGAGGTCGCGCCGGGCGAGCAGTTCAAGCACGAGCTGCGCTTCTTCGCCGAGCCGCCGCGCGAGTGGCTCACCCCGTGGGTGCTCGACCCGCCCTTCCCCATCCGCGCCAATGGGCGCTGGACCGGGATCGTCAACGACGGTTCGGTCGGCGGGCGGCTGATCATCGAGGAGGCGCAGGTCGCCAACTTCGGCGCCACCGGGCGCGTCGCCGCGCAGGTCGGCGGACCGCGGTCCGTCTTCAGCCCGCAGGCGGTGGTCGTCACCACCGGGATCAAGGCGCTGCCGAAGGTCGAGATCGCGTCGGGCACGGTCAGCGTCGACGGCTCGGTCATCAGTGCGCAGCAACTCCGCGTCGGCGCGTTCGGCGGACTGGCGCAGGTCGACGGCACCGGTGATCTCGATGCCAAGACCGCCGAGATCCACGGCGTCTGGCAGGACCTCGCCCTCGGCAGCCAGGTGGCGCACGGCGGGAACCTGCGGCTCAACATCCGCTCGCCGTTCCCCGGTCGGCCGCACGTCGAAGGGACCATCGTCACCCGCGGCCGAGCCCCGCAAGGCAACTGGGACGGGCACCTCACCATCAACGGCGGCGGGCGCAACTGGAACGACATGGACTGGACGGTGGGCGTCCCGCGGCTGGCGTGGATCGCGAAGCTGCCGTTGACGATCGAGAACCTCACCGCCCGCATCGCCACGCGCGAGGACGTTATCACCCTGACCGAGCTGCGCTGGCCGGCGGCGGAGGTGCTGGCGGCCAACGGGCGGTACAACGTCGCCGACAAAACCTGGCTTCTGCGCGCCCGCGGGCGCGGGACGTTCCCGGTCAACGTCGAGCCCACCGCCGACCGCCCCGCCGCCGTCGAGCCGCGCCCCTTCGATTTCAACCTCGACACCTACGGCAACACCGAGCGCGTCCACCTCAACGAGCTGTTCGTCCACGTGCGCGAGCTGGACGTGCGCGCGACCGGCGACCTGGTGTTCGGCGTGCCGGAGCCGGTCTCGCTCTCCCTTTACGCCACCCACCTCCCGCCCGACGCGAGCGCCGACGCGCAGTCGCCGGTGCGCGGGCGCTTCCGCAGCGAGGGGCACGTGCGCGGGACGCTCGATCCCCTTCGGCTGGCGTTCACCGGCACCGTCCGCGGCACCGACCTGGTCGTGCTCGACCGCCCGTTCGGCGACATTCGCGGCGTGATGGACGGGATCGTCAACGAGAGCAGCGGCGCGTTCGTCATGCGCGACGTCGCGCTGTTGGGCGGGAAGTGGTCGGTGGGCGGGGTGTGGCCCTACAACGAGCCGGACAAGATGTCCGATCACGACTCGCTCCGCGTGAGCGTCGACGTCGAGCAGCTTTCGCTGAAGGAGATCGGCGAGTTGCTCAGGACGCCGGGCGTCGGCGGCACGGTCAACGGCGGGTGGAAGATCGACATCACCAAGCCGCGCCGCGACCTCATCGCCGCCCGCGGCAGCTTCACCGCGACGGACCTTGTCGCCAAGGATTTCCAGGCGAGGCAGGTGACCGGTGAAATGAACCTGCGCAACGGCCTGCTCCGCATCGATCCGGTGCAGTTCCGCCACGGCGAATCCGGTCAGGCCACGGCAACGGTCGAGGCGCGGATGGCAAACCTCCAGCAGCCGACGGTCGCGCTGAACGTGCAGGCGTGGCCGGTTGCGCTGAGCAAGATCTCCTCGGCCGCCGTGTGGGCCGAGGCGAACCTGGTCGTCGACGCCCGGGCGCAGTCCGCCACCGGGCCGGTGAAGGCGCGGGCGCTGTTCGCGACGACGCAGCAGGCGATCGGAGAGGCGACGCTGGCGGGCGCGATGCAGGGGCGGACGCTGGCGCTGGACAACATCGCCTCCTCCGCCGCCGGCGGCGCCGCGAACGGGCGGGCGACGATCAACCTTGATGATCCCAACGCATCCAGCGCGATCCTCAGTTGGAGCGGCATCGACGGCCAGCGGCTCTCGGCGCTGCTGCCGTCGCTGGAAGGCCTCTCCGGCACGTTCAACGGCGCGCTGACCGTGGACCCCGCCAGCGATCCGCGGGCGCTCGAGCCGCTGCGCCTGCGCGTGCAGCTCAACCCAGAGAACGGGCGGCTTCGCACCGCCAGCATCGGCCGCGCCAAGCTCAGCGCGTTCATGAACCTGGCGCCGAACTTTCAGCCTCAGCGCGTGGTGCTGGACGAGCTGCCCTCCGAGAACCGCGAGGCGGCGGCGCGCGAGGCGGAAATGGAGCAGAACAAGGTGCCGCCAGGGGAGCGCCCGCTCGGTTGGAACGACCTGCGCATCGCCGACGGCCGCGTCCGCATCTGGGCGCGGCGCGGGCGCCACGCCGGCGGCGACGAGCAGACGCACCTGATCGTCAACTTCGCGCGGCTGGACCTCGACCAGCTCGTGCACGCGGTTAAGCCGGACGAGGAACCGATGCCCGCCCGCCTGTCCGGGCGGCTGGTCGTCCATGGCAACCCCGGCAACCTCAACGAGCTGCTGGGCGACGGGCGGGTGGAGATCAGCGAGTCCGACCTGGTCAATATCCGCGCGCTGCGGCTGATTTACGACGCCGCCTCGCTCGGCACGTCCCCGAAGTCGCCCAACGGCCACGGGTCGCTCGACTTCTCGCTCCAGCGCTCGGCGCTGTCGCTGGACCGCGTCTACTACTTCAACCGCGGCGTGGAGGCGTGGTCCAGCAACCTCACCATCCGCGACATCTGGGACGCCCCCGACAGCCCCATCGACGGCTACGTCGTCGGCAGCGCGCGGCCGCTGAGCGCCCTGAAGCTCCCCCTGCTGGCCGACGCCGACCAGATCCTCTCGGTCCTGCAATCCGGCCTGACGACCGTGAAGGTGAGCGGGATGCTCGGCGACACGGAGGTCACGCTCGGGACCTTCGCGGACGTCGGCGGAGGGCTGAAGCAGTTTCTCACGGGGCAGGTGCAGGAGACGCGAGGGCGGTGAGAGAAAAAGAGGGGGCGTCGAAGCGCGACAATGATTGAATCTTCGACGTTTTACCCTTTCTTCTCCCCCCCGGCGATTGTCAGTTCGCGGATCGCCGTCTCCAGCCGCTTGAAGTTGATCGGCTTGGTCAGGTGCTCGTAGAAGCCGGCGGCCTTGCTCTTTTTCACGTCCTCTTCCATCCCGAAGCCGCTGAGGGCGATGCCCTTGATCGGTTGGCGCTCGAGCAGTTCGCGCATCAGTTCCAGGCCGCTGCCATCGGGGAGGCCGATGTCGCTGATGAGGAGGTCGAACTTCTTGGCTCCGGCGACGTCGAGTGCGGACTGCACGCTGTCGGCGGTGTCGACGACGTACCCCAGCCGCTGGAGCAGCCGGGCCATCGCGCGGTTGGTGTCGAGGTGGTCGTCGACCAGCAGGATGCGGACGTCGCGCGGCGGCGTCACGTCCGCGCGCGGCGCATCGCCGGCTGGGGCGGCCTCGGCGACGGCGGTCGTGGGGCGCAGCTCGATGGTGAAGGTCGCGCCCTGCCCGACGCCGCCGCTGGCGGCGCGCAGCTTTCCGCCGTGCAGGTCGACCAGCGCCTTGCTGATCGCAAGCCCGAGCCCCAGCCCGCCGAACTGCCGCGTGACCCACTGGTCCGCCTGCTCGAACGCGTCGAAGATCCGCCCCAGCGCCGCCGGCTCGATGCCGATCCCGGTGTCGCTCACCGCCACCCTCACGCTGCCGGCCGGGTCGTCGTAGGAGTGGATGGTGATGTGCCCGCCGGCGGGAGTGAACTTGATGGCGTTCTTGATCAGGTTCCAGAAGACCTGCTGGAGCCGCGCCGGGTCGCCGCGCACGGCGCGCTTGGCGGCGGTGAGGTCCACGGTGGTGCGCAGGCGCTTGGTGGTCAGGTCGACCGAGCAGATCTCGACGGCGCTGCGGATCACGTCGTGCAGGTCGACGGAGTCGAAGTTGAGCTGGAGCTTTCCCTTGCTGATGCGCGTGAGGTCGAGCAGGTCGTCGATCAGCCGGGCCTCCAGCTCAACGTTGCGGCGGATGACCGACAACCCCTCGCGCACGTCCTCGCCCAACGTCGGCTCCAGCTCCAGCGTCTGCACCGTGGTCAGCACCGGCATGAGCGGCGTGCGCAGCTCGTGGCTGAGGACGGCGAGGAACTGATCCTTCGCGTTGTTGGCGGCCTCGGCGGCCTCCTTCGCCTTTCGCAGCGTCTCCTCGGCCAGCTTCTGCTCGGTCACGTCCATCGTGATGCCATCGAAGCGATGCGGGTTTCCAGCGGCGTCGTACAGCCCGCGCCCGATCGCGCGCACCCACTTCAGTTGCCCGAGCGGCCCGAGCGTTCGGTAGACGATGTCGTACGGCGCGCGCCGCTCGATCGAGCGGTCGATCGCGGCGCGGGTCGGCTCGCGGTCGTCGGGGTGGATGCGCTCGTAGAACAACTCGATGGTCACGTGCGCGTCGGGCGGCAGGTGGAAGTGCTCCTTGACCTTGTCGTTCCAGACCAGCACGTCGAACGGCAGGTCGCAGTACCAGAGGCCCAGCTCCGACGTGTCCAGCACCAGGTCCATCCGCTCGCGGTTGACCCGCAGCGCTTCCTCCGCCTGCTTCCAGTCGTGGACGTCGGTGGACGTGCCGAACCACTTGACGATCCGGCCGCCGGCGTCGCGCATGGGCAGGGCGCGGCCGAGGTGCCAGCGGTACGCGCCGTCGCTGCCGCGGCGGAAGCGGTACTCGACCTCGTAGACGTGCCCGGCGGCAACCGACTCGTGCCACCGCCGAAGGCACCCGTCAACATCGTCCGGGTGCAGCGCGCTGCGCCAGCCCCAATCCAGCGACTGCTCGCGCGGCAGGCCGGTGTACTGGAACCAGCGCTGGTTGAAGTACTCGTGCCGCCCGTCCGCGCCGGCGGTCCAGACGATCTGCGGGATGGACTCGGCGAGGAAGCGGTACTGCTCCTCGCCACGGCGCAGCGCGTCGTACAGGCGGCTGTTCTCGATGGCGATGGCGGCGAGCTGCGCGAGCTGGACGAGGATCGCCTCGTCGGCAGGCGTGAACTCCCCATCGTCATACTTGTCGGAGAGCTGGATGACGCCGAAGTTCCGCCCGTCGCGCCCGATCATTGGCGCCGAGAGCCAGCCGCGCAGGGGCGGGTGCTGGTCGGATCCCGCAGCGGCGGCGGCGAACGCCGGGTGCGCAGCCAGCTCGTCGCGCGTCAGCCGCGCCGGCACGTTGCCGCGGGCGAGGGAGGCGACCGTGTCACCGCCCGCGGGCGCGCCGGCCGCTCGGTAGCCGGCGTACTTGTCGGAGAATGAAGCAGCGTTGATCGCTCCCGCCCCCACCACCGCGCCCGCCGCCGCAGCGCCTGCCGCCGCCGGGGTCGCCGCGCCGGGTTCGAGCGTCACGCGCGTCATGCTCTGATGCGCGCCGATGATCGCGCGCGCCTCGTCAGTGATGACCTGCATCGCCGCTTCGACCGAGCCGGCGGCGTTGACGGCGACGGCGGCGCGGGACAGCCCGAGCAACTGCTGGCTGCGGTGGAGCAGGTCGCTCTCGGCCGCCCGCTGCGCCGCCTCCGCTCGCCACACTCGCACTGCCCCGCGCACGCTGGCGCCGAGGTGCTCGAGGGAGACGGTGGACTTCAGCAGGTAGTCGCTGGCGCCCGCCTTCATGAGGTCGACGGCGAGCTGCTCGCTCCCCTGCCCGGTCATGATAATGATCGGCGCGTCGATGCCTGCGTCGCGCAGGTCGCGCAGGACGCTCAGGCCGTCGCGGTCGGGAAGGCGGTGGTCGAGCAGGATGCAGTCAAAGCAACGCTCGCGCAGCAGCTCCAGCGCCTGCCGCGCGTCGGTCGCCTCGGCAATGTTGTCCGCCAGCCCGCTGGCGCGCGCCGCCCGCTTGACCGCGGTGCGGTCCACCTCGTCATCGTCGATGACCAGGATGTGGAGCTGATCGGACATGGAGGGTGCGGAAGGATGATGGATGAAGGCTCAAGGAGGAATCAAGACTGCAGAACGCTCGCTTGCCCGTTCATCTTTCAGCCTTCATCCTTCGCCTCACTCACGGCAGTTCGCTGACGGTCCAGTACTTGTTAAGCGTGGCCATGATCTCGATGAACGCCTGGAGCGTCACCGGCTTGAGGATGTAGCCGGCGACGTTCAGCTTGTACGCCTCCACCTTGTCCCGTTCCTCGTCGCTGGTGGTGAGGACGATGACGGTGGTGTGCGAGAGCTCGGGATCCTTGCGCAGTTCGTGCAGGAACTCGATCCCGCCCATCTTAGGCATGTTCAGGTCGAGCAGGACCAGCCGGCGGGTGTGCGGGACCGCGGCGCCGTCGGCGCGGCCGCGGAGCATCTCCAGGGCCTCGATGCCGTTGCCGGCGACGAACAGCGGGTTGGTGATGTTGTTCTTCTTGAACGCTCGGCGGACGTTCATCACGTCCAGCTCGTCGTCCTCGACCAACAGGATGTTGAGCGGTCGGCTGCTGTCCACGCTGCTCAGGCTCCTCTCGTCACGGCGGCGCGGCGCGGCCAGGTGAAGTGGAAGGTGGCGCCCTGGCCGAGCTGCGACTCGACGCGGATGCTGCCGCCCTGGCTCTCGACAATCTTCTTCACCAGCGACAACCCGACGCCGGTCGCCTCGACCTTATCGCGCGCCTCCAGCGTCTGGAAGATGACGAAGATCTTGTCGTGGTACTGCGGCTCGATGCCGTTGCCGTCGTCGGCCACGGTGAACTCGACGTAGTCGCCGGCGTCGCGGCAGCCCACCGTCACGCGCGCCCGCTCGGGGGCGGGGTGGTGCTTGAGGGCGTTGCCAATCAGGTTCATGAAGACCTGCTGGAGCCGCATCCGGTCGGCCAGCAGCGCGGGCATTCCCGCCGCCACCTCCACCCGCGCGCCGGGGGGCGGGGCCATGAGGTCGATGATCTCCGCCAGGAGCTGCGCCACGTCCACCGGCTCGGCGCTGCTGCGCACGCGCCCGACGCGCGAGTACTCCAGGATCCCGTCGATCAGCGCCTCCATCCGCGACACCCGCCCGCGCAGCAGCTCAAGCATGCGCTTGGCGTCGGGCGTGATGCTGGCGCCCTCGCCGCCCCCGCCGCTGCCCCCGCCGCTGCCGCCGCCGCTGAGGTCCTCTTCGATCCAGCCGGAGAGGTTGGCGATGCCGCGCAGCGGCGCGCGCAGGTCGTGCGAGGCGATGTACGCGAACTGGTCCAGTTCGTCGTTGCTCTTCTTGAGCTGCCGAGCCAGTTGCGACAGCTCGACCGCGCGGTCGCGCAGCGCGTCCTCGCCCGCCTTGCGGGTGGAGATGTCCATCGTGACGCCGCGCATTCCGATGGGAAACCCGTGCTCGTCGTGGATGACCGCCGTCTGCGCCTCGACCCAGATCGGCTTGCCGTCCTTCGCCATCCACCGGAACTGCATGGTGCCGCCCTCGCCGCGCTCGTAGAGGGCGGCGGCCTTGGCGGCGGCGGCGTCGCGGTCGTCGGGGTGGGTGACGGTCAGCCAGAAGTTCGGCTGCGCCAGCCACTCCTCCACCGTGTAGCCGAGCATCTGCTCGACGTGCGCGCTGACAAAGTTGATCCGCTGCGCCGGCACGTCCGGTCGGCCGTACGCTTCCCACACCACGCCCGGCACGTTGGCCAGCAGTTCCTCCATCCGCTTGCGCTGGACCTGCACCTCGAGCATGAGCCGGGCGGCGGTCTGCTCGGTGCGCTTTCGCTCGGTGATGTCCAGGTGCGAGACGATCGCCCCGCCGCCGGGGTGCTTCAGTGGCGCGGCGGTCATCAGGAACCACCGCTGCGCCGCCTGCGAATGGCACGGGTACTCGAGTTGGAAGATGGATCGGCGGCCCTCGAGGACGGCGCGGATGCCATCGGCGGCGGCCGCGGCCTCCTCGCCGCCCTCGCCGTGCGCGCTTCCGCAGGCGTCGAGGTAATTACAGCCCACGCCGATCTGCGCCGGCGTCTGCGCGCCGTTCTCGCGGGCGAACTGCTCCCAAGCATCGTTGACCATGACGATCCGCCCGCCGTGGTCCAGCACCGCGATGTGGGCAGGGTGCGACGCGAACACGGCGCGGGCCAAGGCCTCGGTCGCGCCGGTGGCCGCGTCGCCGCCCGGTTCGCCCGCCCGGGGCGCGTTAGCCACCGGCGCCGCCGCCCCGGCAGGGGGCGCAGCGGAGGCGAGGTTTCTGGTCATGGCGGGCGGCGTCAGCATCGAACCTTCGGCCGGCAAAACACCTGGAAGTACACCCGCACCCGCCACTACTCGGGCACAGGGGCGCGCGGAGGACCAACGCGACGGATTATCGCGCTGGCGTAAGGTTTTTGACTAGGGTCAATCTCAACGCGAACGTCAGCGCAGCGACGCCCCGCTATCCGATGCCCCACCGACAGTTATGGCAGAGTTGGGCGCTGAGGGGCGACCCGGTGGAGTCGCGCTCACCAGGCTGTTGGAAGGCTCTCCCCGCGACCGCGATCAGGCGGCCGGGGGCGCGATCGGGGTGCCCCCGGGCATGGCGGCGTCGTCGGCTTCCGCCCGCCGCGCGAGGTACTGCGCGTACGCGCCCATCACCGCCCCGAAGATCAGGTGGGCGGTGAGCGTGACGCCGACGAACAACGCCGTCACCCGGATGGCGAAGAACTTGCCGTACGGCGAGAGCAACAGCGCCGCCTCGATGACGGTGGCGACCAACACGCCCCACCACCACGTCCGGCGGCTCGGGCGGCCGATCATCGCCACGTACATCACCCCGAACGTGATCCCGTTGCTGAAGTGATACGCCCACCCCACCAGGTGGGCCGCCAGGTTGTAGCTCGGCTGCTCAAGCGGCTGGTTCAGGATCATCGCGCCGAACCGGGGAAACACCTTGAACAGCGGCATCTGCGGCACCAGGCCGGTCAGGCCCCACGCATTGGAGAAGACGAACGGCAGGCGGAAGAGGTCGTAAGCGACGGCGGCGAGGAAGCCGGCCAGGCTGCCGATCATCACCCCGCGCCACAGCGTCCCGTCGCCGCGGGCGCGATCCCACACCGCCAGCGCGTAAAGGGCGATTGTCGCAGGGATCAGCACCCAGAACGTGAACAGCCGCATCGAGCACAGCCCGTACATCTCGACCAGCAGGCACCAGATGCTGGTGGCGGCGAGGAAGAAGATGATCGCCCGCCAGGTGGCGTCCCAGTGGTTCGGGCGAGTCGATTGAGCCGGTTGCGTAAGGGTCATTTCCGCGTCCTTCAATCACACTACAGGGGTTGGGCAGACGGGGGCGACGCCACTCGCCTGCCACGCAAGATTCTAGACCATCACGACGAACTTCGACCGCACCTGCTGCTTCACGTACGTCCTCGTGATGTCCGCCACCCCCGCCGGCGGCGCGGGCGCGAGTGGTTCGCCTTCGCTCCCGGCCGGCTCGTGCTCGAACCGGCCGTGGGTCGCCAGCCACTTCTGCCCGCGGGCAAAGAAGTCGTCGAACGACTGCGGCGACATCTGCCGGGCGAAGTAGGCGTCGCGCCGCACCGGGATCAGCCGGCAGAGCGGCTCACCCTTGCGGATGGCCACCCGCCTCGCGGACGGGTCCAGCTCGATCACCGCGTGCCACGGGTAGCTGGCCGGGTACCAGTCAGTATCGATCAAAGCGGTCATCGCCCGCCACGGCCGGCGGAGGTTCGGCACTTGGGTCATCAGCAGCAGCTCGTTCGGGTCGGTCTGGAGGAACAGGTAGCTGCTGACCTTCACCTGGTGGCGGATCTCGCGGTAAACGTTGTCGCTGATCACGTGCGGGATGGTCTGGCCCTTGTCCCAGAACCACGCGTACTGCTGCGTGAGCGGCCGGCCGGGCGAATCGTCGCTTCCGGCGTAGTCGAAGTCGCTGTCGATGACGACGTCCTTGACTACTTCCCACCGCCCGCGATTTTGGACAAAGGTGAGGTCGAAATTGGCCAGCACGTCGAAGCCGAACGCGTTGGCGGCCCGGATGGGCGGGCACTCCTCCGGCCACCCCTTCCCGGGCGCGCGCTTGACGTAAACATCCTTCGCCGGCGCCGGGTCGAACAACTCCTGTCGAAACTTGAAGTAGTGCAGCATCGCTGCGCAGCAGACTAGACCCGCCCGCCCCCGCTTTCAAACCCGGTCCGCTGGCCACCCTGGTTCGCCGCGTTGTCACCGGCTGATCCTCCCCCGCAACCCCGTTGACGCCCCCGCCGCCAGTGCATATCGTCCGGCCTCCTAGGCAGCCAAGCCCTTTGGCGCTCAGCAACCGCAGTTGGCCCTGTCGTCTAGAGGCCTAGGACACGGCCCTTTCAAGGCCGCGACACGGGTTCGAATCCCGTCAGGGTCACTCGCCCGGCTTGCAGGGCACCGCAAGACGCAGGATCGCCCGGCCGCGTTGGCCGGGCGATCTTCGTTTGTGCCCGAATGCGATGCCTGCCCCGCCGCCTACGGCTTCGCTTCCGCCGGCTGCTTCTCCAGCATTTCCACCGGCACCGGCAGCACGACGAGGCTGAGGCGCTGGCCGTCGGTGAAGTGACCCGACTGGATCAGCACCTTGGTGCTGCTCGCGTCGAAGGTCGGATGGGCGTGGTCGGGGCGCATCTTGTGGTCGCTGCTCCAGAGGGTGCGTTTTCCGTCGCGGCGGTCGATGAGCCAGATGTTGCCGCCGAAGGTGTCGCCCACCGCCCAGCGCCCGTCGGGCGAGCCGTTGCAGTGCCAGTAGCCGCCGTAGCTGTCCGAGCCCGCGGCGTTGGCGCCCAGTTGGTTGCGGTCCGGCTCGCGCTCCTCGATCTGGTCGATGAGCTGCACCGCGTTGGACCGCAGGTTGATCACCGCGATGCCGGTCGGGCGCACGCGCAGGCGGGACTGGTGGCCGATGAGGTTGAACATCACCTCGTCCCGGGTCACGACCGCCTCGTGGGTCACCCAGTCGAGCTTTTCCTCCTCGAACAGCGGGCGGTTCCCCGAGCCGTCGGCACGGACGGTGAACATCCGCTGCGGCGCGTCACCGCCGGTCTCCCAGCAGTAGATGATCTCGCCCGGCACCCACGGGTTGGTCTGGACGTGGCCGACCTGGAACGGCGTGTCGATGATGACCTTCATCTCGCCCGTCCTGAGGTCGAACGCGCGCAGCGCGCCCGGCCCGGCGCCCAATCGCGCGCCCTCGGGTCGATCGAGGACCTTCGTGCCGGGCGGGAGGTGCTTGCCGACGTCCAGGCCGCGCGCGCCCATGTAGATCACCTGCTCGTCGGCATCCAGCGCGACGCCGCCGGCGCTGGCCAGGCCCGGAGGCAGCGTGGCGCAGATTCGCTCGTACGCCTTGGCCGGCTGGACTGCCGAGCCCCGCGCTTGGGATGGCGCGCTGTTCTTCTCGCTGTCGGCGAACAGGCGCTCGAGATCCAGCTCGATGACCTGATGAACGTCGTTGCTGTCGTCGCGTTGCCCGCGCCGCGTCGTCGCGCCCGCCTGCGTGGCGGCCGCCTGCCCAGTGCCTGCCTGCCCAGTGCCCGCCTGCGTGGCTGCCGCCTGCGTCGCAGCACTCTGTTCCGCCGGGCGCGACGCGGCCGGCTGCGTGGCAGCGGTCGCGTTGCGCATGAAGTAGAGCTTCATCGACTTGCGGGCAACGTTGAGCGACCCGGTGTTGTTGCCCGGGCCCTCGGTGAGCTGCACGATGTCGCCCGTCGCTTCGTTGACCGCGTACGCCTGCGAGCCTTCGGATCGGCCGCTGGACCGGAAGATGATCCACTTGCCGTCGGCGGTCCACTGCGGGTGGGTCTGGTAGATCTTGGCGTCGCTGGACTGCCCCGACGTGAGCACCGTCATCGGCACCCCTGTCTTCTTGTCCTCCACCACCTTCTTTTCCGACGGGAACCGCCGCCCCACCTGCCCCTGCGCGGGGGCTGCGGCGGCGAGGCAGACGGCGAGGACGGCCAGGGCGGCAACCTTCGATGAAACGTGCATGCGCGAGATCCTTTCCGAGAGATTTGAGGGCGCCGGCGGCGAGGGCGCGGACGACGTGAATCGCGGCGCCGACACGTGGGCAACATCATATATCGACGACGGTTGCATTCGCGAGCGCCGGAATTTCCGGAACGTCCGGGCCGCGTTGGCGTACGGTCAACGGGGGGGCGGGCTGGTGGGTAGAAAGCGGCAGATGCGGGACAAGTGTTTGATCATCCTGGCGGCCGCGCTCGCCGCGGGCGTGGCGCTGGCGGCCGCGCCGAGCGGAAAGTCGGCTGACGGCGCGCGGGGCGCCTCGACGCGACCCGCGGCCAAGGTCGCTCAAAGCCCCGCCACGCCCCGCGCGGTCGCCGCGCCGAACTCGCCCTTTGCGTCCGGCGACGTCGTCGCGGCCAAGGTGGACTTTCAGTCCCACGTCCGCCCGCTGCTCCAGCGCTACTGCTTCGAGTGCCACGGCGACGGCAGCTCCGCCGGCGAGCTGGACCTCGACACCTTCAACTCCACCGCCGACGTACTCAGCGGCCAGGCGACCTGGCAAAAGGTGATCCGCTACGCCCGCACGCAGACCATGCCGCCGCCCGACGCCGATCGCCAGCCGACGCAGGCGGAGCGCGAGGAACTGGTGGCCGCGCTCCAGCGGCAGCTCTTCGATCCCGCCCGTCCCGATCCGGGGCGAATCACGCTGCGCCGGCTGAACCGCACTGAGTACCGAAATACCATCCGCGATCTGCTCGGCGTCTCGTTCGACCCGACCATCGACTTCCCTCAGGACGACACCGGCTACGGCTTCGACAACATCGCCGACGTGCTCACGCTTCCGCCCATGCTGATGGAGAAGTACCTCGCGGCGGCGGAGAAGGCGCTGGACGAGGCGGTGCCGACCGGCCGAACCGAGCGGCAGGAGCGCAAGGTCGCCGCCACCGATGCCAAGCCGAGCTTCGACACCAGCGCGGCCCCCGCCGGCGACGCTGCTGGATCGGGATGGGTCGCGCTGTCGAGCGCGCGGGAGGATTCGCTGTCGGTGACCGTGGAGTCGGCCGCGCCGGCGGAGTTCGTCGTGCGCGTGCTCGCGTACGGCCGGTACCGCCAGGCCCCGCCGCCGGGCAGGATCGACCGGCCGCCGCTGCGGATGTCGATCATGCGCGGCGACGTCGTGGCGCGCGACGCCATCGTGACCTCCGACGAGACGAAGCCGGCGTGGTACGAGTCGCGGGTCGGCGTGCCGCGGGGGCGGCACCAGCTTCGCGTTGCGATGCGCCGCGAACGTGGCGTGGCGGCGGACCGCGTTGCCAGCGGCGGGCGCGTCGGGCCGGAGCAGCCGGGACTGATCTTCGTCAAGGAGATCCACGTCAGCGGGCCCGTCGCCGGCGCGGTTCGGCGGATCGAGGGGGAGCAGATCCAGCTCACCGGCACCGCCGGCCGGACGGGCGCGGGCGTCGCGCTGCACCGGACGGACGAGCGGGCAATCGCGACCTTCGATGTCGCGGCCGATGGGCACTACCTCCTGCGCGCACAGGCGTGCGCCGAGCACGCTGGCGATGAGCCGGCAAAGATGGAGCTGCTGCTGGACGGCAAGCCGCTGGAGACGTTCGAGGTCTCCGCCCCGGCCGCGCTGCGGGCGCGCCCGCCGGGATCAACGGACCTCTCCAGCCTCGCGCGGCGGGCGGTCCCGCAGGTGTACGAGGTGCGGGCGGACCTGAAGGCGGGCAAGCGCGAGCTGGCCGCGCGGTTCGTCAACAATCACCGTGACCCCGAGCATCCGGACGAGAACTACCGCGACCGCAACGTGTACGTGAACCATTTCGAGGTGGTGGAACTGTCCGCGCCACCGTCGTCGCCGCCGATGACCGATCCGATGCGGCGGCTGTTCGCGCGGCACGTGAAGAATGGCTTCGCCGCCGCGGGCGCCGCCGAGGCGAAAGCGCTGCTCGCCGACTTCGCCCGCCGCGCCTGGCGTCGCCCGCCGCTGGCGGTTGAGTTGGAGCGGCTCACCAGGCTCTTCGAGCTCGCGCGGTCGCACGGCGAAGAGTTCGCCGGCAGTGCCAAGCACGCGATGAAGGCGATTCTCGCTTCGCCGAACTTCCTCTTCCGCGGCGAGCCGGGCGGGGGCGATGACGCCGATGCTCCGCCGCGGCCGGTGAGCGAGTTCGAGCTGGCGTCGCGACTGTCCTACTTCCTCTGGAGCACTACGCCCGACGACGAGCTGCTCAAGCTTGCCGAGCGCGGCGCGCTGCGGGAGGACCTGGACGCGCAGGTGAAACGGATGCTCGCGTCGCCCAAGGCCAACGCGCTGGTGGAGAACTTCGCCGGGCAGTGGCTCCAGTTCCGCAACCTGGATGCCTCGCACCCGGACCGCAAGAAGTTCCCGACCTACAGCGACCGCCTGCGCGACGCCATGAAGCGCGAGACGCAGCTCTTCTTCGAATCGATCCTGCGCGAGGACCGCAGCGTGCTGGACGTGCTGACGGCCGACTACACCTTCCTGAACGAGCGGCTGGCGCGGCACTACGGGATCGGCGGCGTGGAGGGGGAGGAGTTCCGTCGGGTCTCGTTGGCCGACAAGCCGCGGCGCGGGGTGCTGACCCACGGGAGCGTGCTGACGCTGACGAGCAACCCGACGCGCACCTCGCCGGTGAAGCGCGGCAAGTGGGTGCTGGAAAGCCTGCTCGGCGCCGCCCCGCCACCGCCGCCGCCGGAAATCCCGTCGCTGGAGAAGGACGGGCAGGCGACAACCGGCACCGTGCGCCAGCAGCTCGAGAAGCACCGGGCCGATGTCACATGCGCGTCGTGCCACGCGGCGATGGACCCCGTTGGCTTCGCGCTGGAGAACTTCGACGCGATCGGTCGATGGCGCGACACCGACGGCGCCGCGCCGGTGGACGCGTCCGCCAAGCTGCCGGACGGCAAGACCTTTACCGGCCCCATCGAGCTGGCGCGCGTGCTGGCCGAGACGCGGAAGAACGACGTGCTGCGCTCGGTGACGGAATCCGCCCTCACCTTCGCCCTGGGTCGCGGCGTCGAGCCGCACGACTACCCGGCGGTGGACCAGATCATCGCGGAGCTGCGCAAGTCCGACGGGAAGTTCTCGACGCTGGTCACCGGCGTGGTCAAGAGCGTGCCGTTCCAGATGCGGCGCGGCGGCGGGCAACGACAGGGGCACGACGCGGAGCCGACCGAGACGGCGGAGGTTTCACATGAGCGGTAAGTGGCAGTTGGACCGGCGGACGTTCCTGCGCGGCGTCGGGGCGGCGATGGCGCTGCCGATGCTCGACGCGATGGTCCCGACCCTCGCGCGCGCTGCGGGCGCCGCCAGTACGAGCGGCGCTGCGGGCGCTGGCGCGTTGCCGAAGCGAATGGCCTTCATCTACGTCCCCAACGGCGTGACGATGAAGGCGTGGACGCCGGCGAAGGCGGGCAAGGAGTTTAACCTCCCGCGCATCCTCGAGCCGCTCGCGCCGTACAAGGACGACCTGTCGGTCCTCAGCGGCCTGGCGCAGAAGAACGCCTCATCGCTGGGCGATGGCGCCGGCGACCACGCCCGCGCGTCGGCGAGCTTCCTCACCGGCGCCCACCCGCGCAAGACCAGCGGCTCGGACATCCGCTCCGGCGTGTCGGTCGATCAGCTCGCGGCGCGCAAGATCGGCGACCAGACCGTGCTGCCGTCGCTCGAGCTCTCCTGCGACGCCGGCGCGCGCTCCGGCTCGTGCGATTCCGGCTATAGCTGCGCCTACCAGTTCAACCTCGCCTGGCGATCCGAGGCCATGCCGGTCATGCCGGAGGTCGACCCCAAGCAGGTGTTCGAGCGCCTCTTCGGCGACGTCAGCGGCGGGCGCGACTCCCAGCAGGCGCGCTCGCGCCGCGCCATGTTCCAGAAGAGCATCCTCGACTTCGTCAATGAGGACGCACGCAAGCTCAACGCGGGGCTCGGCAAGAGCGACCGCCGCAAGATGGACGAGTACCTCACCGCCGTGCGCGAGATCGAGAAGCGCGTGGAGCTGGCGGAGAAATCGGCGCCGCGCCTGCCGGGCGGCGTGCGCCCGCCCGACCTCTACGAGAGCTTCGAGGAGCACGTGCGCCTGATGTTCGACATGCTGGTGCTGGCCTTTCAGACCGACAGCACGCGCGTCAGCACGTTCATCATGGGCCACGAGGGGAGCAACCGCCCGTACCCGTTCCTCGGCGTCAACGACGGGCACCACGACGTCTCGCACCACATGCGCCGGGCGGACAAGATCGAAAAGGTGACGCGAATCAACGCGTTTCACACGAAGCAGTTCGCCTACTTCCTGGAGAAGCTCAAGGGCGTGAAGGAAGGCGACGGCACGCTGCTCGACCAGTGCATGATCGTCTACGGCAGCGGCATCAGCGACGGCGACCGGCACAACCACGACGACCTGCCGATCCTCCTCGCCGGCCGCGGCGGAGGCACCATCACCCCCGGCCGACATATTCAAGCCGCCCCCCGCACCCCGCTGAACAACCTGTTCCTCTCGATGCTTGACCGCGTCGGCGCCCCCACCGACCGCTTCGGCGACAGCACCGGACGGTTCGAGGCGATCGCGTAGACCCTCTGGTCCCCTCTCCCGGTACTCTGGGAGAGGGTTCGGGTGAGGGCGGGCGCCGCACGTCTGCATCGCAAACTACGACCGACAACCCCTCACCCCCGCCCTCTCCCTGACCAAAGGGAGAGGGTGTGGCCTCCGCTCAGGCCAGCAGTTGCTTCACCACGTTTCCGTGAACGTCGGTTAGCCGGAAATCGCGGCCGGCGTGGCGGTACGTGAACGTCTCATGGTCGAAGCCGAGCAGGTGCAGGATCGTCGCGTGCAGGTCGTGGACGTGGACCGGATCCTGGGTGGCCTTGAACCCGAACTCGTCGGTTGCTCCGTGCACGTGCCCGCCCTTCACGCCGCCGCCGGCGAGCCACATCGTGAAGCCGTAGTGGTTGTGGTCCCGGCCGTTGATCTTGCCTGCGTTGGAGCCGGGCGTCGGGAGCTCGACCGTGGGCGTGCGCCCGAACTCGCCGCCCCAGATGACCAGCGTGTCGTTGAGCATTCCGCGCTGCTTGAGATCCTTGAGCAGCGCGCCGATCGGCTGGTCGGATTCCTGCGCCAGGCGCCGGTGGTTCACCTCGAGGTCGTCATGGTTGTCCCACGGCTGGCCCGCGCCGTGCCAGACCTGCACGAAGCGCACGCCGCGCTCGAGCAGCCGGCGGGCGATCAGCAGTTGCCGCGCCTGCGTCCCCTGTCCGTACATCTCGCGGATCTTCTGCGGCTCGCGCGAGACGTCGAACGCGTCGGCCGCGTCCATCTGCATGCGGTACGCCAATTCGTAGGACTGGATCCGCGCCTCCAGCGCTGCGTCGGTCCCGCCGCGCCGCTGCTCGTGCGCGCGGTTGAGGTGCATCAGCAGGTCGAGCTGGCGGCGCTGCTCACCGGTGGTGCTGCTGCCGCTGCGCACGTGCTCGATCAGCTTGTTGAGGTCCTTGTGCTGGCTGTCAACGTAGGTGCCCTGGTACGCGCCGGGCAAAAAACCCGACTGCCAGTTCTGCGATTCCTGGATCGGGTACCCGCCGGGGCAGAGCACGACGAAGCCGGGGAGGTTCTGGTTCTCGCTGCCCAGGCCGTAGGTGACCCACGAGCCCATGCTCGGGCGGACCAGGCGCGCCTCGCCGCAGTTCATCAGCAGCAGCGACGGCTCATGGTTGGGCACGTCCGCCTTCATGGAGCGGATGACGCACAATTCGTCGGCGCTCTCGGCGACGCGGGGGAACAGCTCGCTGATCTCCATGCCGCTCCGGCCGTGCCGCTTGAACTTGAAGGGCGACGCGAGCGCCGCCCCGGTCTTTCGCTCGGTCGGCAGGTAGTCGCCGGGCAACTTCTGGCCGGCATACTTCGTGAGCATCGGCTTCGGGTCGAAGGTGTCGACCTGCGACGGGCCGCCGTTGGCGAAGATGTGGATGACCCGCCTGGCCTTGCCCGGGAACTGCGACGGCTTGGCCGCGAGCGGGTTGATCGGCGCGCCCGCGGAGGCTGACGCGGCGCCCGCACCGACCCCGGCCATCAGTTGGCCCAGCGCGAGCGCGCCCATGCCCATGCCGCAGCGGTGCAGCAGTTGCCGGCGGGAAAGCTGCCGCTCGTCGGCGCGCGGGCCGTGGTGGTAGATCGACATCGTTACTCACTCCAGGAACGCGAACTCGTTGGACTGCAACAGCACCTGCGCGTACTTCTCCCACGGCGTCAGGGGCGCCGAAGGCCTGGCGGCGGGGCCGGTGAACTCGGCGGCGCTGTCCCAGCTTCCGCCCGCATCGTCGCCCGCGACGGCGTTGGCGGCGGCTTCCTTGGTGATCTTGACGGTCCAGGCGAACGTGTCGAAGGAGTAGTCCCCGCGCGGCCCGGCATCCACGACGAAATCGATGGTATCCCCCTGCTTCAGCGCGACCTGGCTGACGCGCGTGTCGGCGAACTTGCGGTGGACGATCCACGACGCCAGCAGGCCCTCGCGTGACGAGACGAGCCGTCCGCGGACGCCGTCGCCCTCGCTCGGCGCGTGCGCGAGCTTACCGTCGATGGCGACCGTGCAGTCGCGCGGGGCGGTCCAGCGGCGCACGACCGCGTGCTGCGGCGCGTTGCCCGGGTGCCCGCCGCTGGCGTCGAGCGTCGCCCAGCCGAGCTTCGGGTCCGGCAGCTTCCCGCCCCCCTGCCACGCGCTGCCGGTCCAGTGCGGCAGCGGCTGAAAGCCCACAACGCGGTCGGTCGCACCAAACACGGCGGTGCCGTACTGCCAGGGCGACTTGCCGGCGGTGGCGGCGGCGGCGGCGGCGACGACGCCGGCGGCGTGCGCTTCCTCTGCCTTGATGAAGCCAACCGCCAACTCCACCTCCTCCGCCGTCGGCGCCCGGCCCAGCACGGCGCGGTACAGGCGCGCGACGCGGCGCGGCGGGTCCGCTTCCGCCTTGACCTCCGCCCGCGCCGCCAGTCGCTTCGCCTGCTGGAGGACGAATGGGCTGTTCATCATGAACAGCGCCTGCTGCGGGACCGTCGTGGTGAAGCGCATGCCGCTGGTCGCGTCGGGGCTGGCGAAGTCGAACGTGCGGAACAGCCCGGGCAGGTTCTGGCGGTCAATGAACCCGTAGACGGTCCGCCGGCCGGTGAAGGGCTCGGTGGTGATGTCCACGCTGCGGCCGCCCATGGTCAGGTCGAGATAACCCGAGGCGAAAAGCAGCGAATCGCGCATCGCTTCAAAATCCAACCGCCGCGGATTCTGCCGCCAGAGCAGCCGGTTCTCAGGGTCGACGGCGCTAGCATTGGGGTTGGCGTCGTGGCTCGACTGCTGGTAAGCCGCTGACAGCATGATTCGCTTGTGCAGCTTCTTCAGCGACCACGCGTCGTCGTTCGCAAAGCGCTGCGCGAGCCAGTCGAGCAGCTCCGGGTGCGTTGGCGGGTCGCCGCGCGTGCCGAAGTCGTGCGGCGTGCGCACGATGCCGTGGCCGAAGTGGTACTGCCACGCGCGATTGACCATCACCCGCGCGGTCAGCGGGTTATCCTTGCTGGCGATCAGCTTCGCCAGTTCAAGCCGCCCGCTGCCGTAGGTGAAGGGCTTGCGGTCGTCGGGCGAGAGGACGGCGAGGAACTGCCGCGGCACCTGCTCGCCGATGTTGGCGGCGTTGCCGCGCTTGAAGACGTGCGGCGTGACGGGCTTCGGCGCGTCCTCCAGCGCCATCGCCCGCTGCGGGCTGCCGGGGTGCGTCGCCGTCAGTTCGTCGATCTTCTGGCGGAGCCCGCGGCGCTTCATGCGGTCGACGTTGCCGAGGACGAAGCGTGCGTCGCTTAGCGCGACGCGCGTGGGGGAGTCGGCGCCGTCAAGCACTTGCCGGACCGCCTCCGCCTGCGGATCGGCATGCGGATCGGGCGCATCGAAGGATGGCAGCGCGGCGCCGTAGCGGTCCGCGACGTCGCGCAAATCCTTCGGCCGCGCGCCGCCGAGGACGAGTCGCGCGATGTGCGGGTTCTCACCTGGCGCGGCGCGAAGAGACACCTCGATCGCCGCCGGCGCTTTCGCCTCGAACTGATCGTGCGGGATCGCCGCCAGCCGGCGCCAGACGGCGAAGACGCCGTCGTTCGCCTCCGCCGCCGCCTTCAGCCGCGCCTCCCACCGCCGGGTCATCCACGGGTTGAGCCCTGGGGCGACATCGGGCACCTCGGACTCCGGCGAGACGGGCACCGGCGTGATCTTCTTCTGCGCCTCGAGCAGGTACTTCGCGATCTGTTTCGGCTCCCGCAGTGAGGCACCAATCTCAGCGTGACGGGCCTGGGTGAAGTCGTCCAGCGCCGCCCGGCGCTTGGCCAGCTCCGCCTCGAATTCCGCCGCCTGCTTCGGCTTTTCGCCGCCGATCAGCGGCAGCTCGGCCGGCTCGCGCGAGCTGGCGAACACGCCGTACAGCGAGTAGTAGTCCGCGGTTGGGATCGGGTCGTACTTGTGGTCGTGGCAGCGGGCGCAGCTCACGGTGAGGGCCATCGTGCCGCGCGTGACGACGTCGATGCGGTCGTCGTTGATGTCCGCCGCGTTGTTGAGGAACCGCCGCCCGAGCGTGAGGAACCCCAGCGCCGCCAGCGGGCGCTTGTCGTCATTCAGCTCCAGCCGGTCGGCGGCAATCTGCTGGATCAGGAACTGGTCGTACGGCAGATCTTCGTTCAGCGCGCGCACGACCCAATCGCGGTAGGTGTAGCTGAAGGCGAAGCGGCGCTCCTCCTCGAACACGTATCCCTTGGTGTCGGCGTAGCGGGCGATGTCAAGCCAGTACCGCCCCCAGCGCTCGCCGTAGCGCGGGCTGGCGAGCAGGCGATCGATGACTTTCGGGAAGGCGCTCGGCGATGCGTCGTTCACAAACGCCTCGACCTCCTCCGCTGATGGCGGCAGGCCCGTCAGGTCGTATGTTGCCCGGCGGATGAGCGTGCGCTTGGCCGCCGCCGGCGCGGGCGAGAGATTCTTCTCCGCCAGCTTGGCGAGGACGAAGCGGTCGATCTCCGTCTTGGCCCATCCGCCCGGTCTTGCCTCCGGCACCGGCTGCTCGCGCGGCGGCGCGAAGCTCCAGAACTTCTTGCCCTCGGCGATCGTCATGCCCGATCGCTTCACCGCCGGGCCGGTCGTGGGCGTGGCCGGCGCGGGGTATGGCGCGCCCATCTGCACCCACTGCTCGAGCAGGGCGATCTGCTCCGCCGGGAGCTTCTCCTTCGGCGGCATGCGGAGCGATTCTTCCTCGTAACGAACGGCGGTGATCAGCGGGCTCTCGTCCAGCTTCCCGCCGACCACCGCCGGCGAGCCGGACTCGCCGCCCTGAAGCACGCCTTCGCGCACGTCCAGCCGAAGCCCGCCCTTGAGCTTCGGGGTCGACGCGCTGTGACACGCGTAGCAGCGCTCCGCCAGGATCGGACGGATCTTCGCTTCGAAAAATTCGACATGAGCCGCGGGCGGGGGCAGCGGCGGCGGCGCGGGCGCAGCTTTGGGTGCATCCCGTTCGGTGGGCCGCGGCGGCGGTGGCGCGGGCTCGGCGGCGAGCAGCGTCCGCGCGCACCAAAGCACCACCACCCCGGCCGAGATGAGCAGAGCGCGCTTCTCCATCCGCGACTGATTACCGGCCGGGTCGCCGCGGTGTTGAGCAGTTCGTCGGAGAAACGAGCGACGGGTCATCCGTTACCAGCCCAGCCGCTGCGCGGCGGTCGCGCTCAGGGCGCGGCGCCGCGGTCCGGCGTAACCACTATCGCCATGGGCACGACCTCGAACGCGCCGCCCCCGGGTTCGGCCCAAAGTTGCGCGACCTCTCGCTGGAGCAGCACGATCGCCACCAGCAGCGGGAACGCCATGGCGTCGATGAAGTAGGTGAACATCATCCAAAAGAAGTACCCCGGGGAATTGCCGGGCGCCGTTCCGCCGGCCGACGAATTGAAGTTGAGCAGGTAGAGGACGCTCGACCCGAGGTGAACCGCCGCACCCGTTGCCGCCCAGAGCAGCAGCAGCGTGCGCCCCCACCGCTTCCGGCCCAGCAGGGCTGCTCCACCGACCAACAAGAGCACGTTGGTGACGAGCAGCAGCAACCCCAGGGAAAGTCCCAAGCTACGAAACTGGCCGACCCCGAAGCGGGCAAAGCCTCCCTGCGCGATCGTCGCGCCATAGTTCGCCAGGCGGAAGAGGCCGTAGGCGATGCACAGGATGGCGATCCAGCGGAGGACCCGCAGGAGGAAGTCTTGATCGTCCTGCGGCTGGCGCAGCGGGTGGCTGGTGGCTGGCGTGTCGAGCGTGTGGGGCAAGGTGCGACCTCCTTTTCGTTGCCAGAAGAGTCGCCGCCCGGCCGGCGTTCGTGACCGCGCGAGCGGCTGGCTCAGTCCAGGATGTCCAGCGTGGAGAACCGCCCGCTCTCCAGGAACTCCAGGCTCGCGCCGCCGCCGGTGGAGACGTGGCTGACCTTGTCGGCCAGGCCCATCTGCTCGACGGCGGCCGCACTGTCGCCGCCGCCGATGATGGTGACGGCGTCGTTCTTCTCCGTCGCGTCGGCGACCGCCTCGGCGACCGCCTGGGTGCCGGCGGCGAAGGGCTTCTTCTCGAACACCCCCATCGGGCCGTTCCACACGATCGTCTTCGCCCGGGCGATTTCCGCGCGGTAGGCGTCGCGCGTCTTGGGGCCGATGTCGAACCCTTCCATGTCGGCCGGAATGTTCCCCTCCACGATGCGCGTCTGCGCGTCGTCGGTCATCTTGTCGGAAATCACCGTGTCGAGCGGCAACTTGATCTTCCCCTTGGCCTTCTCGAGCAAGCCCTTGGCCAACTCGACCTTGTCGCGCTCCACCAGCGACTTGCCGACCTCCTTTCCCTGCGCGAGGAAGAAGGTGTAGGCCATCGCCCCGCCGATGAGCAGCGTGTCGGCCTTGGTGAGCAGTTGCTCGATGACGTTGATCTTGTCGCTGACCTTGGCGCCGCCCAGGATGGCGACGAACGGCCGCTTCGGCGTAACGATCGCCTCGCCGAGAAACTTCAACTCCTTCTGGATCAAAAAGCCGATCGCGCGCGGTTTGCCCTGGAGCAGTTGCGGCACGCCGAAGGTGCTGGCGTGCTCGCGGTGCGCGGTGCCGAAGGCGTCGTTGACGTAGACGTCGGCCAGCTTGGCGAGCTGCTGGGCGAACTGCGGGTCGTTCTTCTCCTCGCCCTTGTGGAAGCGGAGGTTCTCCAGCAGCAGCACGTCGCCGTCGTTCAGCTCCGCCGCCGCCCGCTCCACCTCCGGGCCGATGCAGTCGCTGGCGAAGAGCACGCGCGAATTGGTGTCGGCCTTCTTCTCGTCGGGGTCCTTCATGATGTGAAGGTCGGCGACGTTGCGCCCCTCGCCGTGCGGATGCGGGACCGCTTGGCACGCGTTCACCAGGTTCGCCAGCCGCGCCGCGACCGGCTTGAGCGAGTACTTTGGCTCCGGGCCGCCCTTGGGACGCCCGAGGTGCGACACCAGCACCAGCTTGCCACCGCGCTCGATCACGCTCTTGATCGTGGGCATGGCCTGCACGATCCGGCGGTCATCGGTGATCGTCTCGCCGTCGAGAGGGACGTTGAAGTCCACCCGCATCAGGACCCGCTTCCCCTTCACGTCGATGTCGGCAACCGTCTTCTTGGCCATCTTTCAACTCCCTGATTCGTGAGGCGGGCGATGCTAGGTGATTTGACTTCCCCCTTCAATTGTCGAGAAATACCCGCTCGCATGAACGTCTTACTCGACAAGCTCAGATTCGACAGCAACGGCTTGATTCCCGTCATCGTCCAGGACATCAGCAACGGCGAGGTCCTCATGATGGCGTAC
>DASQDR010000146.1:0-2170 GCA_035634055.1 Tepidisphaeraceae bacterium | reverse complement strand
AGCACGTGCGCGGGCAGCAGCAGCCGCGGCCGCCGGAAGCCCATCAGCGCCGGCGCGGCCAGGTCCCGCGACACGAGCAACGCTGGCGGGCGGCGCACGTTCATGTCGGCGGCGGCGCCGCGCAACAGCGACGCGACGCCTTCATCGGTCACGGCGGACATCTGGCGCACCATGCGCGCGAGCCTGACGCTGGAGACGGCGATGCGGGCGAGCAGCACGAGCGCGCCAAAGCACCACGCCGCCGCGAGGAGCGCGAGCCACGGGATCGGCCGCGCCGCTGGCGCGACCCTCTCCGTTGGCGCCGCATCGGGTGACAGCTCGATGCGCGGCGCGACCGGCACGGCGCCGGCCGGCGTCACCCTCGGCGTCGCCAGGTCCGGCGCGAGGTTGAACAGGCTGAACGGCGCCTGCGGCGTGACCGGCAGGAGCAGGCGGAGCAGGACCAGCGCCCAGAGGTTGTACCGCCAGCGCGCCGGCAGCCGCGGCCCCAGCAGCCGCTGCACGCAGAGCACCAGGATCGCCAGAACCGCCGCCTGCCACGATGCCCGCCACAGCGGCGGCAGCAGCGCGCCGGTCACGTCTTGCCACGCAACGGTCATGACGACGCCTCCCGGTTCTTCAGGATTCGCTTCAGCTCGTCGATCTGCTGGCGGGTGAGGTCTCCTTCTTCGAGAAAGTGCACCAGCGCCGGCGCGGCCGCGCCGTCGAAGACGCGGCGGAGGAACGAGCGCGTCTCGCGCCGCGCCACCGCGTCGCGGGCAACCCTGGCGGCGTATCGGAACCGCCGGTCCTCCTCGCGCGCCGCCACCGCCCCTTTCTTCACCAGCCGGGCCAGCAGCGTCTTGACCGTGCGCGGCTTCCAGCGCCGCTCGCTCTCCAGCCGCTGGACGATCTGCCCGCTGGTGAGCGGCCCGTGGTCCCAGACCACCTTCATGACCTCCCACTCGGCATCGGAAATGTCGGGAACCTTTGCCACGCGCCTCGGCGCCTCCCTTGGTCGCCTTTGTGACTACAACTGTAGACTAGCGACAGGTGTAGTCAGGTGTCAAACGAAAAAGTCGTCCGGCCCCGACCCGGTCGGCTCCCGCGCAGCCGCGGCCGGCGGCCCGAGGGTCCGGCGGTCGGGCGGTCGGGCGGGCGGCGGGCGGCGGGCGGCGGGCGGCGGGAGAGCGTCGTCGCGGATTTGGTGCTTGGCGCGGCGGGCGGCGGGTGATTACAGAGGCTGACGCCATGCCCGAAAAGAACACTTCGAAAATCGCCGTCATCGGCGCCGGGTCCGTCGGGGCCACCATCGCCTACGCCTGCCTGATCCGCGGCGTCGCCAAGCAGGTCGCGCTGTTCGACGTGGACCGCAAGAAGGTCGACGCCGAGGTGCTGGACCTGAACCACGGGCTTCAGTTCGTCCCGATGGCGACGCTGGAGGGGTCCGACGACGTCGGCATCTGCGCCGAGGCCAGCGTGGTCGTCATCACCGCCGGCGCCAAGCAGAAGCCGGGGCAGACGCGCATGGACCTGGCGCAGGCCAACGCGAACCTCTGCCGCAAGCTGGTGCCGGACCTGCTGAGCGTCGCGCCCGACGCGGTCTTCCTGCTGGTGACCAACCCCGTGGACGTGATCACCTACGTGACGCAAAAGGTCTCCGGCCTGCCGCCGCAGCGCGTGCTGGGATCGGGCACGGTGCTCGACTCGTCGCGCTTCCGCTACCTGATCGCGCAGCGCTGCGACGTGGCGGTGCAGAACGTGCACGCCTACATCGTGGGCGAGCACGGCGACAGCGAGATCCCGCTGTGGAGCAGCGCGAGCATCGCCAACGTCCCGCTGCACGAGTGGGCCGTCCCGCGGCACGGGAAGCTGAGCGTGCGCGACCGGACCGAGATCTTCCAGAACGTGAAGACCAGCGCCGCCCAGATCATCGCCGGCAAGGGGGCGACCAACTACGCCATCGGCCTGGCCACGGCGAGGATTCTCGAGGCGCTGCTGCACGACGAGAACCGGATCCTGCCGGTCAGCTCCCTGCTGAGCAACTACCGCGAGATCAGCGACGTCTGCCTGTCCGTCCCCAGCATCGTCAACCGCGACGGCGTGGAGCAGCCGCTGATGGTACCGATGAACGCGAACGAGGAAGCGGGAGTGAGGAACAGCGCCGACGAAATTCGGAAGGTGATCCGAG
>DASQDR010000145.1:0-68835 GCA_035634055.1 Tepidisphaeraceae bacterium | reverse complement strand
CGGCGATGACCGGTGGCTTCATCTGGGACGACGACGACCACGTCACCGACAACGCCAACCTGCGATCCGCGAGCGGCCTGGCGAACATCTGGCTGGCGCCGCGCACCAGCCCGCAGTATTACCCGCTGGTCCACACCAGCTTCTGGATAGAGCACCAACTCTGGGGCCAGGCCGCGCCCGGCTACCACGTGGTGAACGTGCTGCTGCACGCGACGGCGGCGGTGCTGCTTTGGCGCGTGCTGGTGCTGCTGCAGGTCCCGGCGGCGCTGCTGGCGGCTTGCCTGTTCGCCGTCCACCCGGTGCACGTGGAATCGGTCGCGTGGATCAGCGAGCGGAAGAACGTGCTGTCGATGGCCTTCTACGCCGCCGGAGCGCTCGCGTACCTGAGGTGGGCGCTGGGGCGCGACCACGGAGCCGATCGGCCGCCCCGGCCCGCGCCGGGGCCCGCGGCCGTGGTCGCCGGCATCGCGGGCGGCCGAAGGCTCTACGCCCTCGCGCTGTTGCTGTTCGCCGGCGCGCTGCTCAGCAAGACCGTCACCGCGTCGCTGCCGGCAGCGCTGCTGCTGGTGATCTGGTGGAAGCGCGGCAGGCTGAGCGCGCGCGACGTCCTCCCGCTGCTGCCCATGTTTGCGCTCGGGATCGCGCTGGGCGCGTTCACCGCCGTGTGGGAGCGCGACTGGGTACGCGCCGTGGGGCCCGAGTGGGATCTCTCGCCGCTCGATCGCATCCTCATCGCCGGGCGCGCGGTTTGGTTCTACGCCGGGTTGCTGGTCCTGCCGGTGCGCCTGAGCTTCATCTACCCCAAGTGGACGATCGATCCCCGCGCCGCGTGGCAGTGGGCGTTTCCGGTCGCGGTGCTCGTGGCGCTGGCGGTGCTCTGGCTGATGCGGCGGCGCTGGGGGCGCGGGCCGGTGGTCGCGGCGCTGGTGTTCATCGGCACGCTCGTGCCGGCGCTGGGGTTCTTCAACATCTACCCGATGCGCTATTCGTTCGTGGCCGACCACTTCCAGTACCACGCGAGCGTCGGCCTGCTGGTGCTGATCGCCATTGGGATCGAGCGATGGCTCGGGCGCTTCGCGTCGGCCGCGCGGTACGCGGTGGTGCTCGCGCCGCTGGTGGTGCTGTCGATGCTGCGCTCGGGCGTGTTCCGCGAGTCGGAGCCGCTGTGGCGCGATACCGCGTCGAAGAACCCGAACTCGTGGATGGTCCACCTCAACCTTGCCCGCGCGCTCATGGCCAATGGCAAGCCCGACGAGGCCCGCCACCACTTCGCCGAGCAGGTGCGCCTGGCGCCGCACCTGGCTGAAACGCACTGGAACTACGGCAGCAGCCTGCTGGAGGCGGGGCAGGGCGACGCCGCCATCGACGCGTACAACCGGGCCATCGCCATCGGCGGAAGCGAACTTCCGCAGGTGTTCGTCGCCCGCGGCCGGGCGCGGATGGCACAGCGCAATTTCCCGGCGGCCGCCGTTGATTTCCGCACCGCCGCCGAGCTGAAGCCGGACTACGCGCGGGCACGCAACGAGCTGGGCACCGCCCTCAAAGCCGCCGGCCGGCACGACGATGCAATGGCCGAGTACCAGCGGGCGGTGGAGATCGACCCGTCGTTCACCGAGGCGCGCGTGAACCTGGCGGCGCTGCTGGCGGCCAGGGGGCGATACCCGGAGGCAAAGGAGCAGTTCGAGCGGGCGGTGGAGATCAACCCGTCGCTCCGGCAGTACGAGGGCCGCGTGCTGGGCGGGGGGTAACTTTTGCTTCCTCGCCCCCGACGACGCCTACGCCGCCCCCGACGACGCCTACGCCGCCGTCGGCGGCGCGAGTTCTTGTCGGATCTGCTCCGTCCGTTGCGCCAGCGCTTCCTCGCGCTGGCCGGCGACGTGGATCGGGTCCAGCAGCTCGTCCACCCACGCCATCACGGCGGCCGGGAGGTTCAGCGCGTTGTCCTCGCCGTCGGTCGCGCGCCAGCGGGCGAGCAGGCGGGTGACGCGGCGCTGCGTGTCCCACCGCAGGATCAGCCACAGGAACAGGAACCAGATCGCCAGGAACCCCGCGCTCTTCAGCAGGTAGGTCGCGCCCAGCAGTTGCACCGCCAGCAGCAGCGCCTGCCGCGTCGTCTGCACGTACGTGTCGCGGAGGACCACTTCCAGCACCGGCTGGACGAGCGGGAACCACAGCAGCGCGCCCACCGTCAGCAGCCAGCGGAAGATCGGCGCGATCACGCCCCGGCGGGCGATCAGGCGGACGGCCTCGGCGCGCTGGCCGTCGAGGGCGGCGACCAGGTGCCGCCGAAGGTCCGACGCGGCGGCGTCGGCGGGCATCGCTTCCCACAGCTTCTGCTGGCGGTACAAATTTCCCGCCATCGGGTGCGTTTGCTGGAGCAGCGAGAACGTCGCCTGGATCGCCGCCGACAGCGTCCGCCCGTCCGCCTCCGTGCGCGCCAGGACCAGCGCCTCGGGCGACGGCGCGGCGCCGACGTTCGTCCGCCACAGCGCCGTCAGCGGCGACAGCAGCGTGTGGATCACGTTGACGATCGGCCAGCGCGCGACGCGGGCGGTCATCACCTCGTCCACGATCGCCGCGCGGTGGGCCGGGTCGTCCACGATGCCGGGGACGGCGCGCTCGAACAGCGGGGCGGCGAGGCGCGCCGTCGTCAGCTCCTGCGCCTCGGCCTCTAACCGCCGCACGCGCTGCACGCGCTCGGGCAGGCGCTGCGATTCCAGCCAGGCCAGCATCGAGCGGTCGCGCTGCTTGCCGGCCAGCTCGATCGACTGCTTCACCGCGCCGGCGGTCTTCTGCTGCGACAGCTTCTCCTTCAGCGCCGCGAAGTCGAACAGGTCCGGGCGGGTTGCGCTCAGCAGGTAGACCTTGGGCGGCGCCGGCCGCCCCAGCGTGCGCGCCAGCCGCTGGGCGTAGTCGTCGCGCAGTTCGGCGACGGCGCCTTCGCCCCAGAGCTGGTCGCACTTGTTCAGGCAGAACAGGAAGTTCGCCGGGTCGTTGCCCTCGGCCACCGCGGCCAGCAGGCGCTGGGGTTGCTGGTCGGCGTACTTCTCGATGCTCTGCACCCAGACGGGAAAGAGCATGTGCCGCAGCATGCGCCGCGTGAGCTCGACGTGATCGCCGTAGACGCTGTCGATGTCCGGCAGGTCGAGCAGCACCTGGCGGTGCAGGCGCAGCACGTTGTGCACGACGATCTGGTGCCGCCCGGGCGCCTCGCGCTCCAGCAGCGCCCGCACCGGGTTGACCTGCCCCTGGTGAACGTAGGCGATCGCGCTCTCGGTGCCGGGGCCGTACGCGCTCGATGCGCTGATGCGGTCGCCGACCAGCGCGTTGACCAGCGCGCTCTTGCCGACATCCTTCCCGCCGATCAGGCCGATCAGGTAGAAGCTCTCGCCGTTGGCGTTGGGGATCTCGGCCACCTCCAGCGCGGGCGAATTGGCGTCCAGCACGGCCGGCAGCTCCGCTCCGGTGACCTCCGCGACCTCCGCGACGAGCTGTTGGACGGTGTCGGTCATTGGCTCTTTCCCACAGTGGCATGGGCGCCTCGCCCGTGCGCGTACTCACGCAATCGTGGCACGGGCGGCCTCGCCCGTGGTGCGTGTACTCACGCACATCCGCCGCGGCCAGCGGCTCTTCGTCGGCCCGAATTAGACACGTGCTCCGCGATTGCTCCTTCGCGGCTGCGCCGCGAGCATCGGCGTACCGATGCCATGGGCGAGGCGCCCATGCCACGTTCCTTCGCCGCTGCGCCGCGAGCGTCGGAATACCGACTCCATGGGCGAGGCCGCCCCTGCCACATCAATGGCGTCTACTCTGCGCCTCCCAGCGTCTCGGCCAATCGCCGCATCTTCTCCAGTTCCGCTGTCGCCGGGGCGCGGCTGTCCAGCCAGACGATCATCCGCGCGATCTGCTCGTGGGCCATGCGCTCGAATCGGTCGGCGATGCTCTTGTTCGCCTGGCGGGTGCGCGACGCCACCTCGTTGCTCATCCGCTCGGTCAGCCAGGTCGCCAGCGAGTAGCCGCCGAGGATGATCAGGTCCACGTGCCCGAAAAACGCGTGGTGGGTGGCGACGACGATGGTCAACAGGTAGGGCGCCGCCTCCGACCACTGCGTGAGCTTCTCGCCGCCCGGAAGGTGCTTCAGCACCTTTTGCAGGATGGCGGTGTCGCGGGGCGTGGCGTTCCAGCGCGTCTCCAGCCACGTGCGGAGCTGCGCCAGCTCGTCGTCGGCGATCGCGCCGGCGCGGTCGGGGGCGATGGTGGCGGCGGCGTAGCCGGCGGCGTCCTCGGCGATCCAGCGCTCGCCGGCGACGCTGGTGCGGATCACGTCGTCGATCCGGCTGTGCAGCACGCCGAGCTGCTCGGAGAGGATGGCGTTGAAGTCCGGCACGTCGCGGGGGACGGCGGGGCCGTCACCGTCCTCGCCGGCGCCGGCCTTGCCCTTCATCACCAGGTCCCACGCCGTGCGCGGCAGCCGCGCCAGCAGGGCCGGCACCTGCCGCACGCGGTCGAGCATCCGCCCCGGGCCCATCAGGTAGAGGATGCTGCGCTGCTGCAACCGGCGGGCGAGCGAGCGGGTGATCGGGTTGACGTCCACGCCGGCGGGCGGGGCCTCCATCGCCTTGAGCATGGCGACGGCGGCGTCGATCTCGCGGCGATCCTCCGCCAGGGGCGCGAGGATCTGGTCGTGAAATCGGTCGAGCAGGTCGGCGGCGCGGTGCCCGAGCCCCTCGTGCCGCGCGCCCGCCTCGGCGCGCGGGTGCGACGCCAGCGCGTCGCGCAGCACGTCCAGCCGCGCGTCGGGCGGCGGCTCGTAGGTCGAGTCATCGCGCGGGATCGCGTACACGTGCGGGCGGTTGAACGCCGCGGCCGTCCCCTCGCCGAGCTTCGACTGGTAATCCGACACCACCGCCTGCTGCTCGACCTTGTTCATCACGTGCAGCGCCGGCAGCGCGTAGCGCCGGGCGAGGCGGTAGTACGGGACCAGCTCGGGCATCTGGTACTTCTCGGGCGTGACGAGGAAGACGACCGCCTCGGCCCAGCGGAAGGCGCGGTCCGCCTGCGCGTGGTGCTGCGGGCGGTCGCCGTCGAGGTCGGGCGTGTCCACCAGCGTGGCGCGGCGCGTCAGGTCGGCGTCGTGCGTCACCACCAGCAGCCGGTCCGCCTCCCCCTTGGCCGGGATGCTGGCGGGCTGCCCGTGCTGCACGCCGAGCCAATCGTGCGGCACGTGGTGGCGCTCGGCGGCGATGGCGATGGCGCCGGCGGTGTAGGTGCGGCGGAAGCTGGAGGCGGAGACGTCCGCGCCGAGCAGGCGGTTGACCATCGTGCTCTTGCCGGTCCCGGTGCCGCCGAGGATGACGACGATGGGCGGGCGCTCCCCGCGGTCGCGCAGGTGGAACAGCAGGGCGGCCGCGTCGGCGCGGAACCGCTCGATCGCCGCCGCCACCGCGCTGCCGGCCCCGCCGGCGCGTGCGCCCGTGGCGGCGCGAAGCTGCTGGTCGAGCGCGGTCAGGGTCGAATCAATCGTCGAAGCACGAAGGGCGGCCATCGGCCGATGCTATGTACCAGAAAGCTAGTGGCGCTAGAACCGCGCCAAACCCGCGCAAAGGGCGCGCGCGTCGCTCTGACGTGCTTTGCACCGACGAACGTCGCGACGGGCGAGCCGCGCTACGCATCGGCGCGCTTGAAGGCCGGTCGGTGCGACAGGGCGATCACGCCGCCCCACCAGCGCATCACCTGCACGCTGGCGTACGCCATCGGCAGCAGTGCGACGAGGACCACCGCCGGCCGCCAGCCGACGTAGCCGGCGACGAAGGCGGCGTCGTAGAGGATGAGCCAGAGCAGCCCGTAGAGCATGAGCCGTTGCCCCGCCTCGCGCGAGGAGGCGCTGCGGGCGCGGATGACGGCGGCGAGCACGATGAACGCCGCCGCCGCCGCCGCCGGCGCGATGAGCTGCGGGCCGACGTGCAGCGCCTTGGCGAACGATCCCGCCGCGGGCACTCGCCGCCAGGCGAGCAGGCCGATCAGCAGCGCGTCGACCACCGCCAGCCCCGCCGACACGGCCGCCCAGTGGATCGGCGTCAGCGGCGGGCGCTTCGCCTCCCACCGGTAGGCCACCAGCGACAGCAGCGTCACGTGGTTCAGCAGCAGCAGCGGGTGCCAAAGCACCGGAAGCTGCGGGGCGGGGATCACCGCGTGGAAGAAGCGGATCAGGCCGAGGCTCAGCAGCCCCAGCGCAACGAGGTACTTGGCCGCCAGGTCGTAGAAGACGATCAGCGCCGCGGTCCAGACCACCAGCACCAGCGAGATCCACCCCTGCCCGGACCACCGCGAGTAGCCCCATCCCGCCACCACGGCGGTGAGGATGAGCAGCGCGCAGACGAGGTGAGCCGTGCCGACGCCGATCCGCCCGCTCGGCAGCGGCCGGTGGGCGGCGAGCTGCTGATCGCGGCGGCGGTCGATGATGTCGTTGAGGCTCATGCCGAACCCGTACAAGCCGGTCGAGATCAGCACGATCGCCAGCGCGTGCGCCGGCGCCACGTGCCGCAGCGCGTCATCCCCGAAGCGGGCATGCGTCCAGAGCAGCAGCGTGCACAACGAGTTGCTGATGGCGGTGAAGACCAGCGCCATCCGCGCGAGCTGGAGGATCGGAAACAATCGGCGCGACAGGAGCCCGGGCATCGGTGAAACGGTAGGCGAGGGCGCGGAAAAGGGAAGGGGAGGGGTGGGGGCGATCGTTAGTGGCTAGTGGCTAGTGGTCAGTGACTAGTGGTCAGTGGCTAGTGGCTAGTGGTCAGTGGCTAGTGGTCAGTGGCTAGTGGTCAGTGGCCGTAGCCGCGATGAGCATTCGGGTGTTCACCGGTTTTCGTAGGTGCGGGCGTTGGCGGGCGGGCTGCGCGGGCGGAAATCTCCCGTCAAGTGATGGTTTTCCGATCGCGCTGCCGATAAAAGCCCGGCAGACGCGGGTTTTTTCGCGCGAGGGATTGAAAACCCGCGTCTTTTCGCTAGTTTTCGCAGTACCGCGGCCGGCCCGTGATCGGGTCGGTCGGTGAAACAGGGAGCGGGTGGGACCGCTCGAACCGCTGACGCCCGGGAGGAGCCCGGCGCGGCGAACGCCACGACACATCCGCGACTCGCCCCGATCCCACCGATGGAGGCGGAGCGCGAAAAGGAGACTGAATCCCATGGCCAAAGCTGCAACCGCCAACCAGAAGATGACCAAGAGCCAGATCGCCGCCCATGTCGCGGAGAAGGCGGGCATCTCGAAGAAGCAGGCTTCCGCCGTCATGGAAGTCCAGGCCGAGCTCGCCTACAAGCAGGCCAAGAACAGCTTCACCATCCCGGGCATCGGCAAGCTGGTGCTGGTGAACCGTAAGGCCCGCGTCGGCCGCAACCCCGCGACCGGGCAGGAGATCCAGATCCCGGCGAAGAAGGTCGTCAAGTTCCGCGTCGCCAAGGCTGCCAAGGACGCGATCCTCGGCTCCAAGAAGTAAGTTCGCCCTGACGCGCGACCTCGCCCGCCGCCCTCGCGCTGGGGCGACGCCCGCGCAGGCTTCAAATCAGGCACTGAAGGCCCGCCCATGCTCATGGGCGGGCCTTCTTCTTTTCCGCCCGCCTCGGCCGAGCCAGATTGACTCACCCGCCGCAGCCGGCTCCCGTTGACGGATCGGATAAGTGGTCATTTCCCGGCGTTGCCACCGGCGTGTGATCCGGCACACGCGTTGCTGTTTGCCTGTCACGAGCCCCTTATCGAAAGGAGTGGATCGATGACGCGCAGCGACTCCACCGGATCGACCCCCTCCAGCGGAGAGACCGGCCCCGCCAACATGCCCGCCCCCGACGCCGACGATGCCTGCCGGCAGCTCAACAGCTTCCTGCGCGGGGAGATCTCGGCGGCGGAGACTTACCGCATGGCGATCGACAAGGCGGCCAAGAGCGACGACACCGCCGTCACCATGGGCCTGCTCCGCGAGATCCAGGAAGAGCACGGCCGCGCCGCCCAGGCGATCCGCGACCGCATTCGCGAGCTCGGCGGCGAACCGAGCGACTCCTCCGGCGCCTGGGGCGCCTGGGCGAAGTTCACCCAGGGCACCGCCAACCTGTTCGGCGACGCCGCCAGCCTCAAGAGCCTCAAGGAAGGCGAGGAGCACGGGCTGAAGGACTACCAGGAAGGCGTTGACGACGTCGATACCACCAGCGCCGAACTCGTGCAGAACCAGCTCATCCCGGCCCAGCAGAGGCACATTGGGTTGTTGGACCAACTGATCAATTCGGTGGGGCGTTCGTAGGGGAAAAGGTGCGCGCTAACGAATAAATTCTGCGCGCTAACGAAGAATACCGAAGCACGAAACAAACCGGAAAAGAAGAAATGACCCAAACGGGGATGGCCCGTTTCGGTCATTTTTTCGTTTCAGCTTTAAGAGATTTGCTTCGTGCGGTCCGGTTCTCGCGCGGAACGCGCAGGATTCAGAATCCCGTCGAAACGTACGGCAGCAGTCCAATGTATCGGGCGCGCTTGACGGCCTTGGCCAGCATGCGCTGCTCCATGGCGGTCGCGCCGGTGCGCTTGCGGCCGAGGATCTTGCCGTTGCCGCTGATGGTCTTGCGCAGCGACTCGGTGTCCTTGTAGTCGATGTAGACCTCGCCGGACTCGCTGGTCCGGGTGATCTTCAGCTTGGGGCGGCTGAACGACTGAAACTTGTCGGACTTCTCGCGGCGCTCGCGTCCGGCGCCGGGCTTACCCTTGGGTCTTGGCATATCGATTAGGCTCCACGGTCAAAAGAGCGGGGGATTGTAGCAATCGCTTTCGACCCTGCAAGTGTGGGCGGCATGTCCCCCCCGCCCAGCCGCCGCTGGCTCTTGCGGCCGGCGCGCATTTGCGATTTCCCGCCCGCCGTGCGAACCTACCGCCGCCGCCGCCCGACGCGTCCGCCGCTGGACCGTCCCGGCCTTTGCTTTCACCGTTTCCTGGAGTGTCCCGTCATGCGTCACGTGATTTCGGCGTTGGTCCAGAACGAGCCGGGCGTGCTGGCTTCGGTCGCCGGGCTGTTCTCCGCCCGCGGGTTCAACATCGACTCGCTCGTCGTCGGCCGGACCGAGAACCCCGAGCTGTCGCGCATGACCGTCGTCTGCCTTGGCGACGACAACACCCTGGAGCAGATCCGCAAGCAGCTCGCCAAGCTGGTGCCGGTGGTGAAGGTGCGCGACTTCAAGGGTGCCGGCTACGTCGAGCGCGACCTGTGCCTGGTGACCGTCGGCGTCGGCCCCGAGCAGCGCAGCGAGGTGATCGAGATCGTCAACCTGTTCCGCGGGCGCGTGGTCGACGTCGCCAAGACCAGCCTGATGATCGAGATCGCCGGCACCGAGGAGAAGATCGAGGCGCTGGTCGAGCTGCTCAAGCCCTTTGGCATCAAGGAGCTGGCGCGCACGGGCGTGATCGCCATGGCCCGCGGCACCCAACAAGCCAAGGACGAGGCCGCCGACAAGGCGCCCGCCGGCGGCGGCAAGCGAAAGCGCAGCCTCGACGCCCCCGCCCAGGCGGCGCTGCCGCCGAGCTAGGGCAAGAGAAACCGCACGGTTCGCTCGCTCCGCCGCCGCTGGTGGTTTAGGCGATGCATCCACGAGTCGAGCGCGGTGCGCGATCGGGTGTAGCGGACGGCACCAGCGATGTCATCCTGAGCGTACTCGCGAAGGATCTCGGGCACACGAGGGCCGCTCGCGCGCCCGAGATCCCTCGCGAGTACGCTTCGGGATGACAGTGCCCTGTCCATATCGCGCCTGCACGCGCGCTGGCGCCGGTCACCCGCGGCGCTCACGCGTGCCGCGCGCGGAACTCGAACTGCCCGCGGCGTTGCGGGCACTGGCCGGTGCCGCGGATGGTGTCGCGTTCCACGCGGCAGTGGAACGTCGTCTGGCCGAGCTGGAACCGCAGGCGCGGGCCGTCGAGGTGGATGGCGTCCATCGAAACCTCGCGGTCGTTCAGCACCGCCGTTCCCAGCACGGTTTGAAACTCCTGCTCCAGCTCGATGTTGCCGCGGCGCAGCCTGCCGTCGGGCCAGCGGACGGTGCACTGCCAGCGGCCGTTGACCTTGGCGGGCACCACCCAGCCGTAGACGACGCGGCCCAGGTCAGTCAGCCGCACCACCTGGTCCGGCGCCCAGGCGGCGATGGGGAACATGTGCGTCACGATCCGCGCTCCGGGCCGCAGCTCGGCCAGCAGCTTCGGGCGGAGCTGCGCGTTCATCCACGGCAGCAGGTAAAGCGCGACCACGCTCGCCTCGCTCACGTCGACGTTGAACAGGCTGGTCTCGAGGAAGCGAACGCGGTCCTGAACCCCGGCGCGGGCGGCGTTGGCGTGGGACTCCTGCATCCGCCGCGGGTCGATGTCGATGCCGACGCCGCGCGCCCCGCAGCGCTCGGCCGCGGCGATGACGATCCGCCCGTCGCCGCACCCCAGGTCGTAGACGACGTCGCTCTCCTTCACGCCCGCGACGTCGAGCATGGTGCCCACGATGCGCTCGGGCGTGGGGACGTAGGGCACGTCGCGGGTCACGCGCTTGCCGTCGAACTTCCAATCCGCGTCGCGCTCGCCGCGCTGGACCGGGAGCGGCACGAATTTCACCATCGACCGCCCGAGCAACATCTGTCCCATCGCGCGTACCTCCGGCCGGCCATCATGCGCGGGCGGGGGGAGGGGAGGAACGTGCAACCTTCGGCGAGGCCGACGCGCGGGACTGCCTTGGCTGGCGCCGTCGCGGATGACAGCGCGCGCGCGTGGCGCAGAGCGCACTACTGCGGCGGTCCGGTGCGTTGTTCGCCTTGCGCGAACGGCGCGCTCCCCGGGATCGGCCCAAGGCGCGTGATGACAACCTTGGGCGCCGACGCGCCCGCGGGCTGCGCCGCGTGCGGGTGCGCGGGCCGTTGCGGCGGCGATGATGATGACGGCGGCGCGGCGACGCTGACGGCTTCCCTTGCCGCCGGACCCGGTTCCGGCGGCGCGATCTCGCCGCGGGCGACGCCGAGGATTTGCAGGATCACGCGGGCGTGACGTTGCGTCGCCCCCTGCTCGCGCGCGACCACGTTCGCCGCCCGCTCGCCCATGGCGCGGGCCTCGGACGGCGTGGAGAGCAGCACGCTGACCGACTGCTCCAACTGCTCGCCGCTGGGCACTTCCAGGATCGCGTCCGCCGCCAGCAGTTTGCGCATCGCCTCGGCGAAGTTGCCGGTGAACGGGCCGACAATGACCGGCTTGCCGAGGGCGGCCGGCTCGATCATGTCGCTGCCGTGCTGCCGCGGGCCGAGGTCGACCAGCGTTCGCCCGACGAAGACGACGTCCGCCACGCCGTAGAAGTCGCGCAGCACGCCCATGGCGTCGACGAGGACGACGGGCGGGATCGCCAGGTCGCTGGGCGGGCGCGTGCCGGCGCGGGTGAGCCGCTCGCAGCGGAACTTGTGCTCCTGGATGATCTGCTCGACCTCGTCGAAGCGGACGGGGTGGCGGGGGACCAGCACCAGCCGCAGCCGGGCGAACTTCTCCAGCAGTCGCCGGTACGCCGCCAGGACGATCGCCTCCTCGCCGGGCCCGGTCGAGCCGCAGACCAGGACCGGCTCCTCGCCGACGCGAAGCCCGACGAACTGCGCGCGGTTGACCGCGCCGCCGGACGGCGGGGCGAGGTTGGCGTTATCGAACTTCATCGTCCCGGTGATCACCACGCGGTGCGGCGGAACACCGAGCGCCAGGAACCGCATCGCGTACGTCTCGTCCTGCGCGCACACGAGCGTGAGCCGGCGGAACATCGCCTTCACCAGCGGGCCGCCCAGCCGGTAGTTGCGGAAGCTCGAGCTCGTCAGCCGCGCGTTCGCCAGCACCACCGGGATGCCGCGCTCCTGGCACCGCTGGGTGAAGTTCGGCCACACCTCCAGCTCCATCAGCACGACCACGTCCGGGCGGACGTTGTCGAGCACGCGGTTGACGGCGCCGCTGAAGTCGAGCGGGTAGCGGATCACCCTGACGTCGTTGCTCGGGCCGTACAGCTCCAGGCCGCGGGAGAAGCCGGTGTCGGTGGTGGCAGAGACGACGAAGCGGAGGTCACTTCGCGCCAGCCGCAGCGCCTGCACGAGCGTGCGGGTGGCGTTCATCTCGCCGAGGCTGACGGCGTGGATGAGAACTGTCGGACTGTCCCCCTCGCGCGGCGGCGGGAGGTCTCGGCCCATGCGCTGCGCCAGCGCCCCCAGCACCTTCCGCCGCGCCGACGGCTTGAGCAGCCAGTAGGGCGCGGCCGCGCCGACGCCGAGGGAGTATGCGATGTCGTACAAGTTCAACATGCGAGCCGCCGGGGGCTGGTTCTAACGCGCCGCGTCGGCCGCGCGAAGCGGGTGGGGCGGACGCATCAGGATCGGCGGTGGCGGGGGCGGCCTTGCGCGCCAACGTCGCAAGGCGTGCTGTGTTGCCGCCCCCTGTTCAGGGATGGTTCACTCCGCCAGCTTCATCGGTAGAGTCCGTTGTCGGAGATGTAGCGCGAGACCGCCGGGGGCACGAAGGCGTCGATGGACTCGCCAGCCTTCACCCGCCGGCGGATCTTGGTCGCGCTGATGTCCACCATCGGCGCTTCTACCTGATGAGAACGCAGGTGGTGGTACTCCGGCGGCAGGGCGTCCCAGTTGATGGGGTAGCCCGGGCGGGCCATCACCACGAAGTGCACCTCGCGGAGCAGCTCCAGCGGGCGGTGCCACCGGGGCAGGAACAGGAGCATGTCGCCGCCGATCAGCCAGTGGACCTCGCTCCAGCCGCGGCGGTGGCGAAGCTCGCGGGCGGTGTCGAGAGTGTAACTCGGACCGGTGCGGCGCGTTTCTAAGTCGTCAACGTCGAACCCCGCCACCGTCTCAGCAGCCAGGCGACACATTGCGACGCGGTGCTGCGCCGGCGCCAGGTCGGCGGCGCTCGGCTTGTGCGGCGGCTGGGCGGACGGGATCAGCAGGACGCGGTCGTAGCCGGCCTTGTCGGCAACGGCTTGGGCGCAGCGCAGGTGCGCGTTGTGGATCGGATTGAAACTGCCGCCGAAGCAGAGTATTGGCATAACGTGACCGGCGTTACGGTTACCTGTGGCAGCCGGAAAAGACGTCCGAGAAAATCCTAGCTCCGGCCGGTGCGGCGGCAACAGATTTGCGAGCCGCGACCGACCTGGTTAGCACGGATGCCAGCCTCCGCGGCGTGGTGCGGGCGCTTCACCCGCGGCTTCAACAAGTGTCCAGTGGGCAAGCCGCCCGGGCCGCCCGCCGGGCCCGCCTCCATAAACCTCGTCTCTTGCACGTGTTAGGGAATGAACACGCACGGCCGTGAGACGTAATACCTCTGTCGAAGGTTGTTGGAACGAATAGTTGTTCAGTGTGTCCGACTTCACGGACGGACGTGGATTTCATTGCCAAGGAGGCCGTTCATGGCCACCATGACTGCGACAAAGAAGACCCCCACCCGTGCCAAGCCGATCCCGCGCGTCCTGCGCGAGCGGGCGGAGGCGCTGTTGCTGGAAAATTACGCCTTCATGGATTCCCCGACGTTCAAGCAGCGGGGGATCGAGAAGCAGCTCTTCAACTTCGACGGTGGCGAGGAACCGCCGCTGCCGATGACCTCGTGGTACCAGCCCACGCGTGAGGAGATCGCCGACCAGCTCCGGGGCACCCCGCAGCTCATGAAGGGTGCCGAAGAGAAGCTGATGTTCCAGCGCTTCAACTTCTGCAAGCGCAAGCTCTGCGCGTTGCAGAAGCGCGCGAAGCGCGGCGGGCTAACCCGCGAGCTGGCGGAGGAACTGGTCGAGTGGCACCGCCGCTTCGAGCACTTCCGCGAGTACCTCGTCCGCACCAACCTCGCGCTGGTGCTGGCGATGGCCAAGCGGACGCGGCTGGGCGACGTGGACTTTGCCGAGATCGTCAGCGAGGGGAACATGGCCCTGATGCGGGCGGTGGACAAGTTTAACGTCGACAATGGGTTCAAGTTCAGCACGTACGCGTGCCGGGCGATCCTCAAGGCGTTCAGCCGCACCGCGATGAAGTCCAGCCGCTACAAGACCCACTTCCCGGTGGAGTTCGAGCCGGAGATGGAGAAGAGCGACTGGAGCGATCGCAAGCGCGACCTGATCGAGGAGGACTGCATCGACGAGCTGAAGCAGATCGTCGACCGCAACCTTGCCGACCTGTCCGACACCGAGCAGACGGTCATCCGCCGCCGGTTCAACTGGCAGCAGCAGGAGGAGAACCCGCTGACGCTGGAAGAGGTCGGCAAGATCATCGGCGTGACCAAGGAGCGCGTTCGCCAGATCCAGAACAAGGCGCTGGTGAAGATCAAGACGGTCATGGAGGAAGGGGTGCTGCGAACCAAGCGCTACCCCGAGCCCGACCCGGACGCGCCGGTGGCACCGCAGCAGCCGACGATCGCGCCGGGGACCCAGCCGGTGACGACCGAAGTGGCGGCATAACGCGCCGCGACATCATGTAAACGCGAGAAGGGCGGCCCGGCTTCGGGTCGCCCTTCTTCATTTCCCGGCGAAGCCTGCGGCAAACCCCGGGCGCCCGCGGCTGCATTGGGTTGCGCCTCGCCGCACCGGCCGCCGAGTCGGCCCCGGCCCCGGCCGCGAATCGTTTGGTCGTTGCCTCCAAAGACTTGCAGTCATAGGCTATGGCGTGTCCCCTCGCGCCCAAATGCGCGCCCGCGCCGCGCGGGCACGGTCGGGGACGCCCTGTCCGGGAGGTGTGGCCATGGCCGACGACGTGGGGGCCGATCAGCTTGCGATCATCCGTATCTCCGGCATGCACTGCCACAAGTGCGAGCAAACGGTCCAGAAGTCCCTGATGCAGCATCCGGGCGTGCACGAGGTGGAGGTGGACTTCAACAGCGCCCAGGCATCGGTGCTGTACGACCACGACCAGGTGAACGTGAAGACGCTGACCGACGCGATCGCCGAGGTCGGTTACACCGTCACCGGCTTCACCACCCGCCACGCCGACCGGGCGGGACACCAATAACACTCCGATTGGCCATCTGCGATTGTCGAATGAAGCGCAGTGGCCAGGTGATGTGAGATTCACGGTCCCCGCGTGCATCATTCCGCTGATGATCGCCCGTTGCCCCCATCGGCACTTCCCAACCGGCAATCGGCGATCGAAAGTCTCCTCTCCCGCCCGCCCGACCAGCGCCTGCGCGAGTTCAGGTACCGCTTTGGTCAATCAGTCGTATTTGGCGTGCCCGTGATCGCGCTCCAAGTGTGGGGCCGCTCCCTCGGCCCGACCGACGCCGACCGCTGGGTCAGCCTGCTCCAGGCGTTGCTGTGCGGGTGGGTGCTCTACGTCAACTTGGGCATGCTGGTCGAAGGAGTGCTGACCTTCCGCCGCACCGGCATCAGCGGCGACCTTGCCGTCGCGACCGCGGCGGTGCTCTTGTACCTCTACAGCCTCATCGCCGCCGTCCCCGGCATCCTCACCGGCCGGGTGTGGTACCGGCCGCTGCTGTTCCACGCGGTGGTCATCCTGCTGGCGGCGTGGTCGGCGCACCGGTGGCGTCGGCTGTCGCGGAACGCGGCGTAGCCACCGCCGGCTTCCGCGCCGTCGCCAGCAGCAGTTCCGGGTGCGCGTCCATCACCGACGCCGGCGTCAGCCGGTCTTCCACGCCCATCCGCAGGTTGAACAGCAGGTAGATGATCGGGCGGAGCCACCCGGTGAAGGGGATACGGCGGGTCGCGCCGCCCAGAGTGATCGAGCGCAGGTGGGTTGACATCGCGAAAATGCCGATGCGCGGCTCAATGCGATCGATCTCGAACCCCGCCTGCCGCAGCTCGTGCGCCAGCCCGTCGATGGTCCAGCGGCGGAAGTCGGTCGGGTTGCGGTGAAGGACGAACGCGCCGTGCGTCGAGAGGTAAAGCAGCCCGCCCGGGCGAAGCAGGCGGAACGCCTCGCGCAGATATCCCTGCACGTCGGCCACGTGCTCCAGGACCTGCGTGCTGAGGACCGCCTCGACGCTCGCGTCGTCCAGCGGCACGCGCCCGTCGGCGGGATCGATGCGCAGGACGGTCGCGTCCTGCGGGTCGATGTCCGCCCGGAGCAGTTCCGCGCCCGCGCCCGCGATGAGAGCCGCGTACGGCGATACCCCCGCGCCGAAATCGAGCACGCGCTTCCCGCGCAGCGCGTCGGCGTGGCGCGCGGCGAAGTCGCGGGCGCCGTCGAGCAGGTGCCGCAGGGTCCAGTAGTCGCGGTGAAAAATGTGCGGGCGGTCGCGGTCGACTCGGTGCCCCTCGGCGAATCGATTTGCCATGACGCGCGCCTCGGCCCCGCCCGCCCCGGCGGCAGAAAATACCGGCCGGGCGCGGGCGCTTCAACAAGGGACGAACCGCTGGGCGGGACGCTGAACGTCCGGCGCCGAGTCGCGCGCAGCGGCGACGCGCCGTCGGTCTACAATCCGGATCAGGACGACGGAGGTAGCCATGGCCAGAGCAAATTCTGCGGCGGTGACGCGGCGCGACGCACTTCGAATGACGCTGGCGGCGGCCGCCCTGGCGGCGGGGGCGGGGGCGGCGGGAGCGGATGACGTGGGGGGCGCGGGCGGCGGCCCACCTTCAGCAGCGTCGCCGCCCGCGACTTCACCCGCGCCCGATATCCTCACCCGCCCGATCCCCTCGTCCAAGGAGCCGCTGCCGGTCATCGGGCTCGGCACGTGGCAGACCTTCGACGTCGGCGACGACCCGGCCGCCCGCGCGGCGCTCGAGGAAGTGCTGGCAACCTTCGTCGCGACCGGCGGGAAGCTGATCGACTCCTCGCCGATGTACGGCAGCTCCGAAACTGTCGCCGGCGACCTGGCCGCCAAGCTGGAGCTGCGCCCGAAGCTGTTCGTCGCCACCAAGGTCTGGACGCGCGGGAAGCAGGCGGGCATCGAGCAGATGAACGAATCGATGCGCAAGCTGCGGGCCGACCCGATCGACCTGATGCAGGTGCACAACCTGCTCGACGCGCGGGCGCACCTCGACACGCTGCGCGAGTGGAAGCGCGCGGGGCGGGTGAGGCACGTGGGCGTCACGCACTACACGGCCAGCCAGCACGAGGCGGTCGCGCGAATCGTGCAGGCGGAGCCGCTGGACTTCATCCAGATCAACTATTCCGTCGGCGAGCGCGAGGCGGAGCGCCGCCTGCTGCCGTTGGCGGCCGACAGGCGCGTGGCCGTCATCGCCAATCGTCCCTTCGCCGGCGGCGAACTGCTCCGCCGCCTGCGCGACAAGCCCCTGCCCGCCTGGGCCGGCGAGATCAACTGCCAGAGCTGGGCGCAGCTCCTGCTCAAGTTCGTCATCTCCCATCCCGCCATCACCTGCGCCATCCCGGCGACGTCGAAGGTCGCCCACCTGCGCGACAACATGCGCGCCGGCACGGGGCGCCTGCCGGACGAGCCGATGCGCGCCCGCATCGCCGAAGCGGCGGCGGAAGGTTGAGGGGGCGACAAGGTGAAATGGCGCGAGGGGCCGAGGCGGCTTTCGACGTTGTCAGCTTGTCGCCTTGTCGCCTCGTGATGTCGCCTTGTGATGCGAGGGCATGCCGATGCGCGTGATCGTCTTGACCAATCCGGCGGCCGGCGCGAAGCCCGAGCACGCGGAGGAACTGCGCGCGGCGCTGGAACGCGCGGGGGTGGAGGCGGAGGTTCGGCAGGTGACCGGGGACGAACTGCCCCGGGCGGCGCGGGCGGCGGCGGCGGACGGGGCCGACGCGGTGGTGGCCGCCGGCGGCGACGGGACCGTCAGCGCCTGCGCCGGCGCGCTGGCGGGTGGCGACGTGCCGCTCGGCGTGCTTCCCACCGGGACGCTCAACCACTTCGCCAAGGATCTCCGCCTGCCGCTGGCGCTCGACGAAGCCGCCGCGGTCATCGCCGCCGGGCACCGGCGGCGCGTCGACATCGCGCAGGTCAACGGCCGCGCCTTCATCAACAATTCGTCGATCGGCCTTTACCCGCGCATGGTCGGCAAGCGCGACCGCCAGCGCCAGCGGCTGGGGCGCGGGAAGTGGGTGGCGATGCTGCTGGCGTGCGTCTCCGTCTTCCGCCGCTACCCCACCGTCAGCGTGCGCATCGACGTCGCCAATCGCTCCACGCTGCGCACGACCCCGTTCGTCTTCGTCGGCAACAATGGCTACGAGTTGACCCCGGAAAACCTCGGTGGGCGCGCCCGTTTGGATGGAGGGGAGCTGTGCGTCTACTTCACCAACCGCACCGGCCGGTTCGGCCTGCTGATGCTGGCGCTGCGGGTGGTGCTCGGGATCGTGGAGCAGGCGCGGGACTTCCAGATGCTCAGCGGGACCGAGGCTTGGATCGAGACGGCCCAGCGCGAGATCCCCATCGCGCTTGATGGTGAGGTCTTTCGCCTCTCGCCGCCGCTACACTATGAGCTGCGGCCGGGCGCGCTGACGGTGTTGGCGCCGCGCGCATAATGGGCCGGCGACGGGCGGCCGGGGCCGCCGGGTTGCAGCGCGGGGGTCGTGGCGGCATCGCGGTGACGGACGGGGCGGATTCGAGGTGGAACGGCATGAAGGTTTTGGTCTTGCTCAACGAGGGCGCCGGAACGCTGGCCGGGATGGAGCCCGACGCGGCGCGGCAGCGGATCGAGTCCGCCTTCGCGTCGGCGGGCGCGGACGCCGAGGTGCGCTTCGTCGACCCCAAGCTGCTCGAGCAGCAGGCGCGCGAGGCGTCGCACCAGCACGAGCTGGACGCGATCGTGGCCGGCGGCGGGGACGGGACGATCAACACCATCGCCAACGCCGTCGCCGGCGGGAGGCGCGCGTTCGGCGTGCTGCCGCTGGGGACGCACAACCACTTTGCCAAGGACCTGGCCGTCCCGCTCGACCTGGAAGAGGCGATCGCCGCCCTGTCGCGCGGCAGCGTGGTCGACCTGCCGGTGGGAGAGGTCAACGGGCGGATGTTCCTGAACTTCAGCGCGATCGGCTTCCACCCGGCGGTCGTCGCCGAGCGCGAGCAGCAGCAGAAGCAGTCCGGGCGGAACAAGTGGCTGGCGATGGCGGTCGCGCTGCTGCGCGTGTTCAACCGGATGCCGCTGCACTTCGTGCGCCTCAGCAGCCGCGGGCACGAGGTCGCGCACGCCACGCCGAGCATTATCGTCTGCAACAATGCCTACCAGATGAAGGCGTTCGGCGTGGAGGCGGCGTCGGTGCCGGAGCGCGGGCTGCTCAACGTCTACGTCGCGACCAAGCCGGGCGCGCTGAGCGTGCTGTGGCTGATGATCCGGGCGGCGTTGGGAACGGTGCACGCGGCCAAGCACTTCAACTCGATGGCGCTGCCGGAGATCAAGGTCGACACCCGCCGCCGCCGCCCGCTGCGCGTTTCGATCGACGGCGAGGTGACCACCATGACCCCGCCGCTGCGCTACCGGATCCGCGAGAAGCCGCTGCGCGTGCTAAAGCCCGCCGCGCAACCGCAGGTGCAGGACGCGAGCGGACTGGAGATCGCGCCGGCGTGATGGCGCGGGGCGCGCCAACCCAGCGGCTTGCCGCGCAGCACCCGGCCGACGAACGAACCTGCCCCAGCGAAATCCCGCCTTTCCCCCCGGGCGGCGGTCGCGTATGACTACTTCGTAAGCGCATGCGGAAGATCGCGCACCTGTCGGACATTCATTTCGGGACGGTCGAGGACGGCGTCCGCGAGGGCGTCGTCGCCGACGTTCACGCCCACGAGCCGTCGCTGGTCGTCATGAGCGGCGACTTCACCCAGCGCGCCCGCCCCTCGCAGTACCGCGCCGCCGCCGAGTTCATGGCGCGCCTGCCGCGGCCGCAGCTCGTGGTGCCGGGAAATCACGACATCCCGCTCTACGACGTCTTCACCCGCTTCCTCCGCCCGCTGCGCAACTACACGAAGTTCATCACCAAGGATCTTCGCCCGGTATACCAGGACGAGGAACTGCTGGTCGTGGGCATCAACACCGCGCGGCCGTGGACGTGGAAGTTCGACGGGTTCTGGAAGGACGGGCGGATCAGCGAGGAGCAACTGCTCGACGTCAAGTTGCGCGCGTGCGACCTGCCGCCGGAGGTGTTCAAGATCGTCGTGACCCACCACCCCTTCATCCCGCCGCCGGGGGAGCGCGTGCACGGGATCGTTCACGGCGCCAAGCGCGCGCTCGACCAAATGGAGCAGTGCCACGTCGACATGTGCCTGGCCGGGCACCTGCACATGGGGTACAGCGGGGACGTGCGGACGCACCACGAGGCGGTGAAGCGCTCGATCATCAGCGTGCAGGCCGGCACCGCCACCAGCAACCGCCGCCGCGGCCAGCCGCCGGAACCGAACGCGTACAACCTGATCACCATCAACCCCAACCACGTGACCATCCAGGTCCGCGCGTGGGACGGGACGAAGTTCTACAACGCCGCCAAGACACACTTTGCCCGACTGGATGGGGTGTGGCAGAGGGAAGGATGATTCGCGGAGGATTCCAATGTGGAAATGTCGAATGACGAAACAATACTGAATGCAAAAATGAAGAAACGAAGGCAGGCGCTGGCCGCTCTCATTTCTTTATTTCCACCTTCCTGCTTGGTTTGGATTTCGACATTTGCTCATTAGGATTTCCCGCGCGGGAGCGGGCACACGCCATGGATGGCGGAGACGTCAGCGATGTTCTGGTTCGCGACGCGACGTTCTCGGACGTCGATTTGCTGACCAACCTGCGCCCGCCGCGCGGGCTGCACGCGGACCGGATTCGCGAGCGGTCGTCCGACGACGCCCGCTACGTTGTGGCCGAGGTGGCGGGCCGGCCGGCGGGGTTCGGGGTGATCCACTTCCAGGGCGACCCGATGTGGGAGCGGCCGGAGCAGGTGCCGCTGGTGATGGACCTGTGGGTCGCGCCCGACCTGCGCCGCAAGGGGATTGGCAGCCGCGTGTTGCGGGCCCTGGAGCAATCCGCCCGCGAGCGCGGGTTCGGTTGCGTCTACCTGCAAGTCGAGGCCGATAAGAACCCGCGCGCGGTCGAGCTGTACCGCAAGCTCGGCTATCTACCGCTGCAATCCAAGCCGTACCGCGACCCCTACCACACGGTTGATGAAGCCGGGAACGTCCACGAGGGGACCGAGATGATCGTGGACATGCGGAAGCTGCTGGATTAGAGCGGCCCCAGTGGTGTTGCCGACAAACTAACAACGTGATCCTGAGAGCCGGTTCGAGAGATCGGCGTCCCCCCCCGTGCGGCGGGGGGGACGCGAGTTCTCAATGCCCGGCCGAGCGAGACCGCGGGCTGCGGTCGGCGCCGCGGCCGACGCGTGTTACGCCACCTTCAGCCCGACCGAAATCTGGTTGTAGATGTTGTTGCCGGTGATCGACGTGGTCAGGCCGGAGCTGACCAGGATGGTCGTGCGGGCGCCGGTGCCCTGGACGATCTTATTGTTCTTGATGGCGTTGTTGGTCGAGATCCAGATGCTCACGGCGTTCTTGCCGTTGGGCAGCGAGTACCCCTTGGCGCACAGCCCGATCTTGTTGCCCACGATCGTGTTGTTGGTGCTGTGGTTGTAGATGCCGACGCCGTACAGGTCGTTGCCGGAGATGACGTTGGCGGCGGCGGCGGAGGTGCCGCCGACGGTGTTGTACTTGGCGTCGTTGGTGATGGCGACGCCCGCGCCGACGTTGCCGAGGTCCTTGGTGCCGGTGCAGTCGGTGCCGATGTAGTTCCCCTCGACGCGGTTGTTGATGCCGGTGGCGGTGTAGAGGGCGACCCCGTCCATCTTGTTGGCGCTGATGACGTTGCCCGCGCCCGGCGCGGTGCCGCCGACGAGGTTGTTCGGCTGCGAGATCTCGACCCCGTACCACCCGTTGCCGACCGCCCGGGTGCCGGTGGCGTCGGTGCCGAGGTAATTGCCCTGCACGGTGTTGTTCTTCGAGCCGTAGCTGACGATCAGGACGCCGTCGTGGATGTTGCCGGAGCAGACGTTGCGCGCCCCGGCGGTGGTGCCACCGACGAGGTTGTCGGCGCCGCCGTTGATCTGCACGCCGTTGTGGTTGGCGATCGCCTTGCTGCCGGTGTAGTCGGTGCCGCAGTAGTTGCCCTGGATCTTGTTGTGGTGGGCGCTGCCGTTGTAGAGGAAGACGCCGGCCTTGGTGTTGCCGGAGATGACGTTGCGCTCGGCGGCGGTGGTGCCGCCGATCGTGTTGTTGGGCGACTGCACGATGATGCCGTGCGCGCCGTTTCCCGCGTCGCCGGTGCCGCTGCTGTCGACGCCTATCCAGTTGCCGGTGATCTTCGCGCCACCCTTGTTGTAGACGAAGATCCCGCTCCCCTTGAAGCGGTTGATGATCAGCCCCTTGACCGTGATGCCGGAGCCGATCAGCTTCAGCCCGTCGGACGATCCCGCGCCTGCGCCGGAGATCTCGATCAGCGGCTTCCCGCTGAAGCCCGGCTGCGTCGTGGCGTCGATGGTGGCCGTCTGCTCCACGCCCGGCAGCTTGCTCTTGGGGGCGATGGTCTTGCTGCCCGAGCCGATCTTGAAGTTGATCGTATCCGCTGCGGTCGTCTTATTGGCGTCCAGGATCGCCTGGCGGAGCGAGCCGGCGCCGGAGTCGTTGGTGTTGGTGACGGTGTACGTGGAAAGCATGAAGCGGCTTTCCATGGTTTCCATGAGGACACGACGGCCTGTGGCGTGGAGATGGTTTCCCCGCGGCATTTTCTCTTCCTCGGCCGGCGCGCGGACCCCTCCGGGAGGCCGCACCACGGCTCAAACATGGTGAAGATGGAACCTCGCGCACGCCTGCAGCGACGGTCGTGGCAAGTCGCCCCCTAGCACCGGAAGGGCGAACCACGTTTGCAACAGGCGGCACCCATAGGCCGAACCGGCGGTGGCACATCAGTCGCCGTGAACGACGCGGGGCAGTGTTTCGAAACTGACGGTCAGTTCAACCCCAAAGTTCGGCGCATTCAAAGAAAAAGTGCACGTGCGCGCGGAAGTGCGCGCATATCGAGAAGGATGGGAGCCAATATGACTGAATTCTACGCAATCGCTGTCAAGCTGGGGAAACGAGTGCGAATAGGTTATCGGCCCGCAGCCCGATCAGCGGCCGCATGACCGACGGTGTGTCGGGTTGACAATCTGCGGCGTCGCGGGAATCCTGCGAGGCTCCAACTGAAAGGAAGGATTCGCATGAAACTCGCATTCCGCTCGTTCACGGTCGCGGCCGCCGTCGCGTTGGTCGGTTGCACGCTCGCGGTCGCCCAGGAGGCGAAGAAGGAGCGCAAGCGCTACGACGCGCCGCCGGAGATGAAGATCGACCCGAACAAGAAGTATTCCGCCACCATCGACACCGACAAGGGGAAGGTCGTCGTCGAGCTGTTCGCCAAGGAAGCGCCCAAGACGGTCAACAACTTCGTCTTCCTCGCGCGCGAAGGGTTTTACGACGGGATCATCTTCCACCGTGTGATCCCGGACTTCATGGTGCAGACCGGCGACCCCACCGGCACCGGCCGCGGCGGGCCGGGGTATCGCTTTGAGGACGAGGTGGACCCGGAGAAGAACCCGCGCAAGTTCCAGCCCGGCACCCTGGCGATGGCCAACGCCGGCCCGAACACCAACGGGTCGCAGTTCTTCATCAACGAAAAAGGGACCCCGTGGCTCCAGGGCCGGCACACCGTCTTCGGCCAGGTGACCGAGGGGCAGGACGTGGTGCACGCCATCGCCTCCGCCGACCGGGACGACAACGATCGCCCGAAGCAGCAGATCACCATCAAGAGCATCACGATCAAGGAAGAGTAGACGGGCGACGCGGCGCGCAGTCGCCGAAGGATGAATTCCGGTGGTTTGCTGCGGGCGGCCCGTGTCGGGGATCAAGGTTGGCGACCGAGCATGTAGACTTGAACGGCTGCAGGCCGCGCGCCGTCCAAGTTTCAACCCTCAATCGGCAGGCATCCTGCACCGTCCGGCCCTCGTCTTATCCCTCTCCCAGCCTTTCGGGAGAGGTGACCGGAACGTGCGCGTGGATCGGACATTCGCCACCGCCCGAAACGCAACCCCCGCCGGTCCGGTGGGGCCGACGGGGGCGCGTGTGGCAAGATTGCCTCCCGCACCGTCGCGGGAACGCGAAGCTGCGGAATTAGAGATACGATTCGATCTGCGAGAGCACATCCAGAATTCCGCCGGTCATGTCCCGCTGCGCCTTATCGGTCCCTGCGCCGCCGGCGAGGGTGTCCTTCTCGGCGTCCTTGGCGTAGAAGACGTCGTTGTCGGCGTCGCCGAACAGTGAGTCCAGCCCCGCGCCGCCGGTGATCGTGTCGTTGCCGGCCGCGCCGTGGATGGTGTCGTTCCCGCCGTTGCCGCGCAGGTTGTTGGCCAGCGGGTTGCCGAAGATCTTGTCGGCGCCCGAGCCGCCATTGGCGTGCTCCACGTCGTTGTAGATCTTGTCGTTCTCGCCCGCCTTCCCATCGTTCGCCTGGCCGTCGAGGGTGATAACCAGCGCGTCGGAGCGCGAGCCGTAGTCGGCGGTGTCGGCGTCGGCGCCGCCGATGAGGTGGTCGGTCCCGTGCCCGCCGTCGAGCGCGTCGTTGCCGTCCAGGCCAAAGAGCGTGTCGTTGCCACCGTTGCCGACCAGCCTGTTGTTGCGCGCGAAGGTGCCGGTGATGGTCCAGGAGGAGCCGGTGAGCTTGTCGCTGCCGTTGCCGCCGATCAGGTTCTCGACGTCGACGCGGACGTAATCCTTCTCGCCCGCCTGCCCGTCGTCCGCCGTCTCGGCCGGGGTCTCGGTGATGTCGACGGTGACGGCGGCGGTGCGCGACGCATAGGTGACGGTGTCGGTGTCGGCGCCGCCCATCATGTCGTCGGCGCCCAGCCCGCCGTCGAGCAGGTCATTGCCTGCCATACCGGCGAGGTAGTCGTTGCCGGCGGCGCCGTTGATGGTGTCGTTGCCGGCCGAGCCGGTCAGGCCGTCGTTGCCGTCGCCACCCTCGATCTTGTCGTTGCCGCTGCCGCCATTGATCGTGTCGTTGCCGATGCCGCCGTCGACCAAGTCGTTTGCGCTGGAGGCGGTGATGCGGTCGTTGCCCGCGCCGCCGTTGATCGTGCAGGGGATGGCGCCGACGTTGCCGTCCACCCAGATGGAATCGTCGCCGCCGTTGCCGTGGATGACGACGCGCTTGACGCTGGCGAAGCTGAAGTCCTTCTGGGCCGCTCCGTCGTACACGCGGAATGCTGCGGCGCTGAGGATCTGGTAGCACTGCACGTTGTCGCCACCGCCGCCGCCGGTGAGCGTGAGCGTGCCGTTAGCCAGCGACATGGTGACGGCGAACAGACGGCGATCTTCAAGGGTTTCCACCAGCATGACGATTTCCCTCGCGCCGTGCGGCGCGCAGTGAAGGTTTCTCTGACGGCGGCCGCTGCGAAGCACCCGTGGGCAGACGAGGCCGCGCGCCCGCGTTCCCCCGCCGCGCCGGGCTACCCGGAGCGGCGGGGGTGCGTGAGGGTTCATTCCGGCCGAGCGCGCGCGTGTCACGCGCGGCGGCGGTTCAAGAGGGGGTTTAGAAGTACGACTCCATGGTCTGGACGGCGTCGATGATGCCGTTGGCGTTGTCGCGCTGGGCCTTGTCGGTCCCGTCGCCGCCGAAGAGCGAATCCTTGACGTTGTCCTTGGCGTAGATGACGTCGTTGCCGGCGTCTCCGTAGAGCAGGTCGATGCCCGCGCCGCCGTCGAGGGTGTCGTTGCCGGCGGCGCCGTAGATCGTGTCGTTGCCGCCGCCGCCCTTGAGGCTGTTGGCGTTCGCGTTGCCGGTGATCTTGTCCGCGGCGCTGCCGCCGACGGCGTTCTCGATCTCGGCGTTGATGTTGTCGTTCTCGCCGGCCTTGCCGTCGTTGGCCTTGGCGTCGAGGGTGATGATGAGCAGGTCGGATCGGCCGGTGTAGTCGGCGGTGTCGGTGCCGCCGCCGCCGATCATCTGGTCAGTGCCAAGCCCGCCGTTGAGGTTATCGTTGCCCTCGCCGCCAACGAGCGAGTCGTTTCCCGCGCCGGCGTCGAGGGTGTCGTTGCCGTCGAGCCCGAGCAGCGTGTCGTTGCCGCCGTTGCCGACCAGCTTGTTATTCTTGGTGTAGCCGCTGGCGGCGCTGTAGGTCGAGGGGAAGGCGGCGCCGGTGAGCTTGTCGTTGGCGCTGCCGCCGATGAGGGTCTCGACGTCCGCCTCGATGAAGTCCTTCTCGCCGGCGGCGCCGTCGTCGGCGGTCTCGCCGTTGCCCTCGGCGATGTCGGCGGTGATGGCGCTGGTGCGGGTGGCGTAGGAGACGGTGTCGCTGCCCGAGCCGCCGCGGAAGCGGTCGGCGCCGAGGCCGCCGTCCATGACGTCGTTGCCGATGCCGCCGACGAGCAGGTCGATGCCGTCGCCGCCGTTGAGGGTGTCGTTGCCGGTGGCGCCCGCCAAGCCGTCGGCGCCCGCGCCGCCATCGAGCAGATCATTGGCGCTGCCGCCACCGAGATTGTCGTCGCCCGCCTCGCCGTAGATGTCGGCGCGGGCGGTGGTGGTGTTGGTCAGGTGGTCGTGACCGTTGCCGCCCTTGAGGGTCACCGGGATGTTCCCGAGCGAGCCGACGTAGGCGGAGTCGTTGCCGTCGCCGCAGTTGATCACGACCTTCTTGAGCGACGTTACCGGGATGAAGTTCCCGACGCGCACGTTGTGATCGTAGACGACGTAGTTGTTGCCGGCGGCGGTGCTGACGTAGATGTCGTCGGCGCCGCTGGTGCCGGTGACGGTGAGCGTGCCGTTGGACAGGGCCCAGGTGCTGGCCATCAACCTGCGGGCCTCGAGCGATTCAAACATGGCGTTGTGATCTCCGATCCGCGAGTCGCGCGGTGGGGCCGTTGCTGCAACGGCGCCGTCCGGTGGCGCAAACGTCTGACCGGAGCCGACCCGGCGGGTGAAACGTTCCCCCGCCTTCCCGGCGCCGCGGGGCCACGTGCCCCCGCGCCGGTGCCGGGTCGTCCGGCGACTGCGAGGGGGAAATATGACGATCCGCGCCGCCGCCGACAATCGTCCCTATTGCGGGGGGTGGGGGTTTGCTCGTGACCGGTGCGTGATGCAGTGCACCCGCCAACGCGTGCCTGCGCGACAGCGGACTTTGAATCCAGAAGTGGTTACCTGCCGTGCATATTTAGTGAGCCGAGCGGCGGCTGCCGCGTGCGGAGCGGCGCGAACGCGGGTGTGGCGACGATGACGGCAACGCTACTTCGTCATCCGCGGTAGGGCGGGGTTGCTGATGATCTGCCTCATGGGCAGCCACTCCACGTGCCCCCGAAAGAAGGCGACGTTCGCGTGGCGCTCGTGGCGGAACCGCTGCGGCTCAGCGGGTCCCGCGCTTCTTCTTGCCCGGAGCAAAGGCGGTCGCCAACGCGAGGTAGATTCCCAGGCCGATCAGGGCGGCGCCGGCGAGGCGGCAGGCGGCGGCGTCGTTGAAGCCGGCGCGGGACGCAACGTCCCCCAGCAACAGCAGCACCAGCCCGCCGAGGACGACCAGGAAGGATTTGAACCACCAGGGCATGCGCGTGAACTCGCTCGTGTGGGTGCGCCCGCTCAGGCGGACTTTTTCGCCCGCGGGCGCCGCGCCACGCGCGGGCGGCCGAGGGCGTCGGTCTTGGTCTGCACGCGGCTGGCGCGCTTGGGGTCGAACACGATGGCGGGGGCGCCATTGCCGTCCCTGCTGGCGGTCTCCAGCGCGTGCGCCAGCCGCTTCTGCGCGTAGCCGACGTACTCGGCCGACTGGTCGATCCCCACGTACCGCCGGTTCGCCAGCGCCGCCGCGACCACGGTCGTCCCGCTGCCGTTGAAGGGATCGAGGACGACGTCCCCCTCGTTTGAGCTGGCGGAGATGATGCGATTGAGCACGCCGATGGGCATCTGGCAGCCGTGCCACCCTTCGCGCTCCTTGAAGGTCCCGCAGACGCGGCTGACGTTCCAGGTGTCGCTGACGACGTCGAAATATCCCATCTTCTCCGCCGCGCCGCACCCGATGGGCGTTCCGCCCGGCTCGACGTAGGCGTGGGCGGCGGCGTCCTGCGGGCGCAGGAACCAGACGTCGTCCGGCAGCTTCCCCTTGGGGTTGGCCCGAGCGTCCTTGTAGGTCGTCTGGCGGGCGCTGGCGACGCGCACCGCGTCGGCGTTGAAGGTGAAGTCCTTCTTGTCCTTCGTGAAGTATAGGATGTGCGTGTGGCTGCGCGCGAACTTGCTCTTGGGCTGCTGCCCGAACGTGTAGTGCCAGATGATCCAGTTGCGCAGGTGGAAGCCGACGTTGCGCTTGGCGATGTAGGTCAGCTCGGCCGCGAACTCGTCCCCGATCGCCAGGTAAAAGCTGCCGCCCGGCTTGAGGGCGCGGTGAACCGCCTTCATCCACTTCTCGCTGAACTCCAGGTACTCGTGGTCGTCGCGCTGGTCGTCGTACCCGTGATACAGGTAACCGATGTTGAACGGCGGATCGGCGAAGCAGAGGTCAACCCACCCATCGGGGCCGTCGTTGAGCACCGCGATCGAGTCGCCCTGGATGATTTGGTTCAGGTCCGGCATTCCGGAGGCATTGTAGAGCCTGGGCGTGATGGCGCAAATTGAGCCGCGCGCCATCGCCACCGACCGCGGTTTTTTCGAGCGAATCGCGCTCAACCCCTCGACGAAGGCTTTCTTTCGACCGTGCATGCGTGGTCCTATAATCGGCTCCGCGACGCCAAATCCATGAACGGTCCCGCCCTGCGCATCCTCGACGCCAACGCCAACCGCGCGCGCGAGGCCCTGCGGGTGATCGAGGACTACGCCCGCTTCGCGCTGGACGACGACGCGCTGTGCGGCTCGCTGAAGCAGGTGCGGCACGACCTGGCGACGGCGACGGCAACGCTGCTCGGCGACGCGATCCTGCACCGCGACACCCCCGGCGACGTCGGCACCGCCATCAAGACCCCCGCCGAGCGGGAGCGCGAGGACGTGGCCCACGTGGTCGTGGCGGCGGGGAAGCGGCTGGGCGAGGCGCTTCGAACCATCGAGGAGTACCTCAAGGCGCTCGATCCGGCGCGGGCGGGGCGGGTCGAGGACATTCGGTATCGCTTCTATGACCTGGAGCAGCGGATCGCCTTCACGCTCCGCGCCGCCGCCGGGCGGTTTGCGGGCGTGCGGCTCTACGTGTTGATCACCGAGTCGATCTGCAAGCGCCCGTGGCTGGAAGTGGCAGAGGCGGCGATCCTCGGCGGCGCCGATTGCCTTCAGCTCCGCGAGAAGAACCTCGATGCGGCTGAGCTGCTGTCGCGCGCCCGGCAGTTGGTCGCGCTGTGCCGGCGGCACGGCGTGATCAGCATTATCAACGATCGAGCTGACGTCGCTCTGCTGGCCGACGCGGACGGGGTGCACGTCGGGCAGACCGACCTGCCGGCGCGCGACGTTCGCAAGCTCATCGGCGCGGGCAAGATCCTCGGCGTCAGCACGCACGAGCTCGAGCAGGCCCGGCAGGCGGTGCGCGACGGCGCCGACTACCTCGGCGTCGGGCCGTTCTTCCGCAGCGAGACCAAGACGCGCGACTTCGTCGCCGGTCCCGCTTACGCGCGGCAGGTTGCGGAGAACCTGCCCGACGTGCCGGCGGTCGCAATCGCGGGGATCAACGCGCAGAATGTCGGCGAGGTGCTGGCGACCGGCATGAAGGCCGTCGCCGTCACCGCGGCCGTCGCGGGGTGCGAGAACCCGCGCGCGGCGGCGGAGCGATTGAAGAAGCTGCTCGCGTGACACGGATGTCAGAGCCCGCGATTACCGTTTCCGATCCCACCGCCGCCCCGGAGCAGGAGCCGCCGTTCGTCGCGCCAGCCAAGTCGTTCCTGTCGCACGCGAAGCTGATCGGGTTCTTCACGCTGATCAGCCGGTTCATGGGCCTTGGGCGCGAGATCGTCGCCGGGCACTACCTCGGCACCGGACTGGTCGCGGCGGCGTTCACGGTCGCGTTCACCATCCCCAACCTCTTCCGCAAGCTGTTCGGCGAAGGGGCGCTGTCGGCGGCGTTCATTCCGCTCTACGCGCAGTCGGTGAAGCACGACGGCCCGGAGCAAGCCAACGATTTTGCCGCCGCCGCCGTCAACCTGCTGTGCGCGATCCTGCTGGGCATCATCGTGATCGGCGAGGTCGGCATCTGGCTGACGATCACCCTCGGCTCATCGCTCTGGCCGGACCTGATGCTCACGCTGAAGTTCACCGCCATCATGCTGCCCTACGTGCTGCTGATCTGCGGCGGGGCGTTCTTGTCCGGCATCCTCCAGGTGCACAAGAAGTTCGGCCCGCCGGCGGCGGCGCCGATCCTGCTCAACGTCTGCCACATCATCGTGCTGGCGATCGGCGCGCGCGTGCTGCACCTGGGCGCGACGCGCGACCCGCGGGAGATCGAGTCGATCCAGGCGACGCTCGGCTTCTGGCTCGCCTTCGCCGTCCTCGTTGCCGGCGGGTTGCAGGTGGCGGTGCTGCTGCCGGCGCTGCGGGCGACGGGCTTTCGCTTCAAGCTGGTGCCGCGCTTCTGGACGCCCGGCGTCCGCCGGATGCTCAAGCTCACCGTGCCGGTCGCGCTGGGGGCGGGCGTGCTCCAGCTATCGGTGCTGATGGACAAGGGCCTCTCGATGGCCCTGATGCAGCGCTTCGACCGCGATGGCAACCTGCTCACCCACTTCACGCTGCTCGGGCAGTCGATCCGCTTCCCCATGGAGGCGGGCGCGCCGCGCCGGCTGGACATCGCGCAGTTCCTCTACCAGTTCCCGCTCGGCGTGTTCGCCATCGCGCTGGCGACGGCGATCTTCCCCGCCCTCAGCAGCGACGCGCTGGACAAGGACCGCGACGGCTTCAAGAGCGTCCTGCGCAACGGGCTGGAGGCGACGCTCTGGGAGGGCCTGCCCGCCAGTCTCGGGCTGATCATCATCAGCGAACCGTGTATTCGCCTTCTCTTCCAGCACGGGCAGATCGACGCGCACTCGGCCACGCTGATCCGCTCGTCGCTGGTCTTCTACGCGGGCGCGATCTGGGCCTTCTCGCTGCTCCAGATCATCAACCGCGCGTACTACGCGATCCACGACACCGTCACGCCGCTGGTGATGTCGATCGTGAACATCGCGGTCAACCTGATCGTCGAGATCCCGCTGCTCTGGTGGCTGGGTGAGGCGGGGATGGCGGTTGGCACGCTGGTGAGCTTTTCGGTGCAGGCGATCGTGATGCTGCTGATGCTGGACCGCAAAGTCGGTGGACTCGGCATAAGCGCCCTGGCCCGACCGGCGGCGAAGATGCTGGCCGCGACAGCGGTGATGGGCCTGGCGCTGTGGGCGTTCCAGCATTCGCCGCTCTACCCGCGCGGGCAGACGCGCGGCGTCTGGCTCGCGCAACTGGCCCTGCTGATTGCACTTGGCGCGGGCGTCTACCTCGCCGCCTGCCACGCGCTGCGCGTCGCGACGTTCCGCCAGCTCCTGCCGCGCCGCGGCCGGCGACAGTAAGGCGACAAATCGGCCCGACTTGTAGCGGCCACTTGCCGGTGTAATTTTCAAACGTCCGCCCGTCACTCTCCTCGCATCTCGCGCAGCGGGTGTAGCGAATTCGTCTGGCATCGAGTTCTGGCATCAAGTTCTGGGACCGTCACAAGGGAAGTTTCGGATGTCGCGAAGTAACCGCACCGCCTCCGCCATCGCTGCCAACAAGGGTCTCAAGTCGCAGCGCCGCCCCTTTGCCGGGCCGCGCCGGGCGATGGAGTCGCTGGAGGCGCGACGGTTCCTGGCCGCGCACGTGGTCGGGAACCCCAACGTCTACGCGACGATCCAGGCGGCGGTGGACGCGGCCATGCCCGGCAGCATCATCACCGTCGACGCCGGCGCCTACGCCGAGCAGGTGACAATCGCCAAGAAGCTCACGATCCTCGGCGCCCGCAGCGGCACCGACGCCCGCTCGAACTCGCGCGGCAGCGGCGAGTCGATCGTAACCGGCGCGACGCAGCTTGACGGCAAGATCACCGCCGCCTTTCGCGTCGCCGCCAGCGGCGTCACCATCGACGGCTTCACCGTGCAGGGCCAGACCAGCCTCGCCGACACCACCGGCGCGGGCATCGTCATCCTGCCGAACCAGTCCGGCACTAAGATCCTCAACAACATCGTCCAGAACAACGTGGCCGGGCTCTACCTGGCGAACAACAGCACGACCGACGCGGCCATCATTCGATTCAACCTGTTCCGCAACAACAACAACGACGGCGACCACTCCGGCCGCGGCATCTACACCAACGGCGGGCTGTCCGGCGGGAACCTCGTCAACGTCACCATCGACTCCAACGCCTTCCTCTACAACACCGGCTCGCCCAACACGACGACCACCGTCGAGGCAGCCATCTCGCTCCAGACGCTGGCGCAGGGCGCGCAGTCCGACATCCGCATCACCAACAACATCATCGACCAAGGCGGCAAGGCGGTCCTGTTCTTCAACGTCAACAACGCGCTGATCGAGGGGAACACGATCACCTACATGCGCGACCAGTGGAGCGGCGGGCTGCGCTTCGAGGGCGGGTGCACCAACATCACCATCCGCGGCAACACGCTCTACGGCATCACCGGCCCCGCCATCCGCATCGACAACAAGGCGGTCCCCGGCGCCAACTTCGGCTTCGTCGTTACCCAGAACAACTTCTACGGCAACGGCTACAACACCGCGAAGGAAGCGCTGGTCGTCAACGGCGATCAGTACGTCGGCTACCTCGACGCCCGCAACAACTGGTGGAACAGCGCGTCCGGCCCCAGCGGCGCGGGCGCCGGCACCGGCGAGCAGATCATCGCCAACGGCCACGACATCGACTTCTCCAACTGGGCGACCAGCCTGTTCCCGCGCCCGAACACGCCGTACCTCGGCGTCGCGCAGGTGACCGGGTCGCCCATCCAGTTCGAGGACTTCGACCACCTCGGGCAGAACCTCGGCTACAAGGACAGCGACGCCAAGCGCGAGGGCGACAGCAAGTACCGCCAGCCGCAGAGCGTCGACATCCAGACCAGCACCGACGTCGGCGGCGGGGTGAACATCGCCTTCGTCAAGGCGGGCGAGTGGCTCCAGTACTCGGTCAACGTGCTGACCGGCGGCGTCTACAGCTTCGACGCCCGCGTCGCCAACAGCGTGAGCGGCGGGGCGTTCCGCGTCGAGGTGGACGGCGTCAACGTCACCGGTTCGCTCGCGGTCCCCAACACCGGCGGCTCGCAGAAGTGGACCACCATCAGCAAGTCCGGCATCAACCTGTCCGCCGGCCTGCACCTGCTGCGCGTGGTCTTCGAGGCCAGCAGCGGGAACTTCAACTGGTTCAAGCTCACGAACACCTCGCCCGCCCCCACGACGCCCGCGGCGCCCGCGAATCTGATCGCCCAGGCGGCCAGCGCGTCGCTGGTCAACCTTGCCTGGCAGGACAAGAGCAGCAACGAGACCGGCTTCGTGATCCAGCGCCGCACCGGCGAGGCGGGCGCGTGGGAAACCATCGCCACCGTCGCCGCCAACGCCACCGGCTACGCCGACGCCACCGTGGCCGGCGGGACCAGCTACGCCTACCGCGTCCGCGCCGCCGGCGGATCGGCGGGAGACTCGGCGAACTCCAACGAGGCGGCCGTCACCACGCCCGCCGCCCAAGCCGTCTTCTACCTCAGCGACCTCCCGTGGCTCGGCACGCCGACCAACGGCTGGGGCCCGGTCGAGAAGGACATGAGCGTCGGCGGCAGCGGGGCGGGCGACGGCGGCGTTATCACCCTCAACGGCGTCACCTACGCCAAGGGCCTTGGCGTCCACGCGAATTCTGAAATCACCTACAACCTCGACGGCAAGTACGCCACGTTCCTCAGCGACGTCGGCATCGACGACCGCCAAGCCACCAACGGCTCGGCCGTGTTCCAGGTCTTCGCCGACGGGGTCAAGATCTACGAGAGCCCGCTGATGGGCGCTGCCAGTTCGACGCAGAGCATCAACGTCAGCGTCGCCGGGGTGCAGCAGCTCAAGCTGGTCGTCACCGACGGCGGCAACGGCAGCAGCTTCGACCACGCCGACTGGGCGGGCGCGCGGCTGATCATCGTCAGCGCGACGCCCACGCCCCCCGCGCAGCCCACCGGCCTGGCCGCCTCGGCGGCCAGCTCCACGCAGGTGAACCTCACCTGGACCGACGTCGCGAGCGAGACCGGCTACCGCATCGAGCGCTCGATCGACAACGTCAGCTTCTCCGCCATCGGCACGAGCGGCGCCGGCGTGACGAATTATTCCGACACCACCGCGTCCCCCTCCACGCAGTATTACTACCGCGTGATCGCCACCAGCGCCGCCGGCGACTCCGCCGCGTCCGCCAGCGCCTCCGCCACCACGCCCGCCGCGCCGACAACTCCCGCCGCCCCCGGCAACCTGGTGGCCACGCCCGTCTCCAGCGGGCAGATCGACCTGACCTGGTCGGACAACGCGACCGACGAGACCGGCTTCGTCATCGAGCGCTCGCTCAACGGCACGGACGGCTGGACCACCATCGCCACGCCCGCGCCGGATGCCACGAGTTACAGCGACGCCACCGGGCTGTCCGGCTCGACGCAGTACTATTACCGAATTCGCGCGGTGAATGCCGTCGGCGCGTCGTCCCACTCCAACGTCGCCAGCGCCACCACTGCCGCCCCCGCGCCCGTCGCGCCGGCGGCGCCCGGCAGCCTGGTGGCCACGCCCGTCTCGCAGACCCAGATCGACCTCACCTGGGCGGATAACTCCAACAACGAGACGGGCTTCGTCATCGAGCGCTCGACCGACGGCGTGAACTTCACCGCCATCGCCACGCCCGGCCCGAACGCCACCAGCTACAGCGACTCGACCGGCCTGGTCGCCGGCACAAAGTACTACTACCGCGTCCGCGCGACCAACGATGTCGGCCCCTCGAGCAATTCGAACGTGGCAAGCGCCACCACGCAGGCCGCGCCCGCCGCCCCGGCGGCGCCGTCGAACCTGGTCGCCACGCCCGTCTCCTCCACGCAGATCAACCTGACCTGGTCGGACAACAGCGGCAACGAGACCGGGTTCGTCATCGAGCGCTCGCTCGACGGCGCGACCGGTTGGACCGAGGTCGCCACCCCGCCGCAGAACGCCACCAGCTACAGCAATTCGCTCGGGCTGGCGGCGGGCACGAAATACTTCTACCGCGTGCGCGCGGTCAACGCGGTCGGCGCGTCGGGCGATTCCAACGTCGCCAGCGCGACCACGCTGCCGGCGAGCGGCCTGCCCGCCGGCTGGGCCAGCGGCGACATCGGTCCGGTCGGCACGCCCGGCGGCGCGACCTTCAACAACGGCACCTATGCCGTCTCCGGCGCCGGCGCCGACATCTGGGGCAGCGCCGACTCCTTCCACTTCGCCTACCGCCAGGTCACCGGCGACGCCACCATCGTCGTCCGCGTCACCGGACAGGAAAACACCGACCTGCTCGCCAAGGCGGGCATCATGGTCCGCGAGTCGCTCGCGCCCAATGCCCGCCACGCCGGCGTCTTCCTCACCCCCGGCGGCGGCATCCGCTTCATCCGCCGAACCACCACCGGCGGCGCCAGCACCAGCACGTCGGTCAGCGGCCCGAAGGCGCCCTACTGGCTCAAGCTGGTCCGCACCGGCGGGACCATCACCGCCTACAGCTCGACCAACGGCGCCACCTGGACCACCGTCGGCTCGACCAGCATCAACATGGGCAGCACCGTCTACGTCGGCATGGCCGTCACGTCGAAGAAGACGACGACGGCGGCGAAGGCGACGTTCGATAACGTCAGCGTCACGTAGGCAGGCGCGGAGACGAGCGGAGACGAGCGGAGGAGAACGGAGCAGCGTCGAGCAGTTTAGACGGCTATTCCGTTCTCCTCCCGCCTAGCGCTAGCGCTCCACCACCAGCCGAACCACCCCCGCCAGCGCGCCCGCGGCGGCGGCGAAGCCGACCAGCATCCAGGCGAAGATCACCAGCGCCTCGCGCGGCACCCGGGCCATCGTCTGGCACTTCACCGATTTGTAGACGATCGCCACCCCCGCGCACAGCGGCAGGATCAGCCAAGGCCAATACTCCCACAGCGGCAGCGGGTAGACGAACGGGACGTACGCGTCCGCCAGGGCTGGGAGCGGAAGGAAAAAGGACAAAGCGAGAAGGAAAAACTGGAAGTACATCGCATCGCCCGCCTATTTCGTGAATTCGTTCGCTTCTAGCCTTATTCCTTCTGCCTGTTGCCGTTCTCCTTCCGCGCGCCTCTGACCCTTTTTCGTTTTGCCTCTCACTCTTTTCCTTCCTCCTCACCCCCCGCGCGGTGCGCGGCGTCGATGATGGTCAGGAGGTTGAGCATGCCGGCGACGGCGGTGTAGAGCGTGCCGATCTCCGCCAGCCGCGCCTTGGCCTCGACGGGGCCGTAGGCGTCGCTCTGCGCCAGGTAATCGGAGATGATCGCCGCGCCGATCCCGACCGGTCCGGCCAGCACCTGCCCGATGAACCAAGGCTTGGCCAGCACGCGCTGCGGCAGGCTGCCGGGGCCGCTGATGTCCGGCGCCTGCACCACGCGGATGCCGGAGATGAGGATCCCCAGCACGAAGACCGCCAGGATGGTGACGCCGACGGTGTACGCGCGGGTGCGCTGCCCGATCAGCCAGTACCCCCCGCCGGGCACGAGCCACCCCGCCAGGGCAACCAGGGGCGGGGACTGCAACGACTTTTCCGCGGCGGCGTCGGGCATAGGCAAACCGGGATACTCTAGTCGCCGCCGGGGGATCGGCAAGCGCACGCGCCGCGCAACTCCCGGCCCGGCCAAGGGCTGGGCCAGCGGCGGCGGAATTGGGTTCGTTTTGCACGTCGCGCTGCGCGCCCGTTGTCCCGCGACCTCCTCCCTCCGATTCAATGTCCGGCTCGCGCCGCAATCGCCCGTTGCGCCGCGGCGCGATGTGCATGAACGTTCGCGGATGTACGGGGATGTTCGGAGACTGGGTTCGTTTTGCACATTCCGCTGCGCGACCGCCGTCCTGGGTTCGCCTCCGCCGGGATTCGTGCCTGCCCCGCGCCGGGACCCGATGCGACGTGCGCGAATGTTCGGCATTGTTCGGCCACGTTCGGAAAGGTGCGTAGATTGGGTTCGTTTCCGCCAATTGAGGCGCGCTCGCCGGCTGCCTCACGGTTTGATATGTCAAAGAGCCCGCCCCCCGGCGATCACCCCGCAACATAGCAATCAAAATCAGCGGTGTCGGCCAAAAAATTGGCCGCCCCCGGCGCAGCGTCGCGAGGGCGGCTGCTGCTACGGGGCCAACGTGGAGCGGACGATTTCCACCGCGCGCTCCACGTCCTGCCGGGAGACGTCCAGGTGGGTGACGGCGCGCACGCGGCCGGCGATGAAGCCGCAGCGCAGGCCGCGCTCCAGCAGGCGGTTGACCAGGTCCGCCGCGGCGATGCCGGCGTCGCGCGGGTCGAAGAAAACGATGTTCGTCTCCGGCATCCCCGGCACCAGCCGCACGCCCGGCAGCGCCGCCAGCCCCTCGGCCAGCAGGCGGGCGTTGGCGTGGTCGTCCGCCATGCGCTCGACGTGGTGATCGAGCGCGTAAAGCCCGGCGGCGGCGAGGATCCCGCTCTGCCGCATCGCCCCGCCGAACGCGTGCTTCCATCGCCACGCCTGAGCGATGAACTCCGTGCTCCCGGCCAGCACCGCGCCGACCGGGCAGCCGAGCCCCTTGCTGAAGTCGATCCAGACCGAGTCGCACCCCTCGGCGAACGCGCGCGGCGCGACGCCCGAGGCGATCGACGCGTTGAGCAGCCGGGCCCCGTCCATGTGCACCTTCAGCCCGCGCGCCCGGACGGCGTCGCACGCCGCGCGCAATTGCCCCAGCGGCCAGACCGCGCCGCCGCCGAAGTTGTGCGTCTGCTCGACGCAGAGCAGCCGGGGGACCGGCCCGTACGCGCCGAAGCGGTCCAGCGCGGCCGACACCTGCTCCGCCGTGAACAGCCCGCGGTCGCCGTCGATCGGCTCGGTGGTGACGCCGCTCAGCACCGCCGCCGACCCGAACTCTGACCGGTACACGTGCGCGAACCGCTCGCACACGATCGCGTCGCCCGGCTGCGCGTGCACCTTCACCGCGACCGCGTTGCACATCGCGCCGCTGGGCAGGAAGACCGCCGCCTCCTTGCCCAGCATGGCCGCCACGCGCTGCTGGAGCTGGTTGGTCGAAGGGTCCTCGCGCCGCTGTTCGTCGCCAACCGGCGCGTCCGCCATCGCCCGCCGCATCGCGGCGGTGGGGCGGGTGAGGGTGTCGGAGTAAAGGTCGATCATCCGCGCGGGCCTCCCAGGGGCCGGCATTGTAGGGACGCGCGGCCGGCGGTGCAGGGGAAGGGCGAAGCGATCATGGTCGAAGCCAAATCGACGCGCCGGAGCGAACACTCCCAGTGGCTCGACGAGACAATTCGCTTCCATCGGCCGAAGCGGGCGGCGGTGCATGGACGGCGAACGGCGAAGCAGGGCGGATTTGGCTTGACGGTGCCCGACCGGTGAATTAGCGTGTGCTTACTAATATGCCGTTGGCGATCGACCCGTTCCAGTTTGGCGCGCGCACCCCGAGCGCCGCGCGCGCCCTCGTGGCCACCGTCGCGGCGGGCGGCGCCGGCGGCGACCCGGGCGGCGGCGTCGGCGCGGCGTTCGCCGCCGTTCCTCACCCGCTCAACTGGTTCGCGGGGTGGGGTCTCGTGCTGCTGGCGTTCGTCACCGGCGCGGTCGTTGGCCTGCGGTTCCACCGGGAGCGTTTCTCGGCGGGTACGCGAGCCTGCGGCGGCGGATGGTGCGGCTGGGGCACATCGCGCTGGCGGCGCTGGGGATGATGAACGTGCTGTTTGCACGCTGTTCGACGTCAACTACCGCCCGACGCACATGTCGCCCGAGCAGTTGCGCCGCGGCATGCGCTGGCTGACCCGCCGGCTCTACTCGGCGCGCGCCACGCGCCGGCGGCGCAAGCCGTTCTTTGAAAATTTCAGGCGGCAGAAGCTGGGGGTGGCGGTGTAAAACGCGCGGGGCGGAGCATCGCGCAGCCTCCCGTGGCTTGGGCACCTTGCCCGAGCGTTTGCCGCGCGCAGCCGGCCTGCTTCCTCAGTTCCGCTGCCGCAGCGGATGCTCGGGCGGGACGCACGAGCCGCGGGGAAGGGTTCGTCGCGTCGCCGGGATGGGACTTGTGCCTCCCGGGGCGTGCACGATTGCACGCCCCGGACGAGCGCGGGAAAGGGTGCGGTCGGTTCAGCGCGCGTCAGGCGCTGATGTTTCCGCTCGACGGGGTGGTCGAGGCGGGGGTGGTCGGGGTGGTGACCGGCGACGGCATCGAGCTGGGCGTGCTGCCGGGCGTGCCGGTGGCGTACAGGTCGCCGACCTCCAGGCGGTTGACGATGCTGGAGACGCCGTAGATGTCGCGGGTGGTGTCGACCACGCGGTTGACATCGTCGGTGACGCAGCGGCCGGTGAGGGTGACGCACCCGCCGGTGCAGGAGACGCCGATCGACGAGCCGCGCGTGCCGAGCATCCCCAGGGCGCTGCGGACGCGCTCGGCGATGGCGGAGTCGGTCACGGCGCCGGCGCCGCGTCCGGCGAGGGAGGCGGTCCCGTGGTAGTACCCCTGGCTCTTGTTGCGCCAGTGCCGCCCGGTGGCGCGGGCCATCTTGCCGGTTTCGTTGATTACGCGTTGCGCCTTCTGCACGAGCCAGGCGCGGCGGCCGCGGCCGCGGGCGGGGTCAAGGAGCCACATCGCGCCCACGCCGAGGGCGAGCGTGCCCAGCGCGGTGAGCGTCACCTCGGTCGGCTCCATCGCGTGCCGGGAATGGCGCTCGCGGCGGACGGACGGGAGCATGCCGCGCGCCGAATCGAGCCACCCCTCGGCGGCGTGGCCGGCGCTGGCGCCGAGCAGGCCGACGCGGTGGGTCAGCCGGTGCCCGCTCTTGCCGAGCTGCTTGCGCGACGGCATGGCGGCCCAGGCGCTGGTGCCGGCGTCGGCGGCGCGGTGGGCCATGGTGTCCCAGGCGCTGCTTACCGTGTCGGTCGTGGTCTCAAGGGCGCGGTTGGCGACCTCCAGCGCGTTGGCGCGGCGCTCGGGGCCCTGGTTGGGGTCGAGCAGGTACATGGCCACCGCGCCCAGGGCGGCGCCGCCGACGATGGTCATCACGTTGCCCGCGGCCGAGCGCGGCGCGCAGGCGGTCGAGCTTTCGTAAGCGCCGCCGTACCCACCCGGGGCGACGTCCCACGGGCGCGATTGCGCCTGCGACGACGATGGCGACGACGCGTTGGCGGCCGGGCCGCTGTTGCTGGCCTGGTTGGTGCGGAAGCGACCGGCGGAATCCCGTTCCATGATGAATCTCCTTGCGTGTTGGCTGGCGTTCGAGTCGCCACTTCCGTGTGGCTGGAAGTCTCAGGTGTCTCCGACAACGAGCTGGTTGATTCGTTTGCGGCGGCCGGGGCACGACGGCGCCCGCCGAGCAGGCCGAGGCTCACGACCGTTGCGTTCACGTCACGGCTGACTGAAGACGCCGGTGGTCGGCACGCTGCCGGCAGGGCGGTTTTGCAGGTCGTAGCCGCCGTGGCGACGGAGGATCTCGGCGGCGTCGGCGCAGCGGTTGGCCGCCTTGACGGCGACGATGGCGCGGCCGGAGTTGAACTCGCCCTCGTAGAAGCGGGCCTCGTCCTCGCTGACGCCCAGGCCGGTCATGGCGCCGAAGATGCCGCCGACGGCAGTCCCGGCGACCGCGCCGCCGAACGCCATCGCCAGCACGCCACCCGCGATCACGGGGCCGAACCCCGGCACGAGCAGCGCCGCGGCCGCCCCGAGGACGGCGCCGATGCCGGCGCCCGTGGCCATGCCCGCGACGGCGCCGCGGCCGTCCTTGGCGCCCATGGCGTCGGTGATCATGCCGCCGTGCACGGCGTCGGCGCCGCGCAGGGCAAAGCCGATCTGATCGGCGCTAAAGCCGGCCCGCTCGAGCTCGTCCACCGCCTGCTCGGCGCGCTGGCGGTCCTGGAAGACGGCGACGAGGGTGGTGCGTTGCTGCGGGTTTGCCACTTTTGCCTCCTGCCGGCGGCCTGGGCCGCGACAAATCGCCCGGCCAACACGGTCCCACGCCCGGTCCGTGCCGGCGGGCGTGTGTGAGCAGGACCGGTGCAAAGCGAGTGCCGAACCGGACGGGGGCGCGAGGAGGGGGGTGACGGGGTGACGAGGGGGAGGGGCGGGAGGAGGGGCGGACGGGTGGCGTCGCAGGGGGCGGAAGGGGCGCGACGCGGCTTCAATCGCGGTCCGGCAATGGTGGCGGCGGCTTCACGCCGGCGGTTTGGTGCCGGCGGTTTGGTGCCGGCGGTTTGGTGCCGGCGTCCCCGCGCTTGGCACCAGCCTGGAGGAGCGATGTCATCCCGAAGCGTACTCGCGAGGGATCTCGGGGCAAAAACCGGCTCCCCTGCCAGAGATCCCTCGCGAGTAGGCTTCGGGATGACAGGCGCGGGCGGAATCGACGCCCGTCGGAAGCCGCGCCCGGCCTCCCTGGCGCCGTCCCTCAGTCCCTTACCCCCTTCGTGCCTCCGTGCCTCCGTGCCTTCCGACATCACATATGAATCGCCTGCTTATCCACCGCCAGCGCCGCTTCCTTCACGGCTTCTTCCAGCGTCGGGTGCGGGTGGAAGCTACGGGCCAAATCTTCGACGCTGGCGGCGAACTCCATGGCCAGCGTGGCCTCCTGGATCAGTTCGGCGGCGTGGGTGGAGAGGATGTGGACCCCGAGCAGGCGGTCGGTCTCGGCGTCGCCGATCACCTTCACGAACCCCTCGGTCTCGTCGGTCGCGCGGGCGTAGCCGTTGGCGGTGAAGGGGAACTTGCCGACCTTGATCTTGTGCCCGGCCTTGACCGCGTCCTCTTCCGTGTAACCCACCTGGGCGAGCTGCGGGCTGGTGTAGACCACGCTGGGGCAGGCGTGGTAGTTGACGTGGCCATGCCGCCCGGCGATGACCTCGGCGGCGGCGACGCCTTCCTCCTCCGCCTTGTGCGCCAGCATGATCCCGCCGATCACGTCGCCGATGGCGTAGACGCCCGGCACGTTGCTGCGGAACGTGTGCGGGTCGACCTTGATGTAACCCTTGGCGTCCATCTCCACGCCGATCTCCTTGAGCCCGAGATTATCGGTGACCGGGCGGCGGCCGACGGAGACCAGGACCTTATCGACCTCCTCGGTGCCGGCCTGGTCGCCGGACTTGAAGCTCACGGTGATCTTGCCGTCCTTCACCTGCGCGCCGGTGGCGGCGGTGTTGAAGCGGAACTTGATCCCCTGCTTCTCCAGCATCTTCTGGAGCGCCAGCGCCATCTCCTTGTCGCTGGCCGGCAGGATGTGGGGCATGAACTCCAGGCAGATGACCTCGGAGCCGAGGCGGTTCCAGACCGATCCCATCTCGACGCCGATGTACCCGCCGCCAACGACGATCATGCGCTTGGGCAGCTCGGTCAGCTCCAAAGCCTCGGTCGAGGAGATGATGTTCTTGCCGTCGAACGGCAGCGCGGGGATCTGGATCGGGGCGCTGCCGGTGGCGATGAGGATGTTCTTGGCCGCGAGCTGGCGCGTGCTGCCGTCGGCGGCGGTGGCTTGGACCCGGCCGGGGGCGGTGATCTTGCCGTGCGCCTTGACGTGCTCGATCTTGTTCTTCTTGAACAGGAAGCCGACGCCGCTGGTGTTCTTCTGCACCACGTCGGCCTTGAACTTGATCATGCCGGGCAGGTCGAGCGCCACGTCGCCGTTGATCTTGATGCCCTGCCGCGCCAGCCCGTGCCTGAGCAGCTCGAACTTGTGCGAGCTGTCGAGCATGGCCTTGGAGGGGATGCACCCGACGTTGAGGCAGGTGCCGCCGAGGTATTCGCGCTCCACGCACGCGACCGTCATCCCCAACTGCGCCGCCCGGATCGCCGCCACGTACCCGCCCGGTCCTGCGCCAATCACGATGAGATCAAAGCTGTCTGCCATAGGTGTGCAGGATTCTAGGGCGGGTGGGCCGTTTCGCCACCGGGGGAGAGTTAGCCACCGATGGGGCAGGAGGGAAAGGAGGAAGGAGGAAGGATGAACGCGGAAGGCTGGAGGATGTAAGAACGATCATCTTCTTCATCCTTCAGCGTTCCGCCTTCATCCTTCCTCGTCAGTGCCCCATCGGTGGCTGAATTTGGTATGCTTGAGCGCCCCATGCCCCACACGCCCGCGGTGAGCTACGAGCGGCTCACGCTTCAGTTGCGCAACCCGTTCAAGCTGTCGTACGGCACCAGCGAGACGCGCGAGACGTTCTGGCTGCGGCTGGCGGGGGACCAGGGGTGGGGCGAGGGGACGATCCCGCCTTATTACGGCGTCGATCCGTCGGCCATCACCGACTGCTGGCAGCGCGCCGTCGATCAGGAAGCGCCGCTGCCGGAGACGGTGGAGGCGGTGCCGGCGTGGGTCCCGCCCGGCCCCGCGCCGGCGCGTTGCGCGCTGGAGCTTGCGCTGCTGGACCGCATCGGCAAGCGGCGCGAGTTGCCGCTGCACCGGTTGCTCGGGTTGCCGGTCCCGCCGGCAATGCCGACGGCGTTCACCATCGCCATCGACGCCCCCGACGCGATGGCGGCGATGGCCCGGCAGATCGCGGATTACCCCGTCATCAAGCTGAAGCTCGGCGGCGACGCCGACGACGAGGCCCGCGTGCGCGCCGTCCGCGACGCCCGCCCCGACGCAACGCTCTGCGTCGACGCCAACGCCGGCTGGACCGTCGATCAGGCCATCGCGCACCTGAAGTGGCTGGAGACCTGCGACATCGAGCTGATCGAGCAGCCGCTGCCAAAGGAGCAGATCGCCGGGCTGGGGCAGGTGCAGGCGCGGACGCGCATCCCGATCGTGGCCGACGAGAGCGTGCAGTCGCTGGCGGACGTCGAGCATCTCGCCGCCGCCGGCGTGCGCGGGATCAACCTCAAGCTGATGAAGCTCGGCGGCATCACTCCCGCGCTGGCGATCCTGCGCCGCGCGCGCGAGCTGGAGATGAAGGTGATGCTCGGGTGCATGATCGAGACCTCGATCGGCATCACCGCGATGGCCCACCTCGCCGGCGCGGCCGACTGGCTCGACCTCGACGCGCCGCTGCTGATCACCAATGACCCGTTCGCGGGATTGACCTACGATCGCCACGCGAGGATCACGCTGCCGGACCGCCCGGGAATCGGCGTGGTTCAACGGTGACACGTTGCGCCGCGCGCCCGCGTTCGTACGGGGATGAATCCAGTGAAAGAGCAGATCGAGAAAGTCATCGCCGCTTGCGATTTCGCCGATCGGCGCGTGAACCTCTTCGACGTTCGCGTCGAAGGCTTCGACGGCACGCGCGCTTTGCTCGCCGGTCGCGTGCTTGAACCGTCCGACCTCGACGCGCTCCGCCGCGCGCTGCAACAGAACCTCCCGGACCTGCGCGCCGACTTCTCCGCCGTGCGCGTGTTGCGCCGCGAGCCGCGCGAGACGCGCGTCGTCGCGACCAACCTGACGGACCTCCACCGCGAGCCGTCGTTCCTGTCGGAGCTGATGACGCAGGTGCTCAACGGGGTCGAGCTGGAGATCCTCGAAGAGGCCGGCAACTGGTGCTTCGTCCGCCAGGGCGACGGCTACCTCGGCTGGGCTTATAAGCCGTACCTGCGCCCGGCCCCGCCGGTGCGCGCAACGCACCTCGTCGTTTCGCCGGTCGCCATCGTCGGCGCCGAGGCGACGATCAACGTGCTGGCGCCGGCGACGCGGCTGCTGGCCGGCACGCCGGTTCGCGTCGTCGAGTGGCAGCAGCCCGATCGCTGGCGCGCGCGGGTGGAGGTGGCGGGGGACATGATCGCAACCGGATGGGTCCGGGCCGGCGATCTGGAGGCGCTGGAGGGTCTGTCCGCCGCACCGGAGGAAGCGCGAAATCGGATCGTCAGCTACGCCCGCGCGTTCCGCGGCACGTATTACCTCTGGGGCGGCAACAGCGCCTTCGGCATCGACTGCTCCGGTCTCGCCCAGCTCGTCCACCGCCTGGCCGGCCACGACATCCCGCGCGACGCCGACATGCAGTTCGCCGCCGGCCGACCGGTCGAGCCACCGTTCCGAGCGGGCGACCTGCTCTTCTTCGGCGGCGACCCAACCACCGTCGCCGCCGGCGCCATCCACAAGCGCAAGATCACCCACGTCGGCCTGGCCACCGGCGACGGCTGGCACATGATCCACTCCTCCCGCTTGCACAACGGCGTCTACGAGGACGACGTGCAGCAGCGCGAGCACCTGCGCACCACCTTCGCGGGGGCGCGGTCGTTCTTCCCATCTATCTGAGCGGCGCGGGAGAGGCGGGTGCGTTGACCATTGCGATCGCTGGGCCCACGCGCGCAGCGATTGCGACCGGTCGGGCGGACGTTTCCGCGTGCGCCGATTTCTGCGATGGTGGACGTGTGCGCAACGTCAAGGTCGGGCTCTGCGGCTTCACCATTTCGATGGCCGAGTACTCCCGGTGGTTTCCCATCGTGGAGGTGCAGCAGACGTTCTACCAGCCCTCGAGCGAGCCGGTGATGCGGCGCTGGCGGCAGAGCGTCGCGGGCGATTGCGAGTTCGCGATCAAGGCGTGGCAACTGGTCACGCACCCGGCGAAGAGCCCGACGTACCGCCGGCTCAAGCGCCCGCTAACCGAGCGCGAGCGGGCCGACGCGGGGGCGTTTCGCGACACCGCGATCGTCGAAGAAGGGTGGCGGGTGACCGAGGCGTGCGCGACGCTCTTGAACGCCTCGTCGATCCTGTTCCAGTGCCCGGCGAGCTTCAAGCCCACCGAGGAGAACGCGGCCAACATGAAAGCGTTCTTCCGGCGGATCCGCCGCCCGCCGGGCGGCCCGAGGCTGCTCTGGGAACCGCGCGGCCCGTGGCCCGCCGACCTGGTCGCCTCCCTCTGCGACGCCTGCGACCTCGTCCACGTCGTCGACCCGTTCGTTACCCGGACGGTGACCAGCGGGTTCACCTACTACCGGTTGCACGGCATCACCGGCACCCGGCACGTCTACAGCGACGACGAGCTGCGCCAGTTGCGCGACATGCTCCCGCCGGCCGGGGACGTGCGCGTGCTGTTCAACAACATCCCGCGCGCCGACGACGCGCGGCGGTTCGGGCGATTGCTGGGCGAAGGACTGGTCGAGGGTGGGACGTGACAACTCTAAACGGGGGCGACGGCACGTTGCGCGCGAGCGGTGACCCAATGAAAAACCCGTCCAGGAAGGACGGGTTTCGTCAGTGCCCAGGAGAGGACTCGAACCTCCACGCCTTGCGGCGCTACCACCTCAAAGTAGTGCGTCTGCCAATTCCGCCACCTGGGCGAGGTCGCTCGGATTTCGCGAACGGCGGATTATAGGGACGCGGGGAGCCTTGTCGAGGGCGCGCGGCGGTAAGTCGCCGCAAGGGCCGCCGTTGACGTATTTTACCGAACCCGCGACGATTCCATCACGCGGCTGCTAATTCGCGCGGCCGGTCAGGTGAATCCTAGTTAGCCGGCCTCCATGTGGCGTCGCCTGCCGATCATCCTCGTCGTCGGCGTCGCCATGCTGGTGCTTGCGGAGGCCTTCGGTCCCGGTGGCGTTCAGCGGCGAGGAAATGAAAGCGGCCCAATCGTTCCGTCAAAGTATCGCTCCAGCGCTTGCGGCCGATCCGCGATTTGCAGCAGTCAAGACGACCGTCATTACCCATCCGAGCCTTCGGGTGTATGGCGAAGTGCCGGATGAGACGGCGCTCGCGGACTTACAGCGGTTGGTGCAGGCACCGGCGGACGCGCCGTTCCGCGTTGTCGTGCACGCCGAGGTCCGCGACCTCGTGGCGACGCGGCCGGCCGACTAACCAGCCGTTGCAGCAGACCGGGCGGGCGTCGCGGTCCTCGTGAGTTGAGAAGCGGTCCGGTGCCCGTCCGGTCGCTGAACATCGGTCCGTTATGCGCCACCACGCCTTCGTGCTCGTCGTCAGCTTGTTGATCCTGAGCGCGGGCTGCGCGGCGAGCTGCCCACGGGTTGGGACGGGGAGTGACATGGTCTTCCCGCGCGTCGCGGAGCTGGAGATTGACCCCGCGCAACTGGAGCGCTACACGGCGGCCGTGCGCGAGGAGATGGAAACGTCTGTCCGGATCGAGCCGGGCGTGCTGGCCATTTACGCGTGGCGGAGAAGGATCACCCGCACAAGCTAAGGTTCTGCGAGATGTACGCACTTCAGGAAGTACGTGGAGGTGACTCAGCGCGAGGAGAAGTGAAGGGGGGCGCGAGAGGTCGGCGCCGCCGACGGGGGCGGTTCAATCGATCCGGAACGGCGGTTGCCCGTCGCGGCGATCGCGACGGCCCCAGACCATCCAGCTCGGGCGGCCGTTGGATTGGCCTTCGAGTTGGAGGTTGTCGGGGTGCTTGTAGCCGACGCGGACCAGGCGGCGCATGCGCTCAGTCGTGTTCACGTGGCTGCCGTGGATCGTGTGGATGTTGAAGCACACCACGTCGCCGGCGCGGGCGGGGACGGCGACGGTGTTCTCCAGCGAGTAGCGGTCGAAGGGGAAGTGCGGCGTGCAACCCTTGCCCTGCTCGTCGCGCGTCACGTGCTCGAGCGCGCCCAGCTTGTGGCTGGCGTCGACGAAGCGGATCTCGCCGTTCTCGTGCCGCGTGTCGTCGAGGTGGACCAGCACGTCCACGTAGCGCCCGTCGGCATGCTTGTAGAAGGCCCAGTCCTGGTGCATGGGGAAGGGGTGGCCTGTCTCCGGCGGCTTGACGTGAAGGGTGGAGTGGTGCAGCTCGACCGGCCCGCCCCCGTTTCCATCACCGAGCAGGTCCGCCATCGCGCCGCAGAGCCGTGGCTTGGTGACGGCGCGGGCCCAGGCGGCGGAGTAGTACTGGAGGTCGTGCAGCGCGATGAGCTGCGACTTCTTCTCCGTCTCGGCGTCCATGTACTTCTTCCGCCACGGCCCGGACCAGCCGGCGTCCTTCATCGCCCAGGTGTCGATCAGCCAATCGAGGTGCGCGGACAGCTCGGCGGTCTCGGCGGGGTCGAACGTGGCCGGGAGGTGGAGGTAGCCGTGGTCGTGGTAGAAGGCGATCTGCTCCGGCGAGAGGACGTTGGTCGAGGAAGCGGTGCGCGGGGCGGCGTCGTGCATGCGGGGCTCCTGTCGGACCTGCACCGATCTTACGGCGCGCGGCCTCGGTGCGGGTAGCCGGGGCGAATGTGGATCGAGCGGTGGGACGGACATTGCGCGCCCGCGGCCGGCGGCGGCGAGCGTCTCGCGCGGGCGGTCAGACCAGCGCGGTGCCCTTGAGGTTGCGCAGGGCGTTGTTCACGTTCAGCTCACCGTCGGAGACGGTGCGGTTGTCGAGCGCGCTGCGCTTGTCGGCGCCGTTGAGCAGGCGGGAGCGGATGTCGGAGAGGGTGATGGCCTTGTTCCGCGCCAACATGAGGGCGACGGTGCCGGTGACCATGGGGGCGGCCATCGAGGTGCCGCTCATCCGGCCGTAGCGGTTGTTGGGCAGGGTGCTCATCACGCCCGAGCCGGGGGCGGCGATGTCGGCGCGGGTGCGGCCGAAGTTGGAGAACGACGCCAGCGTGCGCGAGGAGGTGGTGGCGGCGACGACGAGGATGTTGCCCAGGTCGTACTCGCTGGGGAAGTCGTCGTAGTGCCCGTCGAGGTTCTCGCCGTCGTTGCCGGCGGCGGTGACGAAGGTTTGGCCCTTGCTCCCGGCGTACTTGATGGCTTGGTAAATCGGGTCCCCGTTGTAGCCGTACCCGCCGCCCCAACTGGCGTTGGCGACCTTGGCGCCGCTGTCGGCGGAGTAGCGGATGGCCCGGGCGAGCTGCGCGTCGTCGGCCCCGAACCCGTGGTCGTCGAAGAGGCGCAGGACCATCAGCGACGCCTTCTGGATCACGCCGCTGATGCCGCGGCCGTTGTTGCCGGTGGCGGCGATGATGCCGGCGGTGTGGGTGCCGTGCCCGCCGTTCTCGCTGCCGTCGTCGAAGGGCTTGTTGTCGTCCTCGGCGAAGTCCCAGCCGATGATGTCGTCGGTGTAGACGTCGTTGGCGTTGTTGCGCCCGTTGACCTTGTCCTCCCACCCGCCGCGGCCGGTGGGGTTGAGCAGATCGCCGGCGTCGATGTAGCCGTTGCGGTTGACGTCGGTCATTCGCGGCTTGTTGAGCGGGTCGTTCAGGTCGTAGAACGAGATCCGCCCGTCGCGGTCGGTGTCCTTCAGGGTCGGGCGGACGGTGCGGGGGATCTCCGACTGGTTGATCCAGATGTTGGAGTAGAGGTCGGCGTGGCGGTAATCGACGCCAGTGTCGAGGTGGCCGATGAGGACGGTGGCGCTGCCGCGCGTGAGGTCCCACGCCTTGGCGGTGGCGGTGTTGCTCAGGGCGTACTGGGTGCCGAACGAGGTATCGCTGGTGGTGGCCAGCAGGACGCGCGATTCGAGCGTTTCGATGATTTTCGGTCGCGCCGCGCGGGTGGCGGGGATGACGCAGGCGCGGAGGGGCGAGGTGCGGGCGGGGGCGGGCTTCGGGGTGAACGTCATCAGGTGACTCGTTGGACCGCCGCCCGACCGGCTCGTCGCGGGCGACCCGTCCGTGGATCGCGCGGCCCCGGCCGGACAGCGCGGCCGGCGGGTGCGACGGCGCGAAGCACCCGCGCATCTTTGTAGTCCCGCGGACCAAGGTTTGTCTTCCCGCTTGGGTGGATTTACCGCGAAAAATGTTTCGGTCCGGCCGACGCCGCTTGGTATCCTGTGGGCGACACCACGCCCTCGACGCCGACGCGAACGGATCCGAGACCGCTCGCTGCGGCGGCGCACTTCACCGCGGGCGGCACGGAGACGTTCCATGAGGCAGCTTCCGATTTGGCTGATGGTTGCCGTCATCGTCGGCGCCGGCACGGTCGGCGCCGCACGGTGGATCGCGCGCAGCCCGGACGCGGAGCGCGAGGGGGTGGTGATCGCGCTGGCCCCGCGCGTCGATCGACCGGCGACGGCCGCGCGCATGGCTCCGCCTGCGCCGGATAAATCGCGCGCCGCGCGGCGGGTGGCGGCGAAGCCGTTGTCTGCGACGGCCTCTCCGAAGGTCTCCCCGCCCGCCGTCGTCAGCGAGCCAACGACGATGCAGGTACTCGACGCTCCGGACGCGGAGCGACGGGCGGATGCGCCGGAGGCTTCCGCCGAGCCGGACCCCGCGGCCGCCGCCCCAATCGTCCCCAACGCGCCGACCGATCCACTGCCCGCGCGGGAGGCGCTGAGGCTGGTGGGCGCCGACCCGCAGGCGGAGGCGGTTTGGAGCGCCGCCATCAATGACGCCTCGCTCCCGCCCGAGGCGCGCAAGGACCTGATCGAGGACCTGAACGAAGATGGCTTTCCCGACCCCGCCCGCCCGTCGCCGGACGACCTCCCGCTGATCGAGAGCCGCATGGCCCTGATCGAGCGCCTCGCCCCGCAGGCGATGGACGAGACCAACATGGCCGCCTTCGCCGAGGCGTACAAGGACCTGATGAACATGCACGCGCGGGCGTCGCGGTAGCGAGCCGCGGCCGGCCGGCTCGCTCCGCCGCCGGCTCGCTCCGCCGCCGGCTCGCTTCGCCGTCGGCGATGCCAGCCACCACCACCGCCGCGCCGACTCCGATCTACTTGCTCCCCTCCGGCAGCAGCCGTCCCGACGCGCGCAGGCGTTTGAACGTCGTCCGCCGGAGCTTGAAGTACGGCTTGGTGATCGCGCGGTGCAAGCGGATGAACGTGCTGCGGTGCGTGACCATGTGGCGCTCCCCCTCGCTCAGTTCATCGGGGCGCAGGCGTTTCTTGTGCTTCAGGACGTGGTAGACGTCGGCCCGCTGGAGCCGCTTGAGCCACCAGCGGTTGAGCCAGGTATTGCCCAGCTCTTTGAGGTCCCAACTGATCTGGAAGTCGATCAGGTGCGGCCGACCGTCGTCGCCGAGGAGGATGTTCTCCGGCTTGTTCGCGTCCACGTACGCGATGCCGCGCGCGTGCAGTTGGTCCATCAGCGCCAGGAGCTGGTCAAAGAAGCCGGCGGGCACCGGGCGATCCTTGCTGAGCGGCGCGCCGGCGACGTAGGCGTGCAGGAACCCGGTCGGCCCGACCCGCCCGAGCACGCGCGGGACGTTGGGCAGGTCGCTGAGCGCGTTGTAGAAGCGGACCTCGCGGCGGCAGAGGTATCGGCCGATCCACTGGAGCGGCACCCCGCCGAACGGCTCCGTGCGCCCCATCTTCAGCACCGCCAGTTCGCCGGCGGGGGACTGGTAGAAGCCGGTGACGGCCCAGAAGTCGTGCTTGTGCGTGCGGGCGAGGGTCCAGGGGACGCCGTCGAGCAGGAGCGTCTCGGGGAGGTTCCTGGCCCCCAGCGCGCGCATCGAGTACGCCGGCGGGCGCTTGCCCGGCAACTGTTGCGCGAGATGGCGATCGGCTGAATCGGCCACGGCCGGGAGTATATCGGCGGCGCGGGGTGCGGGCGCGATGGGTCATTTCACCGCAGCGGCGCAGAGGACGCGGAGGCGGGCCGGTCGCTCCAGCGCGCAGCGGGATGGCCGGGGCCTGTTGAGACGAGACATTGAGCCAAACTGCTTCCCTCGAATTGGTCACGATGACGCGTTCAGAGGCCGAAGCCGCCTCCGCGGCCTCTGCGCCTCTGCGGTGAGTCTCTCTTACTTCTTCCCGAGCGCCCGCTGCGCGCGGAAGAACGCGCGGAGCAGATCGGCGCACTCGTCGGCCAGCACGCCTTGCTCCACCTGCACGCGGTGGTTCAGGCGTGGGTCTTCGCACAGGGTGTAAAGGGTGCGTACGGCGCCGGCCTTGGGGTCGGGGCAGCCGTAGATCAGGCGGGGGATGCGGGCGTTGACGATCGCGCCGGCGCACATCGGGCAGGGCTCGAGGGTGACGACGATCGCGCAGTCGAGCAGCCGCCAGTGGCCGATCGTCTGCCCGGCCTGGCGGAGGGCGACGATCTCGGCGTGGGCGGTGGGGTCGGCGTCGGTCTCGCGGCGATTGTGCCCGCGCCCGACGATCCGCCCGCTCGGCTCGTGCACGACCACGGCGCCGATCGGCACCTCGCCGAGCCGCAGCGCCGCCCCGGCCTCGGCGATCGCTTCGCGCATCAGTTCTTCCGCGCCGCTCATACCAGGAAGTTTAACCGCAGAGGCGCTGCGGGCGCGGAGGCGCGGCAGAGGTCGGGCGGGGCCTCGGCGTCCCCTGCGCCTCTGCGGTGGACTGATTTCGTTAAGCGACGGGGACGACCTGCGTGACTTCCGGCACCTTTTCGCGGAGGTTGCGCTCGATGCCGTGCTGGAGGGTCATGGTGCTGCTCGGGCAGCCGTGGCACGCGCCGTGGAAGCGGATCTGGACGACGCCGGCGGCGTTGACGTCAACCAGCTCGATGTCGCCCCCGTCCGCCTGCACGGCCGGTCGGATCAGGTTGATCACCCCCTGCACGCGGTCGCGGATCGGCGAGGCGGGGGACGCGGGCGTGGCGGGTGGGGTGGTGATGCTGGCCATAAGACGTCTCGCTCCCGTCGATCATATCCGCCGGTCCACGGCAGACAAAGCGGCGAGGTGAAAAAGTCGCGGAAGCCGCGCTCGCAGCCGCGAGCGGAAGCCGCGGGCGGTTGGCTATTTCCCGCCCGCCGGGGCGGTCGCGGTCGCGGGGGTTGGTTTGTCGGCGCCTTTCAGGAAGTGGGCCCGGCGGTCGATCGAGCGGTAGTAGAAGCCGCCCTCGACCGGTTGCCACTGATCGATGCCGGCGGGGTGTTGGATGTCGGGGTTCTGGTCCAGGCGGGCGCTCTCGCCGGGGCCGTTGGAGCGGGGGTAGCGGCCGTGCGCCAGCAGGCGGAAGTGGGCGGCCGCCTGCGGGGGCTCGACGCCCTGCGGGGTGGGCTGGTCGAGCAGGACGATGTGCCGCTTGCCGATGAACGCGTCGCGGATGGTCGGCGTGCGCAGGTCCTGCGAGCCGCTCCAGTTCTCGTCGGGGCGGTCCAGGCTGTAGCTCAGCACGGTCTTGGCGTTGAACGCGTACAGCCGCGGGCCGACCACCTGGCACCAGACGTTCCAGTTGGTTGCGCCGGTGTTGAGCGGGCGGTTGATCTCGGTGCCGTCGTCGCTCGAGAGGACGCGGACGAACTGCCCGTTGTCCGCCACCGCCAGCACGCGCCCCTCGGCCACCAGCAGTTGGTCCGGGCGGGTGGCGCCGGCGAACATGGCGCTGCCCTCGCTCATCGGGCGGCTGCCGAACTTCATCTCCTTGCGCGGGTCGTACAGGTCCTTTCCGCACAGTCGGTCGGGCAGGGTGTAGAGCAGCGTGCCGTCGGGCGAGAGGGCCATGTTCTGCGGGACCTGCCCGTTCTCGTTGCTGAACGCCTGGCGCAGGACGACCTGCCCGGCGTAGGTCTCCAGGGCGGCGATCTGCACGCCGGTCTCGTCGCCAAAGCGGGCGGCGACGAAGTCGTCGTTGGCCACCAGTTGATCGAGCGCGGCGTCGGCGAGGCGCGTCTGCCAGGCGCGGTTGCCGTTGGCCAGCTCGAAGGCGGCGATCCGGCCGGTGGAGGTGGCGATGACGATGCGGTCGCCGACCGGTCGCACGTGCTCGATGCGCTCGGCGTTGTCGCCGGCGGCGCCCGGCTGCTGCGCCGCGCCCGCGCCGCCGCCGCCGCCGCGGCGGTTGCCGCCGGGCAGGTTGCCCGCTTGCACGCCCTGGATCTGGAGCTGGCGAAGGCGGCGCGCGCCCACGCGCTGGTCGATGATGACGCCGCCGTTGGGGCCGACGATGACGCCCGGCTGCATCTGCCGCATCGCCTGCGCGTCGTCGCCGCCCGCGCCGCTGGCGCCGGCCATGTCGATCTCGCCGCCGACGAGGTCCACCGGCGGGAGCGACTTGATGCCCGCCTCCCACGCCGTCGCGCCGCCCTGGGCGCGGAGCAGGGCAAGCCGGTCCGCGGTCCAGACGAGCAGGTCGTTGCCCACCCACACCCCGCCGCGCGGCGCCTGCTTGATCGCGTCGCTGGTCGCCAGCGGGACGTTGGTCCCCACGGCGTAGACGCTCAATCCTTTGCTAGCCGCCCACGTCACGACGCGGTCGTGGCGGGCGAACTGCTGGCGCAGCTCGCGCGGCGGCAGCACCAGCAGGTCGACGTCGTGCAGGACCGTGTCGGGCGCCTCCGGCACGAACGGCTTGCCGCGGTTGCGCGCGCTCTGGGCGGGCAGGTTGAACTCCGGCAGCGACGCGGCGGCGAGACGGGCGGAATACTTCTGGAGCAGCTCCACCGCCGCACCGAACGTGACCTGCTCGACGGTGCTGCCGTCGGGCAGGACCAGCGGCTGGGTGAGCTGCGGCCCGCGGTCGAACTTGGCGCCTTCCTTCAGCCGCCCGATGGCGATGCCGGTGCCGCCGGGCAGGCGCAGGTAGTTGCGCGCCAGCGCCTCGATGACGCGGGCGCGGTCGGCGCCGGTGCGGTACTTGCGGTAAAGCTGGTTGAGCACCTGGGCGGCGGGGCGGTAGCTGCCGGCGGCCTCGTAGGCGGCGGCGGCGGCGAGCATCGCCTGCGGCGCCACCTTCGCGTTGGGGAACGTCTGCGCCACCGCCAGCATCGCGCCCGGATCGTTGGCGCGCCTGGCGGCGTCGAGCGCGCGGGTGGCGGCTTCCTCGAACGGGCGGTACGACGCGGGGTTGTCCTTCACGCGCCCGGCGATCGACATTTCCGCCACCGTCGAGGCCAGCGTGGTCCCGGAGCCGTCGTCGGTCGGGACGCTGACGCCGCGGTACTCGGCGGTTGAGAGGATCTCCTGGAACAGCCGGACCTCGGTGTCGAAGTCGGTCTGCGCCCGCGCGAAGCGGGCGCGGCTCAGCCGCCAGGCGACCTGCTGCTGCGGGGAGCCGGCGGCGGCGGCGGCGCGGTCGAAGAGGGTGGCGGCGCGGGCCGGGTCGGTGGCGCCGAACGTCTTGTCCGCCGACCGCTCGGCGAACGCCAGCGCGCGGGCGAACGCGCGGTCGCGCTCGGCGCCGGGGCGCATGGCGTTCATCCCGCCGAGCAGGTGGATCGCCTCGTCCAGCTTCGCCACCGCGGCGTCGATCTGCCCGGCGGCGAACAGGGTCTCGGCGTACTTCAGCCGCGGCAGCGGGTCGGCCGGCGCCTCGGCGATCGACTGGTCGAGCTTCGCCCGCGCCAGCGCCAGGTCGCTGTAGACGACGATGTTGTCGGAGCCGGCGAGGACGACGTGGTCGCCGGTCACCAGCACGTTGCCCGGCCCCTCGCCGGAAGGCCAGTTGGCGCCGCCGCTGGGGTACGCCTCGGCCACCAGCCCGGTCTTCATGTCCAGGCGGCGCAGGTTCCAGCGCGTGGGGACGAAGACCGAGTCGGCGGTGACGAAGCCGCGCCCGCGAACGGCGTCCTTGGTCTCGTCGTCGTCCTTGCTCTGCGGCCCGGCCAGCCTGGAATACCACCACAGGCTGGGCTCGCGCCCCTTGCCTGGCTGGTAGGCGGGCCAGTTGATGCAGAAAATCCTGTTGGCGCCGGCGACGATCAACCGGTCGCCGACCACGCCGAGCAGCGTGTCGGCCTCGTCGAAGTCCTCCATCGCGATGCGCTTGATCTCGTCGCCGGTGGCGGCGTCGTAGACCAGCAGGTGGCGCGCGTCGGTGGGCAGGGCGAAGACCTTGCCGTCGCGCAGGATGGCGGGGTTCTGCGCCCACGGCTTGCGCTGCTGCGGGCCGCCGGCCCCGCCTTCGCCGCGCATCTGCATGGCGATGAAGGCGTTGGCGAACTGGTGGGGCTTGGGATACAGCGCCAGCCAGGCGATGGTCCCGGCGTACGCGTCCACCGCCGCCACGGCGCCCAGATTGGTGACGGCGTAAACGCGTCCGCCGGCGTAGGCGAGGTGGGACACCGCCTCGGAGACCTGCGGCGCGCCGCTGAAGTTTTCGCCCGGCGCGTTGCCGCTGGCCAGGTAGCAGGCCCAGCGCAGCTTGCCGTCGTTGAGCGAGTAGCACAGGACGTAGGAATCCTCGAACTGCATCGGCTTGCCGCCGCGGCCCTGGACGTAGACGTTGTCGCCGATCACCAGCGGCGAACCGACCAGGTCGAGCGCGCGGAGGCTCGCCTGCCCGCCCTGCCCGTCGGGCAACTGCCGCGGCGACGCCGCCCAGCGCCGCGCGCCGGTCGCGCGGTCGAGGCAGACGAGCTGCGTGTCGCGGTCGGGCTGGACGACGATCCCCGCGTCGTTCATCACCATCAGCCGCTCGGATTGCCCGAGGATCGCCAGCACGGAGGAATCCGTCACCGTCACGGTCATCTGCCCGGCGTTGGCGAGGAAGGTGGAGACGCCGGCGTAGCGCCCGCCGCGCGGCTCCGCGCGGCCGTAGGTAATCGCCCAGCCGGGGAGCGGCATGCCGCTGTCGACGCTGGCGGCGTAGACGCGGCTGTTGTCCTGGTAAAACAGCTCGCCGCGGTCGACCGACGGCATGACACCGAGGTTGAGCCCCTGCTCGCGGCGGTTCTTCTCGATCGTGTCGAGCCGTGCCTTCTGCTCCGGGCTGGCGACGCGGGGGCGGCCGCGGGTCAGCGAGATGTCGGCGATCTTCGCCCCCGGTCGCCCGGCGGCGGGGACGACGCGCCCGCGCGAGGGGTCGCCGCCGAACATCGGCCACGAATCGCTCGTCCCGCCGTGCGCCACCGGCGGCGGGGAGGCGATCAGCTTCTCCAGCTCGTCGGCCAGTTGCACGTCGCGCCCGCGGACGGCGCCGGTGGCGTCGGCGTGCTTCTGCTTCAGTTCGTCCAGCCTGGCCCGCGCGACGGGGGCGTTGCCCGCCAGGTGCTGCGCCAGCGCAGTGCGGAACAGCACCTTGGGGCGGTCGGCGATGACGCCGGGATGGTTCTCCAGCAACCGCTCGCCAAGCCAGGCGGCGGCGGCGAACTCGCCGGTCTCGATGTACAGCTCCATCAGCCGCAGCCCGGCGGTCTTGGCGGCGTCGGTCGGGAAGTAAAGCTGCACCACCCGCGACAGCCCGGCCGGATCGTCCGTCCCCGCAGCTTCCAGCAGCGAGCTGGCCGGCGTCTCGTAGCGGGCGCGATAGACTTCGAGCCCGTCGTCGGGCCACTTGCCTAGGCGCTTTTGCACCTCCAGCGTCACGCTGGTGTAGCGGGTGGCGGTGGCCTCGGCGCCCTCGCCGCCGCCCGCCCCTTGGCCGCCCGGCCCTTCACCGCCCGCGCCGGGTGCTCCGCCCGCCCCCGCGCCCGCACCTGCGCCACCGCCGGGGCCCGCGGGTCCGCCGCCGGCGGGCACGACGCGGTCGGCGTACTTCTCGACGATCTCCTGGTAGACGTCGGCCGCCTTGTTCCACTCCTTCAGCCGCTCCATCCGCTGCGCCAGCGCGAGCTTTTCCGCCGCGACGGCGGAGTCGCGCACGTAGACGCTCTGCTTGGGCTGGCCCGGCCCCTCGGCGACGTTGATCCGCCCGCGCCCGAACTGCGCCTCGGCCGCCGCGGGCGCGAGCAGGGTGGTCAGGGTCAGGCCGACGGCGATCCGGTGACGCAAGGGCATGAACGACTCCCTCAGCTCGAGTGGCTCCGATCGTCCCCGCGCGTCGCGTCCCACGCGCGGGTGAGCGCGGGCGGACCGTGCGCGAGATCAATCGCCCCCGCGGTCGACCTCCCCGGCCGCAGGGGCCGGCGGGAGCGCGGGCGCGGGCGGCGGCTCCGAGGCGAAATATTTTCCCCACAGCGGGGCGAGGCGGGCGACCTCGTCGGGGGCGATCGACGCCTTGTCCGACCAGATCGCCAGTTCCAGCGCGCGCGACGCCGGGCAAGCTTGCAGCAGCTCGCGGCGCTGCGCCATCAGCTCGACCGTCCGGCGGACCAGGGCGACCGCCGCGTCGGTGGCGGCGCGAAGGTTGCCCATGATCTCCTTCAGCAGCAGGTGCGGGTCGACCTTTTCCTGCTGCTCGGCCGCGTCCGGCAGAGGCGGCTTGTGCCGCCAGCAATCATAGTCCGTCACCAGGGCCACCAGGGCATACGGAATCTCCGCCTCGCGGGCCAGCTTCGCCTCGGGCATGGCCGTCATGCCGATCAGGTCCCCGCCCCAGAGCCGGTGCATCAGGCTCTCGGCTCGGGTGGAAAAGGCCGGGCCCTCCATGGCGACGTAGCAGCCGCGGGGGTGGGGATCGGATATCGGGTCTCGGGTTTCGGGGTTCGGGTCAGAGGGAGAAGGATTTTCGCGGGCTTGTTCTTCACCCGAAACCCGATTTCCGACACCCGAAACCCGACTTCCCGCTTCCAGCAATAACTGACGCAGCACGGGGCAGAAGGGTTCCGCGAACTCCACGTGCACGGCCGCCCGCTCGTAGAACGTGGCGGGCCGGCGGCTGGTGCGGTCGATGATCTGGTCGGGGATGACCAATTGGCGCGGCTTGTATTCCTCGCGCAAGCTACCGACCGCGCCGCTGGCCAGGATGTGCGTGCAGCCGAGCTGCTTGAGCGCGAAGAGGTTGGCGCGGTACGGGACCTGGCTGGGGCTCAGGACGTGCCCGCGCCCGTGGCGCGACAGGATCAGGACGGGCACGCCTGCCCACTCCGCCTCCAGGATCGCGTCGCTCGGGCGGCCGAACGGCGTGTCGACCTCGTGCCGCGTCCCCGAGTGCTCCACCCCGAGCGCCTCGCCCAAACCCGTTCCGCCGATCAGCCCGACGCGCAATTCGCTCATGCTTCGAGAGAAGGTAAGCCCCCGCGCCGAAAACGACAATCGCCGCGAGCATCGCCACGCCGAACCGGCGGCGCGTGGAGGATCGGGGCGGCGGCTGATAGGATTGGAGGACTCACGTGAACCACAGTTACCCGCTCATGTTGGATCTCACCGGCCGCCTCGTCGTCATCGTCGGCGGCGGCGGGGTCGCCGCGCGCAAGGCGGCGGGGGTGATGGCTGCCGGGGCGACGCGCGTCCGCGTGGTCGCGCCCGAGCTGACCGGCGAGATGCCCAAGGGTGTCACGCACGTGGCCGAGGCGTACGACCCGCGGCACCTCGACGGGGCGGGGCTGGTCTTCGCCGCCACCGATCGCCCGGAGGTCAACGCTGCGGTCGTGCGCGATGCGCGAGCGGCGGGCGTGCTGGTGAACCGGGCGGATTCCGACGAGGTGGATCCCGGCGACTTCGCCGTGCCGGCGATGCTCCGCCGCAGCAGCGTGACCATCACCGTCTCCAGCAGCGGCGCGGCGCCGGCGCTGTCGGCGCGCATGCGCGACGAAGTGGGTCGGCTGCTGGACGATCGCTGGGTGCGCCTGGCGGACGCCGCCGCCACGCTGCGGCCGCTGATCCTGTCGCGCGTCTCGGGGGCGTCACGGCGGCGCGAGGCGTTGCAGGAACTGGCGAGCGACGAGGCCGTCCAGCACGCCGGCAACGGGCACGCGTCACTCAAGGATTGGCTGGCGGCCCGGTATCCTGAGCTGGCGTCGTAACCGCCGCCGCCCGCGCCCGCGCCGGGCCGCGAGCGACGGCGCGCATCATACGGATCGATCCGCCAACACCTGCGCATGCCCACCACCGGCCAGCTCATCCTGCTCTTCGCGGCGATCGTCTGCTTCGCCGTCGGCGGGGCGACGTCGTTCGCGCGGTCGCGGTCGGGCGCGGGCGCGGGGCCGGATAAGCGCGCGCCGCGGCTGCTCGCCCGGGCGCTGCTGGTCTGCGGGATCGCCTGCTGCGGCGGCGTGATCGTCTGGCACGCCATCTCGCGCGGGCAGTGGGTGCCGGTCGGCGACAACTTCGACGCGCTGCTCTGGCTGGCGACGCTGCTGGCGGGGTTCGTCCTCTACGTGCAGCGGCACCAGCGGCTCGGGGCGCTCGACTGGTTCGTCCTGCCCATCGTCCTGCTGCTGCTGATCGGCGCGGCGGTGTTCGGGCGGACGGAGTACCACGCCTACCACCCGGTGGTGCGCAACGCGTGGGCGTGGGTTCACCGGGCGACGGCGTACGGGGGGGCGGTCGCCTTCGCCATTGCCGCCGCCAGCGGCGCCATGTACGTCACCGCCAGCCGCAAGTTGCGCAGCAAGGCGCCGGTCGGCCCGCAGTTCGGCAGCCTCGAGCGGCTCGAGCACCTCACCATGCTCTCGGTCACCCTCGGCTTCGCGCTGCTGACGATCGGCATGGTCACCGGCGGCGTGCAGATGCTGGCCGAGGGGAAGCAGACCTACACCGCCAAGATCGTGCTGGCCGCCGGCGTCTGGGTCGTCTACGCGATCGTGCTGCACGCGCCCATCAACCCGAGCTTTCGCGGGCGCAAGGTGGCGGTGCTGAGCGTGGTGGGGTTTTTGTTGATGCTCGGCACGATCGTCACCGTGCTGCTGCTGCCGGGCGGGGTGAGCTGATGCAGCGGCTGCTCCTGCTCGGGCTGAACCACGCGACCGCGCCGCTGGAGGTGCGCGAGCGACTCGCCTTTACCGCCGACCAGCGGGCGGCGGCGCTGGCGGCGCTGCGGCGGCAGTTCGAGGGATGCGAGGCGGTGCTGCTCAACACCTGCAACCGCGTGGAGCTCTACGCCGGCCGAGCCGTGCACGGGCGACCGCGCGAGCAGGACATGATCGACTTCCTCGCCGCCGCCCGCGGCGTGCCGCCCGAGCAGCTCCGCCCGCACGTTTACCACAAGGCCGAGCGGGCGGCGGTCGAGCACTTGTTCTCCGTCGCGTCGTCGGTCGATTCGATGGTGATTGGCGAGACGCAGATCCTCGGGCAGGTGCGCGAGGCGTACGACGCCGCCCGAGCCGCAGGCGCCGTCGGCGCCACGCTCAACCCCCTCTTCCAGCGCGCCGTGGCCGTCGGCAAGCAGGTGATGACGCAGACGAAGATCACCGAGGGGCGGGTGAGCGTCGGCTCGGTCGCCGTCGAGTGCGCGGGGCACATCTTCGACCACTACCACGACAAGACGGTGCTCTGCGTCGGCGCCGGCAAGATGGCGGCGCTGGTGCTCCAGAGCTTCGGCGCGCTGCGCCCGCGCCACCTGCTGGTCTGCAACCGCAGCCACGAGAAAGCCGTCGCGCTGGCGCGGCGGTTCGGCGGGACGGCGGTTCCGTTCGACCGGCTGGACGACCACCTGGTCGCCGCCGACGTCGTCGTCACCTCCACCGGATCACCGCTGCCGGTGGTCACGCGGCAGCGCTTCGAGCCGCTGCGAAAGCTCCGCCGCTACCGCCCGATCTTTCTGATCGACATCGCCCTGCCGCGCGACGTGGAGCCGGCGGTGGGGGAGCTGGAGAACGTCTACCTCTACAACCTCGACGACCTCCAGCAGACGGTGGCCGCCACGCAATCCAAGCGCGGCGAGAGCGTGGAGCAGGCGCGGGCGATCATCCGCGATCAGGTCGAGCGCTACGTGAGCTGGCACCGCGCCCGCGCCGTCGGCCCCATCATCGACCGGCTCTACCAGCGGCACCACCAGCTCGCGAAGGAAGAGGTTGAGCGGGCGATCAACAAGATGCCCAACCTCTCGCCGCCGGAGCGCGAGCAGCTCGAAGAACTGGCGCGGCGGATCGTCAACAAGCTGCTGCACGACCCGGTGACCAAGCTGCGGGAGGCGGACGCCGCCGCGCACGGGGGCGGCGGCAATCCAGGCGCGGCGGGCGCGGGCGCGGGCGGGGGCGCGGGCGGGGAGGGCGTGGCCTCCCCTTACCTGCACGCGCTGGAAAAGCTGTTCCAGCTCGATCGGCCGAGCGGCGAGGACGAAGGTTCGGCCGCTGCGAGCGCAACGACCGAGGCGGCGGGCGACGCCGGCGGTTCGATTGAGTCCAGTGCAACGACGGAGCCGCTCGGCGATGGCAGCGAAGACGCCGCGAAGAAGTGAGGCGATCCCCGCCGTCGTCGCCACCGCGCACGCGCCCTGGTGGCGACAGCGCGCGGCCGTGCTGGCGGGCGGCGCGGCGCTCCTGCTCATCCTGCTGATCGGCTTGGCCGGCCCCGGCGCGGGCGTGATGTTCGCCCACCTGATCCCCGATGCGGTATACCTCGCCGCGTGGCTCGTCGCCGCCGCCGGATACGGCAGCGCCCTTCTCGCTCTCACCGGCGGGCAGGGGCGAGGGGCCAGCAGCGCCGATCCGCCGGGCATCGGTGAACTGCTGGAAGGCGTCGCCGACGCCGCGCGTCCCCGGCTCCATGACCACTCTGCCCCTCGCCCCAGCCCCTTCCCCGAGTCTGGCGAGACGGAACTAGGGCGCGTGACCCTCGTTGCCGCCGGCCTCGGCCTGCTCAGCCTCATCCAGCTCGGCCTCGGCCTGGTCGGCTTTCTCCACCGTTGGACGGGTTTCTTGGTCATCCTGCTGGGCGTCGCGCTGTTCGCCTGGCGTCAGCGGCGCGCGACCGGCAACCACGTGGGCCTGTGGCTGCGCGGAGCGGGCGGCTGGCACTGGCTCTGGCTCTTCGCGATCCCGCCGCTGGCGATGGCGATCGTGGCGGCGTACGTCCCGCCCGGCGTGTTGTGGGGCGATGAACCGCACGGGTACGACGTGCTCGAGTACCACCTCCAGCTTCCGCGCGAGTGGTTCGAGCTGCGCGCCGTCCGGCCGCTGCGGCACAACGTCTTCTCGCACTTCCCGCTGGCCGTCGAGATGCACTACCTGCTGGCGATGCAGCTTCGCGGCGGGCCGTGGGCGGGGATGTACCTGGCGCAGCTCATGCACGTGGCGTTCGTGGCGCTGTCGGTGGTCGCGGTCCACGCGACGGCGCGGCAATTCGCGCCCGCGCGGCACGCCGTGCTGGCGGCGGTCGCGGCGGCGAACGTCCCGTGGCTGGCGCTGCTCGGCCCCGTCGCCTACAACGAGGGCGGGTTGATGCTCTTCGCGACCTTGGCCGTCGCTTGGGCGCTGCGGGCGATCGGCACGAACGCGCCGGCACGGTCGCGCGGCTCCGCCGATGCGGAAGAAGCGTCGCCGCGCGGGTCCGCCGCGACGGGCGACTCCGGTGACCGGCGAACGATTACCTCCGCGGCCGGCCGGCTCAGCGCGTGGGTTATCGGCGGGACGATGGCGGGCTTCGCCTGCGGGACCAAGCTGACCGGCGTGCCGCAGGTTCTTCTGCTGGTTCCGCCGTTCGTGGCGATCGTCGCGATCGTCCACCGCCGACCGGTCGCGCGCGTCCTGACGGGCGCGATCCTCTTCGTCGGCGCCGGCACGCTCGTATTTTCGCCGTGGCTCGCGCGCAACGTCGCTTGGACCGGCAACCCGGTCTTTCCCGAAGCGCAATCGCTCTTCGGCCGCGCGCACTTCAGCGAGGCGCAGGCGGAGCGGTGGAAGCGCGCGCACGCGCCGACCGAAAGGCAGCGGCCTGTCGCCGCGCGGCTGGCGGCGGCGAAGGATCAGATCCTGACCGGCTGGCGCTTCGGCTGGCTCCTGCTCCCGGCGGGATTGGCCTCGACGATCGCGACCTTCCGCCGCCCGCAGGCGAAGCTGCTGCTCGCGCTGTTGCTGGCTTGGCTGGTGTTCTGGCTCGGGTTCACGCACCTGCAAGGTCGGTTCTACGTGCCGGCCATCCCGCTCGCCGCCGTCGCCCTGGCGCTGCTTCACGGGCGGGCGCAGGCGGCCGCGCTGGCGGTGCTGGTCGCGGGGCAGGTGGCGGTCGGGTTGACGAGCACCGGCTCGGCGTTCGCGGCGCGGGTGGCGCCGCTGCGCGACGTGCTGGCGTTCGAGGATTTGGCGCAGATGCAGCCGACGGACGTGCAGGACGTGCTGTCGCGGCCGGGCGCCGACGTCGCGCTGGCGGGCGACGCCAAGGCGTTCCTCTACCCGATCCCGATGTCGCGGCTGACGTACCGCACGGTCTTCGACGTGGACGCGCAGCCGGGCCAGAACGCGGTCGCGGCGTGGCTCGCCGGGCGGGCGGGCTCGCCGCTGATCATCGTGGATCCGAACGAATTGGCGCGGTTCGCGCAGACGTACCGCGCGATCCCGCCGCTGGGCGACGACGTGCCGGGCCCGCGCGACCGCCCGTTCGTCCTCGCTCCCCAGCCGCCGCCGGCGGCCGCTGCGCCTACGCCCCCGTAGGCTCCGCCGCCGCCCCGGCCGACTCCGCGCCGCCCGTGTTCACGCGGTCGCTCAGTACGCGTTTGAGCACCTTCCCGGTCGGCGTGCGCGGCAGGTCGGTCTCGACGAAGACCTCGCGCGGCACCTTCCACTGCGGCAGCGCCTTGCCGCGGCAGAACTCGCGGATCTCCTCCGGGCGGATCGTCTGCCCGTCGCGCGCGGTGACGAACGCCACGACCACCTCACCGCGCGACGCGTCCTTCTTCCCGACCACCGCCGCCTCGGCGACGGCCGGGTGCTGCGCGATCACCTCTTCGATCTCGCGCGGGCTCGCCTTCTCGCCGGCGACGATGATCAGGTCCTTCTTGCGGCCGGTGATGTGCAGGTAGCCGTCGGGGTCGAGGTGCCCGAGGTCTCCGGTCTTGAAGAACCCGTCGGGCGTCAGCGCCTTGGCGGTCTCGTCGGGCAGGTTGTGGTACCCCTTCATGATCATCGGGCCCTTGAGCCAGACCTCGCCGGTCTGCTCCGCCGCCAGCGGCTTGCCTTCGTCGTCGGTGATGCGGGCCTGGGCGCCGGGGATGAGCCGCCCGACGGATCCGGGGCGGACGCCGCCGGGGACGTTGAAGGCGATCGGTCCGATCGTCTCGGTCAGGCCGTACCCCTCGTACAGCGGGATGCCGAACTTCCGCTGCCAGCCTTCGCGGATAGTTGACGGCAACGGCTCGCCGCCGCTGATGGCGGCGTACAAGCTCTTGACCGATTCCGGCCCGGCGTCCTTGAGGCGCAGCAGCGCGCCGTACATGCTCGGCACCGCGACCAGGATCGACACCTGCTGCTCGCGCACCGCGTTCATCACCGCCACCGCGCTGAAGCGCGCCTGGTAGTGGACGGTGGAGCCGAGCCGCACCGGCGCGATCAGCGTCGCCAGCAGCCCGGTGGAGTGGAACAGCGGCACGATGCCGATGAACGAGTGGCTCCCCTGGAGCTGCGCGTGCTGGATGGCGGCGTCGACGTCGCTGGCGAGGTTGCCGTAGGTCAACTGCACGCCCTTGGGCAGCCCGCTGGTGCCGCTGGTGTACATCAGCACCGCGACGTCGCTGGCCTGCACGTTGGGAAACTTCGGCGTGATGGCGGCCGGCGGCACCTTGGGCAGTTGCGTCAGGTCCACGATCTTCAGCGGCACGTCCTTCAGCTTCGAGGCAAGCGGCGGGATGGTCACGATCGTGTCGATGCCGCTGTCGGCGATGATGTGCGCCACCTCGCGCTCGCCGAGCAGGAAGTTGATCGGCACCACGCCCTTGCCGGCGAGTAACGTTCCGTAGAAACTGGCGGCGAAGCCCATGGAGGTGGGGAGCAACAGCCCGACGCGCGGGCGGTCGGTCTGGGCGGACAGGTACATCCCCAGCCCCGCGGCGAACGCGGCGTACTGCTGCCAGGTGTACCGCCCGGTGTCGTCGGCGACGGCCAGCTCGTGCGGCTTGCGGTCGGCGTGCTGGAAGAGCGATTCAAACAGCATGATCCCTCATCTTCCTGGTCAAGTCGGCGTTTTTCGGGTCGACGTTTCTCCGGCAACCTCCCGCTTTACGGGAGCCCGTACGGTCGATCCTACCTTACCCAACGCGGTGCGGATGCGAAACGGACAGCCGCCCACGCTGACGGCGCGGCAAGCGCTTGTCGGTTCCGTCGTGATCGCCCTCGCGTTCACTTCGACCGGCTGCGGCGGCGGCGGCAATCGCGCCGCGCGGCGCCCGGCGACGCCGCAGCAGCGCGCCGTGCTGACCGAGGGCTTCTCCGCCCTGGACGCGCAACAGTACAACGACGCCATCGCCAAAGCCGACCAGTTCCTCGCCGGCGTGCCGCACGGGCCGGAGTCGGCCGAGGCGCTTTACCTCCGCGGCCGCGGCTTGGAGGGGAAGAACGCCGCCGGCGTCACGCCCGACGAGGCCAAGGCGAACCTTCAGGCCGCTCGCGAGGCGTACATCCGCGCGCTCGAGCAGTCCCCGCGCGAGCCGCTCAACGCCTACGTGCGCACCAGCCTGGGCAACGTCGCCTACTTCCAGGACGACTACGCCACCGCCGTCAGCCAGCTCACCAGCGCCTACGACGCGCTGGGGACGGACGCGCCCGACCTCAAGGCGTGGGCGCTGTACCGCGTGGGGCTCTCGCAGCAGCGCCTCGGTCGGTTCCCGCAGGCGGACAAGACGTTCCAGGCCGTTCAGGAAAACTTCCCGAATTCTCTCCCCGCCCAGCGCGCGCGCGAGCATCAGGGCGCGCGGGCGTTCTTCGTCCAACTGGCAACCTTCGCCTCGGCGGCGACGGCCGACCAGGCCGTGCTGAACCTCCGCCGCCAGGGTGTCGCCGCCGCCCGCGAGACCGACCCGCAAGGCCACGCCGTCCTCCGCGCCGGCCCGATCGCCTCCTACGGCCAGGCCCAGTTCCTCAAGCAACGCTTCGCCGAGCAGTATCCCGACGCCGTGGTGGTGCCGTAACGACGCTGCCGCGCGAGATAGTGTGAGTTGGTGCCGCGATGACGACATCTGCTCAACGGATGACCGAGGACGACCTGCTGCGGCTGCCGCGGGACGGGATGCGCCACGAGTGGATCCAACGGGAGCTGCGCACGAGAAGGTGGTGCACGACCGGCTCGCGGCCGGCGCTCGGCTGGTCTGGGTCGTGAACCCGAAGCGACGCGCCGTCACCGTGCACGCCCCGTCGCGCGGCCCGGTCATTTTCCGGAAGATCAGCAACTCGCCAGCGAGGACGTCGTTCCCGGCTTGACCCTCGCGCTCCGCGAGATCTTCGCCTGACCCGACCTCCCCCGCCTACCCGCGCGCGGCGCGGCGCCCGCTACAGCGCGTTTTCCTGCTGCACGATCAGGTCGTACGCCTCCTGTGGCGTCTTGGTGTTCATCATGGCGTGGCGGAACTTGTCGATGGTCATCAGCCGGCTGATGCGCGCCAGGGCGTGGATGTGCTGGCCGGTCTTGTCCTGCGGGCTGGCGAGCATCCAGATGATCGTGACGGGCCGGCCGTCGATCGCCTGGAAGTCGATGGGGGTGGAGGCCTTGCCGATCGCCATCACCAGGTCCTTGGTCCCGGGGCACTTGCCGTGGGGGATGGCCAGCCCGTTGCCGATGCCGGTGGTGCGGGTGGCCTCGCGCTCGAGGACCGCGTCGAGGACTTTCTTGGGGTCGGTGATGTCCCCGCTGCCGGCCAGCACCTGGACCAGTTCGCCGATGGCGTCGGTCTTGGTCTTGGCCTCGAGGGGGATCTTGATGTTGGCGGGCTTGAGGATCTCGCTCAGACGCATGGGAAGCAACTCCGGCCGCCGCCGCCGCGGGAACTTCGCTTACCGCCGGCCGCTTCAGCGCATGGGTAAGGGGAGAATCGTACCCTCTGCCCCCAGGGCAGGCAATGAAACGCCCGCCGCCGGCACGCGCAACCGGCTCACATCACCGTGCGCGTCTCGCTGATCTCGATCCAGTTTCCACCGGGGTCCAGCAGCAGCAGGGTTTCCCAGCCGGGCGTGGTGCCGCGCTGGCGGATGTACTCCCACTCGGCCTCGAGCAGCATGCGCTCGACGTCGGCCAGGGACTGCACGTCGATCCCCTGCGGCCGCATCGATTCGCGCTCGATCGGGCGGTCGCGCAGGGTGAAGCGCAGCGTGAAGTTGTCGGCGCGGTAGGCGATCTCGTCCGGCCCGGCGGCGGCGGCGGGGGCGGCGGCGGCGGCGGCGGGATCGGCGCGCTCGAAGCCGAGGATGCCGACGTACAGCGCGTCCAGCCGCTGCTCGGAGCCCGCCGGGGCGATCAGGCGGACGTCGTCCACCGACACCAGCCGCACCGGCAGCGGCTCGGGCATCCGCACGCGCGGGTCCGGCTGGGGCTTGAACTCGCCGCTGGTCTCTTCCAGTTCCATCGCGACCGCATGATAAGTCCGCCTTGCCCGAGGTGTCAGCCACGGTTCGCGCGCTGCGTCGCCGGCGGCAGGCGGCCTACGATGGTTTGGTGATGAGCCCGCGGAACGCCAAGCCGAGCAGGAAGCTCTGCGCCCTCTGCAACGCCCCGATCGCCCCCGCGCGGCTCGAGGCGCTGCCGGGCGTGACCACCTGCATCGAGTGCGCCAAGAAGCACCCCCGCAAGATCGATCTCTCCGGCGTCGACCTCAGCGAGGCCAGCCCCATCAACCGCAACGGGTTCGCGCCGAAGGATTAGGTTCGGGCCGACCGACCGCGCCGGCGCGGGATTGCGCCCTGGGACGCCAATGGCGCAACCCGCACCGCCTGAATTCATCGGTGCCTATCGTGCCCCATCGGTGGCTAAAAAGCTTTACTGCGCCGCAAGCCCCTTCTCGATCGCCGCCACGAGTTGTGCGTCGTCCGGCTTGGTCTTGCTGGCGAAGCGGGCGTAGACGTTGCCCTGGCGGTCGACGAGGAACTTGGTGAAGTTCCAGCCGATCTCACCCTTGAAGTCCTCGCCGGCCGCGCCGCCGGTGAGCAGTTGGTAGAGCGGGTGCTTGTCCGCCCCCTTGACGCTGACCTTGCTCATCAGCGGGAAGGGGACGTTGTACTTGGTGGAGCAGCACGCCTTGATCTCCGCCTCGGTGCCGGGCTCCTGGCCGATGAAGTGGTTGGCCGGGATGCCGACGATCACCAGGCCGCGGTCCTTGTAGGCGCCGTAGAGCTTTTCCAGCCCCGCGTACTGCGGCGTCAGGCCGCACTTGCTGGCGACGTTCACCAGCAGCACGACCTTGCCGCGGTGCTGCGCCAGGTCGTGGTCGTGGCCGTCGATGTCCTTCAGCACGAAGCCGAGCGGCGACGCGGGC
>DASQDR010000144.1:0-74208 GCA_035634055.1 Tepidisphaeraceae bacterium | reverse complement strand
CCACTGAGCCGCCCCACGCGACACGGAAGCTCTTGATGTCAGCGAAATCGGTGGCGGGCACTCGAATCGTTAGGGTGTCGTATCCCTGCTTGCGCTCCCACTGCCGGAACCGAGCGATGGCGAGTTCCTCCTCACCTTCGGTCCACTCCTCGCCGGTAGCGACGTTGCGCCAGCGGCCGTCGCTGGGGCGGCGCGCGAGCCCGTAGATCGGCTCGTCCCACGAGGTCTTGTAGTGCTCGGCCTTGCGCCCGCGCTTGCGGGCCGTCGCTTTGATGGGGGTGCCAATGGACATGGCCCGGACGCTATCGCACCCGGGCCAGTGAGTCGAGGCTATTGTTGGCAGAATTGTTGGCTAACCGCCTCTGTCTGCCTGCATTTTAAATGGAGCCATGGGGATTTGAACCCCAAATTCAACCATGCCATGGTCGCGTGATCCCATTTCACTATGGCCCCGGTGGTCGGGATAGCCGAGTGTAGCCGGGGAGGTTTGGGTGTCAAGCTGAGGGGGTGGCGAGGGGGGATTCCGATGGGGCGGCGGTGGCGGGGGCGGTGGGGACGGGGTCGCGGGCGAGGTGCAGGGCGACCAGGGTGAGATCGTCGGTGGCGTCGCGGCCGACGCGGAAGGCGTCCACGGCGTCCATGGCGGCCGCCACCAGGGCGGTGGCGGTGTCGAAGCGGCCGTAGAGGCTCTTGGCGAGGCCCTCGATGTACAGGCGGTCGCCGGCGGGGGACTGCACGTCGGTGATGCCGTCGGTGTAGAAGAGCAGGCTAGCGCCGGGCGGCAGCTCGAACCGTTGAGTCCGGTACTCCACGTCCTGGTCCACCGCCAGCACCAACTGCGGCTCCAGCGGCAGCGGGGCGAAGTCGGCGCCGCTGCCGATCAGCGGCGGCGGGTGGCCGGCGTTGGCGATCTCAATCACGTTCCGCCGCGGGTCCAGGACGGCCACCAGCATGGTGACGAACTGCCCGCTGAACACGTGCGTGCAGAGCTGGCGGTTGACCTCGCGCAGCGCGGTGCCGGGGTCGCCGACGCGGTCGATGGTCATGCGCACCAGCAGTTGCGTGGTCGCCATGAGGAACGCCGCCGGCAGCCCGTGCCCGGTGACGTCGCCGACGACGATCACCACCCGCCCGTCGTGCAGCTCGAACCAGTTGTAGAAGTCGCCGCTGATGTGGCTGGCGGGGCGGTTGACGGCGGCGACGTCGACGCGCACCTGGCTCTCCTGGCGCTCGGGGAGCCACGCGAGCTGGATCTCGCGCGCCTGGGCGAGCTCGCGGTTGATCAGCTCGTGCTGCAACCGCTCGAGCCGCAGCCGCCCGCGGATGGTCTGCACGGACGTGGAGACCAGCACCGCCGTCATCGCCGCGATCACCAGAACCGCGCCGATGATCGAGCGGCGAAGGAACTGCCCCAGCGCCTGGTCCACCTCGGACAGGCTGGAGGAGACGATGAGCCACCAGCGTTTTCCGTCGGGCAGGTCCACCGGCTGCGCGGTGACCATGGAGGGGTCGAGGGTGACGCGGCCGATGGTCATCGGGCGGAGGAACTCGCGGGTGACGCGCTCGCCGCGACGCAGGTCGTCACGGGCGACGTCGCGCACGCGCGGGTCCGGCTGCTCGGCGGTGACGTCGAGCCCGATGAGCCGCTTGTCGTCGGCGGACAAGGTGCGCATCCGCTCGTCGAGCAGCATGGCGGCCATGTGCTCGGGCTGATTGAGGTCGTTGAGAAAGCGGCTCTCGACCGATCGGAGCGGTACGACCGCCACGAGCAGCCGGTCGCGCGCCGGGGCGGCGGCCAAGACGGTCGGGCCGGCGGGGGTCTCAAGGACGCGCACGCCGGGCCTGCCAGCGGCGGCGGGGGCGGCGGCGGCGGGAGCGGCGGGAGCGGCGAACGCCTGCGTGAGCTGCTCGGCGATTGCTGGCGGCAGGGGGTCGCGGCCCTCGCTCCTGACGTTGATCACCGCGCGGGTGCGCGCGTCCAGCGTCACCAGGTGCGTCGCCTGCCCGCGCAACTGGTCCCAGACCAGCGCGGTCACGTCGAGGTTCAGCGGGTCGGCGCGCTGCTGGGTCCGAAGCTGGTCGATGACGTTGCGATAGAACGCCTCGATCCCGCGCGCGGTCTGGGCCGCCAGCAGCTCCTGCCGCACGCGCACCTGTCCCAGCGCCTGCGCGCGGGCGTTGCTGTAGACCTCGCGCGAGGCGACGGCGACGATCACCACGAGCAGGACGAAGACCATCACGTGGATGGCCAGGACCCAACCGGCGAAACGTCTTGCGGCTTTTTCCACGCGTCGAAACTCTCCCGTGCCGGGTCGATTCTAGCGGCGGGGCGGCACGGCGGGATGGTGGCAAAAAAGAAGGGCCCGCGGATCGCCGCCCGCGGGCCCTGCCAAGAGAGATTCATTGCGGCGCATCCGTCACAACCGGTCGATGCGGCCGGCGCGCGCTGCGGCGGCGTCACGCGTGTCGCGTCATGCCGCGCTGGTGTTGGCGGCGGTGACCCGTGGGCTGCGCCGCGCTCGCGGCGGCGGCCACCTGCGCGCCCGCCGTCAGGCGGCGTCCAGGTGCGCGGCGATGCTGGTGATGAACTCGATCCCCGCCAGCACGTGCCCGCGGGTGAAGGAGCGGTCGACCCAGACCACGCGGGCGGGGATCATCTGCCGGCGGTTGGGCAGCGCGCTGCCGGCGGAGGTGAGCCCGACGTGAACGCCGACCACCTTCCCCGGCTCGACCGCCGCCGACGCCGGGAGCTGGATGCGCAGCCCGGTCGCGCTGACGTCGGCGGTCTGCCCGCCGAAATACTTCGCTTCCGACGCGTCGTAGACCTTCACCGGCCGCGCCTGGGGGACGCGCAGCCCGCGGCGCCGCTCGGCCGCTTCCACCGGGACATCCGTTTCCTCGCCGAGAAGCTCGTCCATCAACAGGGTCATCTTGCAAGCATCCTTCCGCGCGAGTGTCGCCTCGCTGTCCACTTGCGTTATCGGAACGGCGGGGCGCGACGATGGAGAAAATCTTCGCGACCGGCGCGGCGCGCGCGGTTATCGGACCGTCCGACCCTTCCGCCGGCGCGGCCCGCCGATATGATTCGTCCCCATGGCGTACAACTTCACGGCCATCGAGAAGAAGTGGCAGCAGTACTGGCGCGAGAACAAGACCTTCGCCGCCCTGGAGCCCGCCGACGCCGGCGACATGCCCAAGGCGTACGTGCTGGACATGTTCCCCTATCCCAGCGGCGCGGGGCTCCACACCGGCCACGTCGAGAACTACACCGCGACCGACATCGTCGCCCGGCTGATGCGCATGCGCGGCGTCAACGTGCTGCACCCGACCGGCTGGGACGCGTTCGGACTGCCGGCGGAGCAGTACGCCATCAAGACCAACCGCCACCCGCGCGAGATGCTCGCCGGCAACATCGACAACTTCCGCCGGCAGATCCAGATGCTGGGGATGAGCTACGACTGGGACCGCGAGATCGATACCACCGCGCCCGAGTACTACAAGTGGACGCAGTGGATCTTCCTCCAGCTCTTCAACAGCTACTTCGACCCCACCGACCAGAAGGCCAGGCCGATCGAGCACCTGGTCAACGAGCTGTTCAACGAGAACCTGGTGGTCGCGCCCGACGGCGAGGTGAAGGTCAACCCGGTGCAGGAGGGGATGGAGCGCATCAGCGGCGAGGTGCGCGTCGAGCGCCTGTGGCGCGAGCTGTCGGCCGACGAGCAGCGCGACGTGATCGACGGGCAGCGGCTGGCCTACATGGACGAGGTGCCGGTCAACTGGTGCCCGGGGCTGGGGACGGTGCTGGCCAACGAGGAGGTCATCGACGGCAAGAGCGAGGTCGGCGGGTTCCCGGTCGAGCGCCGGCCGATGCGGCAGTGGATGCTGCGCATCACCGCGTACGCCGAGCGGCTGATCAAGGACTTGGAACTGCTGGAGTGGCCGGAATCGCTCAAGGACATGCAGCGGAACTGGATCGGCAAGAGCGTGGGGGCGGAGGTGGATTTCGAGATCGCCCCCGAGAGCATCGCCGCCGCCGGGGCGCGAGGCTATGCGCAGGATTCGGAGCCGCAACCGCCGCGGGTTCCGCGCGCCGCCGGGGAGGTGGATGCCGATGACCTGGTGATCACCGTCTTCACCACTCGCCCCGACACGCTTTATGGCGCGACCTACATGGTGCTGGCGCCGGAGCACCCGCTGGTGGACCGCATCGCCTCGCAGCCGCACCGCGAGACGATCGAGAGCTACCGCAAGCAGGTCGCCGGCAAGTCCGAGCGCGACCGGATGGCCGACACGAAGGAGAAGACCGGCGCGTTCACGGGCGCGTACGCGATCAATCCGGTGAACGACGAGCGCATCCCGATCTACATCGCCGACTACGTGCTGATGGGCTACGGCACCGGCGCGATCATGGCGGTGCCGGCGCACGACGAGCGCGATTACGCGTTCGCCACGAAGTTCGACCTGCCGATCAAGCCGGTGGTCCGCCCGGCCAACGGTGAAGCGCCGCAGGGGCGCGCGTTCACCGACGAGGGGATCGCCATCAACTCCCCGCTGATCGACGGCCTGCCGACCGCCGACGCCAAGGATCGCATTACCGCGGCCCTGTCGCGCGAGGGGAACGCGTACCGCTCGGTGAACTACAAGCTGCGCGACTGGCTCTTCAGCCGCCAGCGCTACTGGGGCGAGCCGTTCCCGATCCTGCTGGACAAGAACGGCAACGCCACCGCCATCGCCGAGGGGGAGCTGCCGCTGGCGCTGCCGCAAATGGAGGACTTCAAGCCCACCGGCACCCCGGAGCCGCCGCTGAGCAAGGCGCGCGACTGGATCCGCGTCTCGCGCGACGGCCAGGAGTTCACGCGCGAGACCAACACCATGCCCCAGTGGGCAGGCTCGTGCTGGTACTACCTGCGCTTCTGCGACCCGAAGAACGACAAGTGGTTCTGCGACCCGGCCAAGGAGCGCTACTGGATGCCGGTGGACCTGTACGTCGGCGGCGTGGAGCACGCGGTGCTCCACCTGCTCTACGCGCGGTTCTGGCACAAGGTGTTGTTCGACCTGGGGCACGTCTCGACGCCCGAGCCGTTCCTGCGGCTGGTGAACCAGGGGCTGATCCTCGGGGAGATGGAGTTCCACGTCTTCGAGACCGAAGCCGGCGAGCCGGTCTCCGCCGCCGACATTCGTGACATGGCCGAGGAGGCGACCGAGCAGGGCATCAGTGTCTACGCGTTCCACAAGCAGACCGGCGCCCGGCTGAAGGGCCGGCGGGTGAGCGAGGAGGACGTCGAGCAAACCAAGCAGGGCTTCCGGCTCAAGGCCAACCTGGAGATCCTCGCCGACGGGCGCAGCTTCAAGATGTCCAAGAGCCGCGGCAACGTCGCCAACCCCGACGACCTGGTGCGCGACTACGGCGCCGACGCGCTGCGCCTGTACGTCATGTACATGGGCCCACTGGAAGCGCAGAAGCCGTGGAACACGCGCGACATCATCGGGATGGTCCGCTTCCTCAACGCGGTCTGGCGGAACCTGGTGGGCGAGGAAGAGGAGGAGGATCGGGGTCCGGGGTTCGGGGTTCGGGGTCCGGGCGAAGGCGACGGCGGCGCGTCCCCGTCTTCACCCGACACCGGCAACCCGATACCCGACACACGATCTTCACCCGATACCCGACACCCGAAACCCGAAACTCGAATCACCGGCTCACCCATCCCTGACGCCCTTGATCGCATGATGAACCGCACGATCAAGAAGGTCGGCGAAGACACCGCCGCGCTGCGCTTCAACACGGCCATCGCGGAACTGATCAAGTTGAACAACGAGATGACCCGCCTGGCCGAGATCCCGCGCGACCTGGCGGAGACCTTCACGCTGATGCTCGCCCCGTACGCGCCGCACGCGGCCGAGGAGATCTGGGCGCGGCTCGGGCACACCAAGACCCTCGCCCGCCGCCCCTGGCCGGAGTACGACCCGGCGAAGCTGGCCGAGAGCACGCTGGAGCTTCCGGTGCAGGTCAACGGCAAGCTGCGCGACAAGATCACCGTCCCGGCCGACGCCGACGAGGCCACCATCCTCCAGGCCGCGCAGTCCGCCCCCGGCGTGCAACAGTGGGTCGCGGGCAAGGAGTTCAAAAAGCGGCTGTACGTGCCGAAAAAACTGGTGAACTTCGTCGTCGGCTAGAGACTGTCGAGCGAGGAAGCGCGATTCCAGGACGTTCCAAAACCATGCCCGTCGAAATCGAAATCAAGCTGAAGGTGGACGACCTGGCCCCGATCCGCGAGAAGCTCAAATCGCTGTCGGCCAAGCGGGTGGGGGAGGTCGCCGAGACCAACATCTTCTTCGACACGCCCGACCGCGCGCTGCTGGCGAGCGACCGCGGGCTGCGCCTGCGGCGCAGCCGCGACCTCGTCACCAACCGCGAGACGCTGGCCGTCACCTTCAAAGGCCCGCGCGCCGAGGGGCCGGTGAAGCGGCGGGAAGAGATCGAGCTGACGGTGGATTCGGCATCGTCGGCGATCGACCTGCTCGCCCGCCTGGGCTTCGCGCGCAACCTGGGGTTCGAGAAGCAGCGGGAAACGTGGACGCTCGAGCGCGCCACCATCGAGCTCGACACGCTCCCGGGCCTGGGGTCGTTCGTGGAGATCGAGTCCACGTCCGACGCGGAGGTCATGCGCCTCTGCGGCAAGCTGGGCCTGACCCACCTGACGCCGATCACCTCCAGCTACCCCGACCTCGTCACCCAACACCTCAGCGAGCGCGGCACGCATGAGAACATGCTGGCGTTCGAGTGAACCCGCGCCGGCGGGTCGAGAGCGGCAAATTGCCTCAGGCGATGCGCGGGACGACCGTCTCCACGCGGCGGTCGGGCAGGGACATGACCACCAGCGACGGTAGGCCGAGCTCGCGCCACAGCTCGAACGGCTTGCGGTCGCCGTGCCGCGCGACGAACAGCGCCAGCACCGTGCCGTGCGTCACGATCGCCACGCTCTGCTCCGCGTGGCGCGACAGCACCGCGTCGACCGCCTGCTCGAACCGCTGCGCGCACTGCTCGGCCGACTCGCGGCCGAGCACCAGCTCGCGCGGACGGCGGAAGAAGAGCTCGACGTGCGAGATGAACTCCCCCGGGCGCATGTGCGGGACGTTCGACCGGTCGTGCTCGTGCAGCCCCGGCGCCGTCTCCACCGGCACCGCCAGCGCCTGTGCGACGAGTTCTGCCGTCTCGGTCGCCTTCGGTTCCTCCGACGCGACGATCACGCCAGGCGCGTGCGGCCGGACCGCCTCCGCCAGCGCGGCGCAGCTCTCACGCCCCTTGTCCGACAACTGCCACCGCTCCGGCGGCGTCCCCGGCACGACGAGCGGGCTGGCGTGCTTGATCAGGACCAGCTTGCGCATGGAGGTAATCCCCGAGGGGCCGCCGCGATCGCGCCATCGAGCGCCGCGCCCGGGCGTGTCCGCCACATTCGTCTCAGGATCGGACGAGCAACTGCCGCACGTGCTCCGGCACCGCGTCGACGGCGACCATCGTCGGCTCCGCATCCCTGCGCGCCTTCACCTCGACCTTGCCCTCCTTCAACCCGCGGTCGCCGACGTTGATGCGGACGGGGAAGCCGATCAGGTCGGCGTCGGCGAACTTGAAGCCCGGGCGGGCGTCGCGGTCGTCGAGGATCACGTCCACGCCCGCCCCGGTGAGCTGGAGGTAAAGCAGGTCGGCCGCCTCCTTCACGTCCCCCTCGTACTTGATCGGGGTGATGACCACGCTGTACGGCGCGATCGCCGCCGGCCAGACGATGCCCTTGTCGTCGTGCAGCGCCTCGATGGCGGCGATGAGGATCCGGCCGATGCCGATGCCGTAGCACCCCATGATGATCGGGTTGCTCTGCCCCTTGTCGTCCAGCACCGTGGCGTCGAGCTGCTCGGAGTAGCGCGTGCCGAGCTTGAAGACGTGCCCGATCTCGATGCCGCGCCGCGCCTGGAGCACGCCGCCGTCGTTCTTCGGCGACGGGTCGCCGGCGGCGGCGTTGCGGATGTCGGCGACGGCGAGCTTCTTCGGATCGTTGATCGCGTCGCCGGCGTCGCGCGTCCAGTTGAAGTGCTTGACGTGGTAATCCACCTCGTTCGCGCCGGTCAGCCAGAACCCGCCTTGCGCGGCATCGGGGTCGACGACGACGACCGTGTCGGCGCGCTTCACGGCCGCGTCCGGGCCGACGAAACCGATCGCCCACGTGGCGCGAACCTCGGGCGTGTCGAGCATCGTGATCTCGTCGATGTCGAAGGATGCCTTTGCCGCCTTCTTCAGCTTCGCCTCGTTCACGTCGTGGTCGCCGCGAACGACCGCCACGACCCATGCGAATCGGGTTTCGGGTTTCGGATGTCGGGTGTCGGGTGAAGAAGGAGCGTCGCCGTCCTCACCCGAACCCGGAACTCCGAACCCTGAAACCTGAAACACCAGCGTCTTGAGCATGTTCTTCGGCTTGACCTTCATGAACTTGCCGACGTCCTCGATCCCGGGCAGGTTGGGCGTGTGGACCTTCTCCAGCGCGCCCGTCGGCTCGGCGGCGAGGTTGTGCGGGCGGTCGCCGATCTCGGCCTTCTCCACGTTGGCGGCGTAGTTGCCCTTGTCGCTGGTGACGATGATGTCCTCGCCGGCCTCGCAGGCGGACATGAACTCGTGGCTGGCGCTGCCGCCGATCGGGCCGCTCTCGGCTTCGACGATCACGAACGGCAATCCGCAGCGGGTGAAGATCCGCTGGTACGCCGCGTACATGTCGTCGTAGGTCTTGTTCAGCGAGTCCACGCCGGCGTGGAAGCTGTAGGCGTCCTTCATCAGGAACTCGCGCACGCGCAGCAGCCCGAAGCGGGGGCGCTCCTCGTCGCGGAACTTGGTCTGGATCTGGTAGAGCGTCAGCGGGAGCTGCTTGTACGAATTGACGTACGCGCCGACCAGTTCGGTGATGACTTCCTCGTGCGTGGGAGCGAGCACGCTGGAGCGGCCGTGCTGGTCCTTCAGGCGGAACATCAGCCCACCGTACTGCTGTTCGCGGCCGGTGCGCTGCCACAGCTCGATGGGGTTCATCGCCGGCAGCAGCACCTCGGCGCCGCCGATGCGGTTCATCTCCTCGCGCACGATCGCCGCCGCCTTCTGGAGCGAGCGCAACCCCAGCGGCAGGAAGTCGTAAACCCCCGCCGTAAGCTGCCGGATCAGCCCGGCGCGCAGCATGAGCTGGTGGCTGACGATCTTGGCGTCGGCCGGGGTCTCCTTGGTGGTCGGGATGAGCGTCTGGCTCCAGCGCATGTAAGCTCCGTAACGGTGCGGGGACGAAAGGGCGAATCAATACGTCCGCGCGCCCGCTTCGTCAAACCGTGCAAAACAGCGGATTTGGGGGAAACGCGCGGCGCGATGCGTCGTCCCTCCACGCGGACGGAGCGACGGGGGTGCGACGAGGGAGCGACGAGGATGCGACGAGGGTGCGACCACGGCACGGCCGACGCGCGGCGGCCGGGTCCCCTTTGGGCGTTGGTCGGTCGCGCACGAGCGTGCTAAGATGCCCCTCCGCTTCGTCGGGCCGCAGGGATGGGATCTTTGGCCGATCACGAAGTGGTGACGCCCGGATCGGCCGGCCACCTTCACGTTTTTTTCTCGGGAGACGTTGCCTGATGCGCTGCCCCCATCCCCGTACCGCCGCCAATGCTGCCATCGCCCCGCGCCCCCTGATCGAACCGCTGGAGAACCGCCGGCTGCTCGCCGGTGATCCGACCGCCGGCTTCCCGCTGCCGTTCGTGCTGGACTTCAACCGTTCCAAGCAGGGGCTGACCGACCGCGACGGCTCGGGCACCGGTTTCACCTGGGCGCAGCCGAACAAGAACGGCGACGAGTACCAGCCGCGGCTGATCGACCTGAAGATCGGCGCCGGGATCCTGCGCCTCTACACCACCGGCAACGCCGACGCGGGGAGCAACTTCGACAACGACAACACCCTGGTCAACCCGCTGACCACCACGTTCGCCGCCTCCAGCCGCCCGTGGGTGATGAGCGCGCGCGTCAACGGCCCACCCTTGCAGATCAACGAGGCGAGCGAGCAGGGGGGCATCCTCTTCGGGCCCGACCAGGACAACTACGTCAAGCTGGTCCTCTCCGCCTCGGGCGGAAAGGTCGGGCTGCAATTCGTCGACGAGCAGAAGTTCAAGAGCGGCGTGCGCCACTACCTGCCGCAGACCGTCTACAACATCGGCTCGTTCTCCGACATCCAGACGATCGACCTCTACCTCGCCGGCGACCCGACCACCGGTTACGTGCGGGCGCTCTACCGCGTCAACAGCGGCGACGTGAAGCAGCTCCCGGCGACCCTGATCCTCAAGGGCGACAAGCGCAGCGCCTTCTTCAGCCCGTCCGCCTACGGCGGGGTGATGGCGCAGCACAAGAACAACGGCGCCGGCATCGACTTCACGTTCGACCAGTTCGGCATCAAGCGCGGCGTGCTGGCGCCGACGCCGGTCACCACGCGCGGGCAGATCACCACCGCGTCGCGCCGCACCTTCAACGACGTGCGCGGCGGCAGCGGCGGGCAGACCATCGGCGTGGCCGTCCGCAACGAGGGCGACGGCGTCCTCAACGTCCCCGCCAACGGGCTCACCCTCAGCGGCCCGGATGCCTCGATGTTCACCGTCAGCACCACCGACGGGCTGCCGCAGGCGATCCAGCCGGGGCAGTCGATGTCGCTCAAGCTGACCTTCACCGCCCCGGCCGGCACCGCGCTGGGCGTGAAGACCGCCACGCTCGCGATCGAGAGCGACGACCCCAAGACGCCGGTGAAGAACGTCGCGCTGCGCGGGCTGGCCACTGCCGGCACCGGCGGGGAGCTCGAGCCGTCGCTCCAGCGCGTGCTGGACCTTTACCAGATCCCCGTGAACGTCGGCGACTCCAATCCGGACGACGTGTTCCTCAACGATCCGCCGACGACCCCGAACGATGAAGTGCTGCTCCAGCAGCTCCGCAAGGCCGGCAGCGGCGACGTGGTCATCCAGTTGCTCGACGTGTTCGGCGTCGCGTCCAACCCCGCCCTGCGCTTCGGCTACTACGAGCCGGGCACGCCGGCCAAGAACACCGAGCTGTTCACCGTCTCCACCGCCGACGCGCAGAGCGTTAACCCCGTCGCGCAGGGCGCGACCGCCTTTGATCCCGGCTCGGCCGCGTTCGCGCTCTACACCGTCTGGCCCGGCTTCAAGAACAGCGACAGCTCCGTGCGCGTGACGTACCAGGAGGACGCGTTCAACACGTTCGACCCTTCGGACAAGCGGCACATCCGCTTCTACCCGATGAAGAACCCCGACGGCTCGGCCGTCGCCAACGCGTACGTCTTCGCTGTCGAAGAGATCGAGGCGGCCAAGGACAACCAGGACGTGGTGGGCGTCATCTATAACGTCACCAGCGCCGCGGCCGGGCCGGAGATCGGCACCGAGAACCTGGACGGCCTGCCGACGGCGGACCGGCTGGCGTTCAACAAGTTCCAGACCTCCGACCCGCTCTTCCCCGCCACCACCGCCCACACGCAGGCGAAGATGCGCATCCGCAACAGCGGCAGCTCGACCCTGGCGATCTCGTCGATCGGCGTGACCGGGCCGTTCAGCGTCCTCTCGCCCACTGGTGCGCAGACCGTCGGCGCCGGCAAGTTCATCGACGTGCTGGTGCAGTTCAACGGCAGCTCGACCACGGGCCTGAAGAGCGGCGCCCTCACCATCAATTCCAACGACGCCGACGAGCCGGCCAAGGTGATCGCGCTCGCCGGCTACCACCAGCGCAAGCCGGAAGGCGGCTTCGAGCCCAGCCTCCCGCAGGTGGGCAACACGCTGTTTGGCTTTGGCACCACGTTCGTCTCCGCCGGGCAGAACCTCAACACCGGCGGCAAGCGGCAGGCGGTGGGGGACGAGGTGCTCTCGTCCTACTGGCGCCGCGCCAACACCAGCCTGCCGGTCAGCGTGCGCCAGCTCACGTCCTTCCACACGCAGGGCGAGGTGGCCGCGTTCAAGTGGCACAACAAGGGGAGCAACGCGACCAACACCGTCTTCACCGCCACCGGCGCCGAGGCGCAGACGCTCTTCCCCACCACCAGCAGCGGCGCCGCCGCCGGCGGAAACTTCACCCCGGGCAACACCGCGTTCGGCTTCGCGGTCGACCAGGAGTGGAGCGACAGTTCCAAGAACCCCCAGGAGCAGCCGGGCGGCAACTACGGCCACCACATCCGCTTCTACCCCCTCCGCGACGCCAACGGCGCGCTGGTGGCCAACGCCTACATCATGGTGATGGACTACCAGGGCGTGAACTACGACTACAACGACAACATGTACGTGATCAGCAACATCCGTCCGGAGAATTCGTAGGGGCACGGCGGCGACTCAGGGGCGTGATGAGCTCGCGGACCTGGCGTCCGCCGCCGCACCCAATCGCGCGCGCCGCCGGACGCGCGAGGGCGGGGCGGTTCCGCGCCCGCGGCGTCGCGTGGCGCGCGGGGGTTACGTCCGCGGGCGGCCGTCGGCTGAATCAACCGCGATTACCAACTCGCACCCCGCGCCCCTGATAAGGTCGCGCGGCTCCTGCGGCAGGGCCGCATCGGAGACCACCACGTCCACGTCCGCCAGCGCCCCGAGCCGCGCCAGCGCCTGCTGCCCGAACTTCCCGCTGTCGGCCAGGAGGATCACCTGCTGCGCCTGTTGCATCATCCGCTGCTCGGAGTGGACCAGCAGCAAATTCTGGTTGTACATCTGCCCGTCGTGAACGCCGGCGACGCTGAGGAACATCGTCTTGGTGTGGATGGTGGAGATAATGTTCTCGGCGGTCGGTCCGAGCAGCACGCCGTAGCGCGGGTACATCAACCCGCCGGTCAGCACCAGTTCGACGTTCTCGTCGTTGAGGAACAAGTTGGCGATCGGCAGCGAATTCGTGACGATCTGGAGCGACAGCCCGAGCAGCTCCTCGGCAAGGTAGAACGTGGTGGTTCCGCCGTCGATCAGGACCGTCTCGCCCGGCTGCACCAGCGATTTGGCGGCGCGGGCGATCTGCCGCTTGGCGTCCACCTGGTAGCTCATGCGCTGGTCGAACGCGTACGGCCGGCCGTTGGCGCCGTTGCCGCCGTTCTTCTCGCCAAGCCAGATCACGCCGCCGTGCGTGCGCTGGACGATCCCTTGCTCGACCATCGAGTCGACGTCGCGGCGGACGGTGGACGAGGAGACGTTCAGCGCCGCCGCCAGCGAATCGAGATCGCTCACGCCGCGCTGGGCGAGCAGCTCGCGGAGGCGGGATTTTCGCTCGGGGATGAGCATGCGATTTACCGTCCGTTCCCGCCGCCCGCGGCGGCACTGGCGCGGGCAAGGTCATCCTGGATGCGCTTGCGCGCCAGCGCCACCTTCTGAGCGGACGTCATGTTTCGATAGTCCGGCTCACCGCCGGAGGACCGCGCGGGCGACGGCGACGACGCGGCCGGAGATGACGCGGCCGGAGATGACGTGGCCGGAGATGACGCGGCCGGAGATGACGCGGCGGCTGGCGATGATGTCGCGGCCGACGACGACGGCGACGGCGACGCCTTTGCCGCGGCGGGCTTTGCGATCACCGCGCTTCGCACCGCCGCCTGGGCCCTCGCACCCGTAGTTGCCGGAGCTGACTCCCGCGCCTTCGCCGCTCCGTGGGTCATCGGGCTCGCGCCCGCGTCCCCGCGCGGCGGCTCCTTGGCCGCGCCCACCGCGCCCGCGCCCGCGGGCGACACCCTCGTCCCGCTCCCCGCGTAGCTCGTGGCGGTGGTCGTCAGCTCCAGGTCGTCCTTGAGCGACCGGTACGGCGTGATCTGGAGCTTCTGAAGCTCCCCGTGATACGCGCGGCAGGCCTCGTCGGCGCGGATCTTCCCGTTGGCGATGGCGTGCAGGTAGCGGACGAAGGTGAGCTGGTGCTCGCTGCTGTTGATCTTCCGCCCGTACAGCGCCGCCCGCGCGCCGTGCGCGCGGGCGTCCTCCAGCAGCTTGAACGCGTCGTGGGTGGTGCCGCTGGACCCGCCGAGGATGCCAACGACCAGGTGCGGGTCGTACGTGACCAGCGCCTCCATCGCCCCCGGGCCGTGGTAGGCGATCTTCAAAAAGATCGGCCGCCCCGCCGACGGCACGCCCGCCAGCGTGCGCACGATCCAGTCGTTGATGAACCGCCCGAGGTCGTGCGGGCACGCGCCGCCGCAGGCGTTGGGGTCGAACACTTCCAGGAAGTGGCGGAAGCCCTTCGCCTCCGCCTCCAGGCGGAACGCCTTGTACGCCGCCAGCGTCTGGTAGTCGGCGTCGAGGTCGTTGTTGGGCGTGATCGAGTAGAGCCCGAGGTTCGCGCCGAGCTGCCGCTGGTATTCCGACGGATCGACGCGCCCGCTCTGGATCTGGTCGATCGTGCAGGAGCGGAACGGGCGGCTCGGGTGCTTGGGGTAGACGCCGCCGGCTTGCAGGTGGATGTCGGTCGTGTCGTTGGCGCGGCAGGCGGGCGTGACGGCGGAGGCATCGAACAGCCGCTCGCGGATCGTGAGCTGATCGCTGGTCGAGCAGCTCATCAGCATGATGTCGATCAGCCCCTGCCGGGTGATCTCGCGCATCTGGTCGCGGTAATCCGCCAGCGAGCGCAGCTTCCCGGTGCGCACGTCCTTCCCCGGCGCCGCCAGCCCCGCGGCCATGTCGGCGTCCTTGGCGTCGGCAAGGATGAAGTCGCGCGCGCCCGACGGATCGGCGTGAATGTTGGCGAGCTTCTGGTCGAGCGACTTCATAATGAACCGCAGATGCACGCAGATAAGCGCGGATGCGCGGCAGACCTTCGTCTGCGTTGATCCGCGTTCATCCGCGCGGTTCCTTCACCCCGCTGCCGCGCTCATGATCTGGTCGGTGATCGTCTGCACGAGCTGCTCGACGTCGCGCTCGCTGTAGCTCTGCGGGAGCATCGAGTGGATGGCCTGCTCCATCGGCGACGCCTGCACGGCCGTCGCCGGGCGCAGCTCCGAGCCGCTGGGGACCGGGGCGGTGCCGCCGCCGGCGGTGGCCATCCTGCCCTTGGTGGCGATGTCGCCGACGCGCGCCAGGAAGTCCGTGCCGGCGCAGCTCATCTTGTCTAAGCCCGCGTCGAAGCGCGCGTCCTTGAGGCCAAACTTGTTCTTCAGCGCCAGCAGCTCCTTCATCTCGTCGCCGTCCAGCGGGCGGATGCTGCCGAGCTGCTTCGTCAGCAGCAGGATGCGCGCGTAGGCGTCGACGATCTCGAGCTGGTAGTACGCCTGCTCCAGCTCCGGGTGGAAGCAGACCACGCCGTGGCTCTGGAGCAGGATCGTGTTGGAATCCTTCACGTACGGCAGCAGCGACTCGCCGAGGCGCGTGTCGCCGGGCGTGACGTACTTGGCGGTCTTCACGCTGCCCAGGAACACCTCCGCCTCGGGGTGGATGCAGGTGGGGAGGTCGATGCCGGCGACGGCGAAGGCGGTCGCGTGCGGCGGGTGGCTGTGGATCACCGCGCGCACGTCCGGCCGCGCCTTGTAGATCGCCAGGTGCATCAGGATCTCGCTGGTGCGCTTGCGCCGCCCGGAGACCTGCTTGCCCTCCATGTCCACGACGCACAGGTCGTCGGGCTTGAGGTTCCCCTTGCTGATGCCGGTGGGGGTGCAGAGGATGCGGTCCTCGCTCAGGCGATACGAGTGGTTCCCCTCGTTGCCGGCGCAGAACCCCTTCTGCCAGATGCGCCGGCCGATGTCGCACATCTGCTCCTTGAGCTTGAACTCGCTGATGCGCGGGTGCCCGTTGGCGGTGCTGGTGCGGGCGCCGCCGCCGTAGTTGCTGGTGGTCGTCGGTATCGCGTTGCCCTTGGCCATAAGGTCACCTATTCCAATTCTCGAGTCACAACCGCGCGGTCGAGGATCGCGGAGCAGTAGGCGTCGAGCGGGACGATCCGCTCGGGGTAAAACGGCATGCAGGCCTCGCGGCTCTCGCTCATGGCGATCAGGTCGCCCGCGCCCGCGCCGAGGTGGTCGTAGCAGACGACGGTCTCAGCGCGCTTGCCGGGCCGGCCGGCGAGGGAGAAGCGGTCCTGCACCTCGACGATGACGAACCGCCCGCCAACCAGCGCGGGGTACGCGCGGCTCAGCGTCACTCGACCTACGACCTTGGCGATTCGCATGCCGTTGTGATCGTTCTTCTCGTGGCATGGGCGCCTCGCCCATGCAATCCGCGGCGGTCAGCCGCTCCCTTCGTCGCCGCAGCAGAGCCGCTGCGCGGCGAGTTGCATGGGCGAGGCGCCCATGCCACGTCTTGGCGGCCAGGTGGTTACGCCGTCATGCGGCCGTGGCCTTACGAACAGCTCGCCAGCTCCTGCAACTGCCGCTTCACGTCCGGCGACGGCTCTCGCCGCAGGCGGACGAACGGGGACAGTACGTTCCGCACCTGCTGGAGCGTCTGCTGCGGCGTCTCGACGATCAGCACGTTGGCGCCGATCAGGTCGATGCCCTGCTGCACCGCGTCACGGCACGTGCCGAGGATCGCGCGCAGCGACGGGCAGCGGTTGGCGTAAACCACGGCGGCCGCCCCGGACTGCACCAGCAGCACGCCGCCGACGGCGCGATCCTGCTTCACTTCCGACGCCAGTTGCTGGATCGCCTGCACGAGGTACTTCGGCTCCGCCGTCACGGTCATCGGCTGAAAATTCGTCTCACGCGCCTGCGCCGCCAGCGCTGCCTTGGCCGCGCCGCACGGGCCGTCGCACCACCAGAGCCACGCGCCGGCGGGGGAGGGGAGGTGGGGGGCCGTCGACGCGTCGGCCGGCGCAAACGCACGTGCGGTCGCACCCGTGCCGGCAGCGCCCGCGCCAGCCGCGCCACCCGCCCCGCCCGCGGCGCCGTTCGTCGCCGCGCCGTCGTAGGCGATCGTGACGCTCTTGCGCTTCAGCCAGTCCGCCGCCATCGGCGTGAGGCGCGACCCGACCGGCAGGCTCACGTGCCCGTTGGTCTTGTGCAGGTCCTCGAGTTGGCGCGCGGTATAGATCATTTCGCTTCAGCCGTGGCACGGGCGGCCTCGCCCGTGTCCGATCACCTCTCGACACGCCACCTCTCGACACGGGCCGGCGGCCCGTGCCACGCAAGGCAGTCACTGACGTGGGCAAGCAACGGACCTCGCCGTGCCTCTCGTCACGGGCCGGCGGCCCGTGTCACGCATACCGTCCGATCACTCGTCCACGATCCCGATCACGAACCAGCGCACGGGGCTCTTGTTGTCGCCGATCATGTCGCGCGCGGCCTTGCCGTCGCTGTTGAGCACGACCTTCGTGCCCGGGCCGGCGCCGTGCTTGTCGACGGCGATCACCGGGTCCGCCTCGGGCTGCCCGTTCACCCCCAGCATCTGCACGATCGCCATCCGCCACCCGACCAGCGACGGGTGCTTTACCGTGGAAGTGGCGTGACCGATGACCAGGCCGAGCTGCATGAATGCCGTCCGCTAAATCATCCGGAGACTGCCGGTCATCATCACCCGTCGATACCGCGTGAACGTCAGCGGCGTGGTGATGCCCTCGCCGGTCGGCGTCGCGATGCTGTAGCTGAGGTACCCCTGCCCGCCGAGGCCGAGGCCCGACATGCTGGCGCCGTTGACGACGAACAGCGTGACGTTGGCCATCCGGCCGAACTTGGTGATCGTGCTGAGGTTGCGGCTGTGGATCAGCGCCGTGTGGCGGTAGCCGTGCTCGGACTGGATCGCCAGGTCCATCGCCTCCTCCACGTTGCGCACGCGGACGAAGGGGACGAAGGGCATCATCTGCTCTTCCTGGACGAACACGTGGTCGGCCCGGGTCTCGCCGACGAGCAGTTGCGTCATCGGCGGGACGGACGTGCCGGCCGCCTGCGCCAGCACCGCGGCGTCGCGGCCGACGAAGTCCTTGTTCACGTGCAGCTTGTTGTCGCTGCCCATCTTGAACGCCTGCTTGGTCAGCGCGTCGATCTGGCTGGCGTTGAGGATCGACGCGCCCGCCCGCTCCATCTGCTGCATCAGCTTGTCGAAGACGCTCTCGACGCAGAAGACCTGCTTCTCGCCGATGCAGAGCAGGTTGTTGTCGTAGGCGCCGCCCTTGACGATGGATTCCGCGGCGTTCTTCAGGCAGGCGGTCTCGTCCACCACCACCGGCGGGTTGCCCGGGCCGGCGACGATCGCGCGCTTTTTGGCGCTCAGCGCCGCGCGGGCGACGGCGGGGCCGCCGGTCACCACCAGCAGCGGGATCCCGCGGTGGTTGAAGATCGCCTCGGCCGTTTCCAGCGTCGGCGGGACCACGCACGTGATCAGGTGATCGATGCCGAACTTCTGGCTGATCGCACGGTTGTACTCGCGCACGGCGACGGCGGCGCAGTTGGCGCCGCTGGGGTGCGGGTTGGCCACTATCGCGTTGCCGGAGGCGACCATGTTCACCACGTTGGCGGACAACGTGGGGATGACGTGCGTGACCGGCGTGATGATGCCGATCACGCCGAACGGCGCGAACTCGTGCAGGCAAAGCCCGTTGCTGCCGCTGTCGGCGTAGGTCTTGAGGAACTCGACGCCGGGCACCAGTTCAAGGATCTGCAGCTTCTCGATCTTGTGGTCGAGCCGCCCGATCTTCGTCTCGTCGATCTCCATCTTGCCCCAGGCCTGCGCGTTCTGCTTGGCCATGGACTTCACTAACTTGACGATCTGGTCGCGCTCGTCCAACGAGAGGTTGACCAGCTTCTTCTGCGCTTCGGTGGCGGCCGACACCGCCTGGTCGACGCTGGAGAAGATGCCGTGCTCGCCGACGGGGACGGAGATGCCGGACTTGTCGCGCAGCTTGGCATCGTTGGCCGGCGCGTCCTCGCCCGCCAGCACCCCGCCGCGCGGGCGGTAGTGCATCGACGGCGATCCGCCGTTGCCACCGCCACCGCCACCGCCACCGCTGCCGCCCGGGGCGCGGTTGCCCAGTCGCTTCATCACTTCGGCGACGACGTCTTGTACGAGTGCTTGGTTCATGCTTTCCTCGTGGCATGGGCCGCCGGCCCATGTCGAGCACCGTCAGGCACGGGCGGGCAGCCCGTGCCACGGATGCCGTTCAGCTCTCGGCCTTGAAGAACGCCTTCCCGCCGTACTCCGCGGAGTCGACGATGCCGACGATGATCGCGTCGGCCGGGAGGTTCTTCGTCACGTCGGTCATGCGGGCACTGGACCCCTGAACGACGAGCACGAGCTGCCCGTCGCCGGCGCCGACGACGTCGATCGCCACGATCGCCCGCCCGGTGTTCCCGAGCGACGCCGGCCGGTTGGTGGCCTCGTCGTACTTCACGTTGAGGGGCTCGACCACCAACAGCTTCTGGCCGTTGAGGGTCTTGTCCTTCTGCGAGGCGACGACGTTGCCGGTGACGCGGGCGAGAAACATGGGGCTCCGGGGAAATTCCGCTACGAGCAAATCCGAGTGACGAAATCAGAATGACGAAGCAAGCACGAATGACGAAGCCGCGATCGCAAGCCCTCGCTGGTTCGGGCTTCGGATTTGACTCGTCATTCTGATTTCGTCATTCGGATTTCGCGATTCACCTCACCGCGCTTCATCCCATCTTCGCCACGTCGGAGTGGGGGCGGGCGATGACGTGGACGGAGACGATCTCGCCGACGCGTCCGCCGGCCTCGGCGCCGGCGTCCACCGCCGCCCGGACCGCCGCCACGTCCCCGCGGAAGGTGACGGCGACCAGGCCGCTGCCGACCTTGTGCTGCTCGACGAAGGTCACGTTCGCCGCCTTCAGCGCCGCGTCGCACGCCTCGATGGCCGCGACGATCCCCTTCGTTTCGATCAGTCCGATTGCTTCACCGTTTGCCATTGGACTCCTTAAGAGTTGCCAGTTGTCAGTTGCCAGGGGAAGGTTTGCCAGTTGCCAGTTGTCAGTTGCCAGTGAGGACGAGGCATCCGCGCCTTTGCTGGCAACTAACAACTAACAACTGGCAACACTTTCCTTCTCCAGAACATCCACCGTCTGCCGGGCCACGATCAGTTCTTCGTTGGTCGCGACGATCCAGATTTCCGCGCCGGACTCGGCGGCGCTGATCTTTTCTTCCTTGCCGCGCACGTGGTTCTTGTTCGGGTCCAGGACGATGCCGGCCCAGTTGAGGTTGCGGCAGATCGCTTCGCGGATGGCGGCGCCGTTCTCGCCGATGCCCCCGGTGAAGGCGAGCACGTCGCACCCGCCCAAAGCGACGAGGAACTGCCCGATGTAGCTCCGGCAGCTCTCGACGAAGGCGTCGATCGCCAGCCGCGCCCGCGCGTTGCCCTCGCCGGCCGCCTTCTCGATGTCGCGCATGTCGTTCGACACGCCGCTGATGCCGAGCAGGCCGGACTCCTTGCCGAGCTTCTTCAGCACGTCGTCAACGCTCAGCCCCTGCTTGAGCAGGCGCTGGAGCGCGAAGGTGTCGAAGTCGCCGACGCGGTTGTTCTGCGGCAGCCCGGTCTGCGGCGTCAGGCCCATGCTGGTGGCGACGCTCTTTCCGTTCTCAATCGCCGTCACGCTGGACGATCCGCCGAGGTGGCACGAGATCACCCGCCGCGCCTTTTCGCGCCCGACCAATTCGGCCACGCGCGTCGCGATGTAGCGGTGCGACGCGCCGTGGAAGCCGTAGCGTCGGATGCCGAGCTTTTCGGTCCACTCGTGCGGGATCGCATACACCTGCCGCGCGGGCGGGATGGTCTGGTGGAACGCCGTCTCAAACGCCGCCACCTGCGGCACCGCCGGCAGCTTGGCGCGGAACGCGCGCATGGCCGCGACGTAGGGCGGGTTGTGCGCCGGCGCGACGTCGGCGAACTGCTCCATGGTGGCGATGACGTCGTCGGTCACCCGCACCGCCCCCGAGATCGGCCCGCCGTGGACCGCCTTGAAGCCGATGGCGTCGGGCGCGCCGCCGCACTGTTTGAGGATCTCGTCGATCACGTCGCCGTGCGACGCGTGCGGGGCGCCCGGCTGCCCAATCCGCTCGTACCCACCGCGCGCGACCTCGCCGCCGTTCCGCTCCATGTCCAGGAGCTTGAACTTGAAGGAAGTCGAGCCGAGGTTGGCGACGAGGACGAGCATGGGAAGCTAATGCTGAACGATGAATGCTGAATGATGAATGAAATGCTCGGCAAGCATCCGCCGTTCAGCATTCAGCATTCACCGTTCAGCATTTCCTACAGTGACCCGCCGCTTCCACCCGCGCCGTAGCCCGCTAGCAGATCCGGGTGCGGGCGGGCAATGACGTGGCTGGCGACGAGTTCGCCGACGCGGCCGGCGGCTTCGGAGCCGGCGTCCACCGCCGCGCGGACCGAGCCGACGTCGCCGCGGACGATCGTGGTCACGAACGCGCCGCCGATCTGGATGGTCTTGACCACCTCGACGTTGGCCGCTTTGCACATCGCATCGGTCGCTTCGACGAGGCCGACCCAACCCTTGGTCTCGACCAGTCCGAGCGCGCTGCCGTACGAGCCGTTGCCGCCGTTTCCATCAGTGCTTGCCATTGCAGTCTCCGAATTTTGGTTGGAACCGCAGATGAACGCGGATAAACGCGGATGATTGCGTTTGTCCCTATCTGCGTTGAAGCGCGTTTATCCGCGGTTTCTTCCGCGTTACTTGCGCGCGCCCGTCGCGACGCCGCCGCGGTCGCCGGCGGGGGCGGCGACCTTCTTCTTCGGCATCATCCCGCCCAGTTCGTCGTGCGGGCGCGGGATGACGTGGACGGAGATGACCTGCCCGACGCGCCCGGCCGCCTCGGCGCCGGCGTCAAGGGCGGCCTTCACCGCCGCGACGTCCCCGCGCACGAACGCCGTGACCATGCCGCTGCCGGCCTTGTCCCAGCCCATCATCTCGACGTTGGCCGCCTTGAGCATCGCGTCGCTGCCCTCGATGAGGGCGACGAGTCCCTTGCATTCGAGAAGGCCTAGAGCTTCTTGAGGCATGATTGCTTCCTTTCAGAGTTGCCAGTTGTCAGTGGCCAGTTGTCAGTGGTCAGTTGCCAGCGGAGGAGCAGAGGGGTCAGTTGTTCGTTGCCGGTGCGGCGCCTTTTACTGGCAACTGACAACGGGCAACTGGCAACTCTCTCCTCACCTGATCAATTCCATGTGCGTCGCCGATTCCAGGTCGCAGGCGTTGCCCTCGTCGGTGTCGATGTGCACCTCGAGGACCACCTTCGGGTGGTAGCGGACCTTCACGCGGTCGAAGGTCAGCCCGCACGGGCCGTCGATGCGGAGCTTCATGTAGTCCCCGTCGCGCACACCGTAGTAGTTCATGTCCTCGGTGGACATGTGGGCGTGGCGCTCGGCCCGGATGACGCCCTTATCGATCGTGAGCGCGCCCTTGGGGCCCATGAGGGTGACGCCGGGCGTGTTCTCGTGGTTGCCGCTGATGCGCAGCGGCAGGTCGACGCCGAGGTAGATGCCGTCGGTGTAGCTGAGCTCGATCTGCGTGTAGTCGCGGACCGGGCCGAGGATGCGGACGTCGGGGATGATGCGCTGCCGCGGGCCGACGATTGTCACCCGCTGCTCGCTGGCGAACTCCCCTTGTTGGTAAAGGTCCTTGAGCTTGGTGAGCTTAGCCCCCTTGCCGAAGAGGATCTCCAGGTGCTCGGGCGTGACGTGCATGTGCCGGGCCGACACGTTCACCACCAACGGGTGCGGCGGCCCGCCCGGCCCGCCGGCGAACGCGGCGTGCCGCTCCCGCGAAGGCGGCGGCGTCACCTGCCCGCGGAGCTTCTGAGTCAATACTTCGCGGACGAGCTGCTCGACCTCTTTCCGATCAAGCGCGCGGGATGCTTCTGCAATCATCTGCTCCCTTTCTGGCAGAATCTTCCAACATTATGCAGAATTTGTCAAACTTGTTCAAGAAAAATTGCACGGGCCATCGCTTTGCGGGCATCAAGGCGCTCGACGGGGGACTTCAGCGGCCGCGGTACTCGCACGAGGACGTGCAGGTTTCATGGACAATAATGGCCGAAAGCTGCGGGAGGGCCGGCTTCAGGCGGTCGAAAAGCCATTTCGCGATGACCTCGCTCGTCGGGTTGGCCAGACCTTCAATCTCGTTGAGGTAGTAGTGGTCCAGCCGCTTCACCAACGGGTCGGCGGCCCGCTTGATGTCGCCGTAATCGACCAGATAACCCTTCGCCGGGTCGACCTCTCCCTCCACGATCACGTCGAACCGGAACGAGTGCCCGTGCAGCCGGCGGCACTTGTGGTCGGGGCCGAAGGTGGGCAGGGCGTGGGCGGCTTCGAACCGGAAGGTCTTGGTCAGGCGAACGTGCATGGTGGTCCCGGCGGATTCTAGGGAGCGGCCGGTCGATTGGAAGCGAGCAGCGTCGCCACCACCGCCGCCGCCGCGATTGCCGCGGTCTCGACGCGCAACACCGTCTCGGTCAGCTTCAGCCCGGCGAAGCCGGCGCGGGCGAAGCCGTCGATCTCCGCGTCCGTCCACCCGCCCTCGGGCCCGATGAGCAGCGTGACTCGTGCCGGCGCGGGCGACGGCGTCGCAAGCAGCGCCCGGGCGATGGGTACGGCATCGGCGGCGGTGGAAAGGTAATACGCGGCGTCGCCCGCGTCGCCGGCACCGACGCCCGCATCGCGGCCCGCGCCGCTGGCCGCGCTGCCGCCCGGGCCGCTGCGGGCAGCGCGAAGCAGATCGTCCACCGACGTCAGCGGCTCGATCCGCATCACCCCGCGCCGGCGGGATTGCTTGGCGGACTCGGTGGCGATGCGGGCCCAGCGCTCACGCTTGTTCTTCCCCTCCGGCAGCACCACGCTCCGGGCGGCGGACAGCGGCACGAACCGCGCGACGCCCAGCTCGCTCAGCTTCTCGACCATCCAGTCCGCCCGCTCACCCTTGGGCACCGCCGACGCCACCGTCAGCTCCGGCGCGCCAGCGTCGGGTGGCGTGATGTCGTGAACGTGGACGATCACCTCCGGCTCAATTGCCAGCACGTGAGCGCGCGCGACGGCGCCGTCGTCGTCGAAGACCTCGATCACGTCATCGACGCTGAGCCGGAGCACGTTGCGGAGATGTCGCGCGGCCGCCGGATCGAGCGTGAGCTCGCCGGTGCGCAGGACCTGCGTGTGGACGCGTCGAAGCACGTGAGAATGGTAACACGGCGGCGGCACGCCGGCGCGGCTGCGCGAACACCGCCGCGCTCGCGACACACGGGCCGCCCGCTCCTGCTCCTCTCCCGGTACGCCGGGAGAGGTTGGGTCAGGGCTTGGGCGCTGCGACCGCGGCTCTGCGGAACTGCGCCGATCGCGCGTGGCCCTCACCCTGCCCTCTCCCGGCGTACCGGGAGAGGGAGGGCAATGTGCGTCATGATTCGCGCTGGCGCAAGGCTCGGGGCGCTCGCCCATGCCCGCTTGCGCGTTAGGGGCGGGGCGAGCGAGGCGGATATTCTTCGCCGTTTTGCCTTGGATTTCATTGCGACCCGCGCGCGGCAACGCTAGCATCCCGCCCGGCCGGGCAGGACGCGCCGGTTGCAGAAGTGCGTGCGAAAGGAGTCGCGCGATGGCTAATTCTCCCGCGGATCTTCCCGATCCGCTCGATCGCTCGGACGATCTTTCCCTGGACAACACCAACCCGGACGACCTGATCTCGCAGCTTGCCGGCGAGGAGATCGCCCGCCTGCTGGCGCCCGACGCCAACTGGCAGCCGGCCGAGGTGCCGCACGCGCCGGCGGCGACGTCGTCATCTTCGTCGGCGGCGCTGAAGCCGTCGCCGCGGCGCGACGCCGAGACGCCGGTGGAGGAACTGGCGGCACAGCTCGACCAACTGTTCGAGGAGATCCGCCAGGGCAAGCCCGTCGATCCGCCGCCGCCGCGCGAGTCGCCGTTCGACAACCCGCTGCCGGAACCTCAGCCGCTGTTCGAGCTGGCCGAGCCGGTGCTGGTGATGCGCCGCCGGCCGGACGACATCGAGGAGAGCGTGCGCGACGAGCCGCGGCAGACGCTGATCGCGCCGCTGGAGGAAGACCCGCTCCCGCCGGTGCTCCGCTCGCTGGCCTGGCTCAACGCGCCGGTGATCGACGCGGGCGTCAAGGTGCGGATGGGGGTGAGCGTGCTGTCGCTGGTGGCGTTCGCGGGGTCGCTCTCGGCGCTGGCGTACGTGCTGGTGCTGCGGCAGCAGAACGGGTGACCGGTGCTGCTGGACGCTTAGCCGCCCGCCGTGGTACGGGTTTTCAAAACCCGTGTCTGAACATCCGCAAAACGCGATCGCGTCGCGCACTCGGGTTGACCACCCATGCCGCGGGATCGCTGGAGCGCGACCGCTCCGTCAGACTGCGAGTCACACCTCGCGCTGTTCCGCCTCGCCGGCGGGGCCGGGCTCCCCGTGTTTGGGGAGTTGCTGCTCGTATCGCTGCGCGATGGGCATTCGACGCCCGGAGCCGAAGGCTCGGCCGGTCACCTTCAGGCCGGGCGGGGCCTGGCGGCGCTTGTACTCGCTGCGGTCGGTCAGCTTGATCACCTTCATCACGGTGGCCGGGTCGAAGCCGTCACCGATGATCTCGGCGGCGCCCTTCTCCTCTTCCACGTAGCGGTACAAAATCGCGTCGAGCACCGGGTAGGGCGGCAGCGAGTCCTGGTCGGTCTGGTTCGGTCGCAGCTCGGCCGACGGGACCTTGGTGATGCTGCTGGTCGGGATCAGCTCGCGCCCCGCGTGGGCGTTGATCCACTTGCTCAGTTCCCACACGGTCGTCTTCGGCACGTCGCTGATCACCGCCAGCCCGCCGCACATGTCGCCGTAGAGCGTGGCGTAGCCGACCGACATCTCGCTCTTGTTGCCGGTGGTGAGCAGCAGGTGGTTGTAGCGGTTGGAGAACGCCATCAGCGTCGCGCCACGGATGCGGGCCTGGATGTTCTGCTCGGTGAGGTCGTCCCCGAGCGGCGACTGCGCGTCGCGCGAATCCTGTGAGAACAGCGGCCCGAGCGTCGCCTCATACGCGTCGTGCGGCGACTTGATCGGCACGATATGGAACGCGATGCCGAGGTTGAGCGCGAGCTGCCGCGCGTCCTCGACGGAGTGGCCGGAGCTGTACCGGCTGGGCATCGCGACGCCGACGACCTTGTCCGGCCCGAGCGCGTCGACCGCCAGCGCCGCCGTCAGCGCCGAGTCGATCCCGCCGGACAGGCCGAGGACGACGGAGCTGAACCCGCACTTGCGCACGTAGTCGCGCAGGCCGAGGACCAGTGCCTTGTACATGGACTCGATGCCGCTCGCGGAAATCCTCCTGGCCTGGGCATCCTGCCCGAGCGCTTGCGGCGGCGGGCCGCTCCGCGGCGAGCGCTCGGGCGGGACGCCCAAGCCACGATCGTCCAAGCCGCTCCCGTTCGAGCCGCTCCCGTTCGAGCCGCGGTCATTCGCGCTGCTGTCGCCCAGTTCCACGATAACCAGGTCTTCCTCGAAATCCTTCGCCTGCGCGACCAGGCTCCCGTCGGCGTCGAAGGCCACGCTGTTGCCGTCGAAGATCAGCTCATCGTTGCCGCCCACCTGGTTGACGACGACCAGCGGCCGGCCGAACTGCTTCGCCTGACCGCCGAAAAGCTTCAGGCGGAAGTCGTGCTTGCCGACGACGAACGGAGACGCGCTGGCGTTGATCATCACCCGCGCGCCGGCGGTGTGCAGGTCGGCCAGCGGGTTCTGGTGGTAGAGGCGGCGGGTGACGAACTTCTCGTCGTTCCAGAGGTCCTCGCAGATGCTCAGCCCCGCCCGCACGTCGCCGATGCGCACGAGCTGGTTGCGCTCGCCGGCGGGGCCGGGCTCGAAGTAGCGGCTCTCGTCGAACACGTCGTAGGTCGGCAGCAGCGTCTTAAAGTGCCGGCTGGCGACCGCGCCGTCGCGCAGCACCGCCACGGCGTTGTGCAGCGGCCGGCCGATCGGCTCGGGGTTGCGCTCGGCGTAGCCGACCACCGCCTCGATGCCGTTGACGCGCGACGCGATCATCCGCACGGCCCGCAAATTGTCCTCGATGAAGCCCGGCTTGAGCAGCAAATCCTTGGCCGGGTAGCCCGGCACCGACATCTCGGGGAAGACCACGAGCTGCGCCCCGTCCGCCTTGGCGCGGGCGATGAAGTCGAGGTGCTTGCGCACGTTGCCGGCAAGGTCGCCGACGGTCGGGTTGATCTGGGCCAGGGCGATCCGCATCCGCCGTATCTTAGCCGGCGCGACGCGTGCGGGAACGGGGAGCGCGCCGGCGGCGGGAACGGACGCGTGCCAGGGGGGGCCAACCGTTGCCGCGAGCGCGCGCGGGCGCGGCGGTTACGCGTGGTTCTGCGGCGACGCGCGCTTCGGGCGCACCTTCGCGCCCGACTCACCGCTGAGCGTGGCGAAGCCGTACTTCGGGCGGATCAGGTCCACCTTCTTGTGGTGCCGCTGCAACAGCCAGTTGAACTGCTCGTGGTGCCCCCGGTACTGGAGCCCCAGGTACCAGCAGAACCCGTGCATCATCACGATGCCGAGCATCAGCAGCCCGTAGCCGAGCAGCGCGTGCAGCTCCGGGCCGATGACGTTGGGGGTGGCGCCCGGCTCGGACAGCAGCGACGACAGGAAGAAGATCGTCGCAACGTTTCCCGCCAGGTAGACCACCGCCGACGCTGCCCACAGCGCCACCGCGATCAGGTACTTCGGCCCCAGCGCGCCCATCACGCGCAGGAGGCGGTCGGGCATCAGGTTGAGGACCGTCCCGCTCGACGTGGTCGTCAGAAAGACCGCCGGGAAGCCGATCGTGCCCAGGATGACCACCGTCCCGGCGAAGGCGAGCTTGCCGACGCCGGTGAACTTGTCGGTGAACATCAGCGCGCCGTAGCAGACGAACAGGGCGGTCATCCCGTGGACGAATGGGCCCCAGATGTCGTCGGTCCAGCTCAGGTCGCGCAGCGGGCGGGGGAGCTCGTCCTTCTGGTCGTAGCCGACGTCGTTGACCACGTTGGCGTAGTGGGCCACCAGCGCGCCGCAGAGGAAGAAGAAGCCCGGCAGGATCAGCCACATGCCGATCACCAGCGGGAACATCATCATTTGCAGGAAGACGTGCGTGGCGAAGATCAGCCCCATCACGAACAGGTTGGTGAAGCGGAACAGCTCGGGAACGATCTGCCAGGCGCGGAAGCCGCGGCTCACGTCCGCGCCGGCGTAGTTGATGACCGCCTTGGCCATTGGGACGGTGGAGGGGTCGAAGACGATCGGCTCCTGCTGGAGCGGCAGCGGGCGCAGCAGCTCCCCCGTTTCCGGGTCGTAGCGCGGCGGGGGCGGGGGCTCGAAGGCGTGCTTGGCCAGCACGTCCAGCGCTTCCTCCTGCGCCGCCAGAACGGGGTTGCCCTCGTCGTCGTCGTCGCCGGCCTCCTCGAGCGTCTCGATCTCGCCGGCGGGCTCGCGCTCCGGGTCGTCCTCGCCGAAGCGCTCGCGCAGGTCGATCTCGTTGCCGTGGGCGTCGGTGCGCTGGCGGGAGAAGGCGCGGGTGAGCTTTTCCAGCCGGTCCGGCTCGTCGCGCGCGTCCGCCTCGTCGATGAGGTAAGTGCCGTCCTCCGACAGCGACGCCAGGTCGCTCAGCGTTGGCACGTCCACCAGCCGCCCGCACTGCGGGCACTGAAGCGACGTCCCGGCCCGCTCCACCGGCACCTCCAGCACGACGCTGCAGGTGCAGGCGAACCTGATGTTGCGAAGTTCGTGGTCCACGCGTCGGCGATTATACGTCCGGAGCGGGAGCGGGTGGGACGGGAGGGGGGAAGGCACGAAGGCACGAAGGGACGGAGGCACGGAGGCACGGAGGCACGGAGGCACGAAGTGGTGGGGAAGGCAAGGAGCGAGGAGGTGAAGGCTTGGGACTGAGGAGCCAAATTCCCTTTTCCCTTCTCCCTTTCCCACTCCCTTCGTGCCTCCGTGCCTCCGTCCCTTCGTGCCTTCCTCCCGCTCCCCCCCGTGCTACCATTGCCCCCAATGGACATCAACCTCATGGTCTTGAACGTCGGCAACACGCGGCTGTCGATCGGCGTGTTCGTGGCTGGCGAGCTGACATACTCGGCGCGGGTGCCGCACGCGCAGCGCGGGGAGTGGGCGGCGCGGCTGGGCGAGGCATGGGAACAGATCAGGGACCTGCAAGACCCGGCCGTCGCCGCGGCCGGCGTCAACCCGCCGCTGATCGAGCCGCTGGAGCACGCCGCCGAGCGCGCCACGGGCAAAAAGGTCGAGTGGGTCGGCCCGGACCTCGACCTGCCCATCAAGGTCCTTACCGACGAGCCCGCCAGGACCGGCGTCGATCGCGTGCTCAACGTCGCCGCCGCATACGAGCAGATGGGCAAGGCGTGCGTCGTCGTCGACGCCGGCACCGCCATCACCGTCGACTGCTGCAACGACAAGGGGGAATTCCTCGGCGGGGCGATCGCGCCGGGCGTGGCGATGCAGCTCGAAGCCCTTCACGAGAAGACCGCCGCCCTGCCGCGGGTGGAGCTGGCCGTCCCGGACAAGGCGTTCGGCACCAGCACCGCCGCCGCCATCCAACTCGGCGTCTACCACGGCGTGCGCGGCACGGTCAAAGAGCTGGTCGAGGCCTACGCGACGGCGCTGGGCAACTGGCCCGACGTCATCGCCACCGGCGGCGACGCGCCGGTCCTGTTCGAAGGGTGGGAACTCATCCACGCCATCGCCCCGGACCTGACGCTCTACGGCATCGCGCTCGCGTACACGAACCACCACATCAAGCACGGCTCCTAGGCGCGGGGCAGCGATGAACCGCGCGATCCTCCTGACCGCCCCTGGCGCCGCCGCGATCGCCGTGGTGCGCATCACCGGGCCGGGCGTGCGCGCGTTTCTCGCGCGTCGATTCTCCCGCGCGGTCGCGCCGCTGCGCTGCGTCCACGGCGACGTGCGCGACGCCGGCGGCGAGGTGCTGGACGACGCCGTCGTCGTGCTGGCCGAGGATGGGCGGTGGGCGGACCTGAACTTGCACGGCGGGCCCTGGGTGGTCGAGTCGGTGCTGGCCCTGCTGGAGCGCAATGGCTTCGCCGTCGTCCGCCCCGACGGGGCCGATCCCGCGCCGGCCGATGCCTTCGACGCTGCGCCGGCCGATGCGTTCGACGCGGCGCCCAGCGACGCGTTCGACGCGCGGGCAACGCTCGAGCGGGAAGTGCTTTGCCACCTCCCGCTCGCCAGGACCGAGGCGGCGATCCGCGTGCTGCTGGCGCAGCCGGCGGCGTGGCAGCGCTTCGTCGCGTCGGGGCCGGGCGCGCGGGCGATCGCGGCGGTGCTGGCCGACGCGTCGCTCCGCCACCTCCTGCGCCCGCCGCGCGTCGCGATCGTCGGGCCGCCCAACGTCGGCAAGTCCACGCTCGCCAACCAGCTCTTCGGGCAGCAGCGCTCGATCACCGCCGACCTGCCCGGAACGACGCGCGACTGGGTCGGCGAGATCGCGAACCTCGACGGCCTGCCCGTGATGCTGATGGACACGCCCGGCCTGCGCGCGACCGATGATGCCATCGAGCGCACCGCGATCGAGCGCAGCCGCGAGGTGATCGAGTCAGCGGAGCTGATCGTCGAGGTGCGCGACCCATCGACGGCGGGGCACCCGCGCGCGTTCGCCCGCGGGCTGCTCGTGCTGAACAAGGCGGATTTGTCGCCGTCCGCCCCGCCGGCGGAGGGCGCCGCCGCCATCGCCACCGTCGCCACGACCGGCCAAGGCGTAGGCGCGCTGCGCCGCGCGATTCGTGCGTGGTTCGGCTGCGACGATCTGGCGCCCGACCGCCCGCGGTGGTGGACGCGGCGGCAGCGGGATGTCCTGCTGCGCGCGTCGATCGATTTTCAGGCGCTGGCGGAGTTGTGAACGGGCGAACCGCTCCCGGACCCGAGATCCTTCGCGACTACGCTCAAGATGACATCGCTTCACTGCTCGGTGCCGCACGCGAGGCGGCAGTGCGCAGAGGCTTGTTCTTGGCAGGAACAAAGCGCGCCAGCGCACCAACCGGGCGAGCGGCGGCGCGGGCGGCCGCTAATCCTTCCGCCGCCACACCGCGTGGCCGCGGATGAAGGTTTCGATCTGGTAGTGCTGGCGGGCGTAGGCTTCCAGGGACCGCCAGGCGGCGCAGTAGTTGTGCCGCCGCACCGGCGAGCGGGCCAGCTCGGCAATCTGCGTCCACTGGTTCGCCAGGTACTTCTCCATCCGCGCGGGCAGAACGAGGTATTCCGGGCGGGTGGCCTCGAAGTCCGCCAGCATCTGCCGCGAGTATTCCAGCGGGGCGGCGTCGTAGTTCACGAAGAGGAACGTCAGCGTGTGGCGCGACGCCGGCCGCAGGTTAGTTTCCAGCAGCAGGCGGGAGGTGCAGTCCTGCCAGACGGCCGCGCCCGGCGACGCGCGCTGCGCCAGGTACTCGCTGACGGCCAGCCGCGAGCCCGTCGCGTGCTCGAAGACGTTGCCGGCGACGGCCGTCGAGATCAGCACCGTCGGCAGCAGCGCCATGGTGAGCTGCCCTGCGTGCGCGCGGCGGGGGATCATGCCGAACAGCAGCGCCGCCGGCGCGACGAGCGGCAGGAAGTGGTAGCCGTACATCCGCCGCTGCATCGCCACGCCCAGCGCCTCGACGATCAGCCACGCCATGACGAAGAGGACGACGACCGCGGGGACCGGCGAGCGCTCGGCCGGCGCGAGCCGGTGGCTTCGGAACGCCCACGCGCGGACGATCATGGGGAAGCCGAGCAGTGAGGCGACGATCACCGGCTTCCACAGGTCCGCCGCCGCCCAGATGGTGTTGGCGGCGTAGGCGGACAACTGCCGCCACAGGCCCGGCATGTCGCGCAGCGTGTCGCTGGCCAGGAGGTACGCGAGCGTGACGGCGGCCGGGACGGCGACGCCCGCCGCGCCCGCCAACCCGTGGGCGACGATGCGCGTCGGCTGTCGCCGGCGGTGGACAATCGTGGCCAGGGCGAACGCCGCCGCGACCGCTAGCCCGGTCGGCTTGGCCATCGCCGCCATCCCCGCCGCCAGCCCGACGACCAGCGCGTCGCTGATCGTGTCGCGCCTGAGCGCCTCCAGCGCCGCGCGGGCGGCGAGGATGGCGAAGAAAGTGTGGATGGTTTCGAGCTGGAACCCGCCGAACACGCCGACGGAGAAGTTGAGGAAGACCAGCCCGAACAGCGCCGTGGGCAGCATGGCGTATCGCCCGACGTGCCGGCGGGCGATGTCCACCAGCACGGCGACGCCGACGAACGCCATTACCGTCTGAAGCGCGACGTACGCCGCCCAGTTCGCGCCGAACAGCCGCCACGGGACGCCGGTGAGCAGGCCGACGGTGGGGAACTTGTTGTCGACCAGGTCGTGGCACAGCCGCCCGCCCTCGCCGATCAGCTTGCCCATGTAGATGAAGATGGCCGCGTCGTTGTCGAACGGGCGGGCGAGGTAACAGAGCCGGCCGAGAAGGGCGGATCCGACGGCGAGCAGGATGAGCAGCCAGGTGGAAAGGGACCAGCGCTCCGCGCGAGCGGCGCTGGCGACATTGGCATCGGTTGCCGTCGTTGCCGTTGCCGTTTCAGGCGCCGCCGTTGCCGTCGCCGGCGCGGGGGAGAACTGGCGCGACGCGTCGGGCGCACGCTGCTGCGGCGCGGGGAGGATTCGCGGGAGGTCCAGCGTCGTCACAACCGGTGTATCGGCATTTTCCCTCGCCGAATCCGCCCTGGGGGCGAGGGTAGGACTTCTCGCGGCGGGCCGCGCCCGCCGGTGGGTAGCGTGGTGCGCCCGCGGCGACTAAAATCCCAGCGTCATGCTGATTCCCCGCCAATTCTCGCAGCTTTAGCGCACCCGACGCCCGCTTCGCGCGCCGCCGCGCGCCGCCGCACCCGTCCGTTCGTCCGGTTGGCTCCCTCACCGTTACGCGAAGAAAATTCCCATGACCCAGTCCGAGAAAACCATCGAATCCCCGCTGATCCGCAAGCTGGCCGAGAAGGAAAGCCGCTTCGCCGAGCTTCAGGACGCCCTTAACGACGGCAGCGTCCTGTCCAACCCGACGAAGCTGGTGGCCATCAGCAAGGAGGCGGGGCAGCTCGAGCCGGTCGTGAACCGCTTTCGCGAGTACAAGAAGGCGCGGCAGCAGGTCCAGGAGCTGACGGAAATGTCCGCCGGCGGCGACGCGGAAATGGCGGAGCTGGCCGGGGGCGAACTGCCCGACGCCCAGGCCAAGGCGCACGAGCTGCTCGAGGCGCTGAAGGACGAGTTCGTCGCCGCCGAGGACAACGCCGTCGACAGCTTCTTCCTCGAGATCCGCGCCGGCACCGGCGGCGAGGAGGCGGCGCTGTTCGCGCGCGATTTGTACGAGATGTACCGCAAGTTCGCGGAGCTGCGCGGCTTCCGCTTCGACGTCTCGGACTTTTCCGAGAGCGACCGCGGCGGGTTCAAGGAAGTCATCGTCAACATCAAGGGCAGCGGCGCCTACCGCCACCTCCAGTTCGAGGGAGGCGGGCACCGCGTGCAGCGCGTCCCGGAGACCGAGGCCGCGGGGCGCATTCACACCTCCGCCGCCACCGTCGCGGTGCTGCCGGAAATGCCCGACGTGAAGATCGACATCAACCCCAAGGACGTCGAGGAGGGCGGCTGCCGCGGCGGGGGGCCGGGCGGGCAGAACGTCAACAAGGTCGAGACCGGCTGGCGCCTGCTGCACAAGCCCACCGGCATCCAGTTCAAGATGACCGAGCACAAGTCACAGGCCCAGAACAAGGAGCGCGCCTGGGCCCTGCTGCGCGCCAGCCTGTTCGAGACCGAGCGCGCCAAGCAGCACGCCCAGCAGACCAGCGCCCGCAAGGCGATGATGGGTTCCGGCGACCGCAGCCAGCGCATCCGCACCTACAACTTCCCCCAGAACCGCTGCACCGACCACCGCCTGGGCGGCGAGGGCGGCGGCGAGAAAAACTTCAATCTCGAGCAAGTCATGCAGGGCCAAATGGACCCGCTCATCGCCGCCCTGCTGGAGCTGGATAAACAGCAGCGGCTGGAGAGCCTCTGAGCTCCCGTCGCGCGCGATGATGAACCAGGAAGGCACGAAGGCACGGAGGCACGGAGGCACCAAGCGGGTCTGTGCTTCACATCCATGCCCCTTGGCAGTCGAAATGTGGCGAGGGCCAGAGCGGTGCGCGTTCGGGTGTGGCGTCGGCAGCAAGAGTTGTGTCAGCCCTAACCGTACTGGCGCGTCATCCGGAGCGCGTTCGACGTTGCTAGAGCCCGTCCGCTACACCCAATGGCGCGCCGGTTCTAAGGGGGCGAAGACCGCTTCGTGACGATCTGAATCGCACCGCGGGGAGAACGCGCCGGCATCGAGCCTCAGAACGGGATATCGTCCTCGTCGAAATCCCCCGCCTCGCGGTGCTCGCGTTGGGGGCGGTCGGTCCAGTCGAGCACGCGCGGGCGCTCGTCGGGCGCGTCGTACTTGCGCTGCTCTTCGTCCCAGTCGTGGCAATCGTCCGCCAGCCAGGGCGGCGCGGGCGGGCGCTCGCCGGGGGCGAGCCCGAGCTTCCACTCTTCGCCTTCCAGGTCGTCGTCGTCGCCGTAGGCGTCGTCCAGCTCCTTGTACTTCGTCTCGTTCGGGTCCCACTCCTCCGACCGCGCGACGAGGCGGCCGTTGTCGTCGACTTCTCGTTCATCGTCGGCGTCGTCGTCGTCGTCATCGTCGAACCAGCCGTCGGTGGCCGGGTGGGCGGGGTCGGTGGGGAAGATGTCGAAGGTGAAGCCCATCCCGCTGCAGTTGGCGGTGGGGCACATCCAGAAGCCGTCGAGGTGGCGGTCGCCGATGACGCGCTGGAACCACATCGCGTCGCTCATGAACGTCCGCCGGCAGTGCAGGCAGTAGCACTGACAGGCGATCTGCGGCGGGGCGAACGGGTCCTCGTTCGGATCGAACGGCTTGGCGGCGGGATCATCCTCGCGTCGCGGCTCGCTCATAAGGAACATCATCAGCGCGAGCGGCCGGGCGCGGCAAGGAAAATTTCGGCGGTGCTACCGGTCACTTGTCAGTGGTCACTGATCACTCGCAGGGCGCCGACTCCAGCGCGGCGTGCTCCTGTCACCGCACAGTCGCGCAGCGCCCGTTAATGCTCTGCGCCCCGCGAGTGACCAGTGACCAGTGACCAGTGACCAGTGACAATCGACACAAGTGACAACTCCCCCCGCGTCAGTACAATTCCGCACAGTCGAAAGGAATCCAGAGCGATGGCGAAGAAGAAGAGCGAGACCCCTGCGAGCGCGGGTGGCGAGGCGGCGAAGAAGCCGGTGGCGGGAAAGAAGTCGGCGCCCGCGGCCAAGCCCTCGGGCGCGGCGGCGCCGGCGGCAGCGCCGATGATCGATACCAACCTTGCCGCCAACGCGGCGGCGGCCATGGTCGGCGGGAAGTTCGGCCTGAACGCGCTGACCGGCGGCGGCGGCGGCGGCGCCCAGCCCCAGGGCGGGCAGCCGAAGAAGGAATCCGGCATGTTCAAGCAGCTCAAGGCGGGCCTGAACAAGCCGTCCGCGGGCACGCTCGGCGGCGCGTTCGGCGTCACCGGGCCGCAGAAAAAGTCGCACGTCCCGTTCGGCGGCCCGAAGCAGACCGGCGGGCACAACCAGACGCGCGGCACCGACGCCACCCGCACCGGCGTCCCGCGGCGCACGCCGGGCTGATGCCGGGTTCGACGGTTCCCGCGCGGGAGTGCGACTCCGCGCGCGCGTGTCTCACCCCCGTTTCGCCGCCGTGACAGGAGATCGCCGTGAGCTTTTGCCGAGCGAGGCTCGCCCTCTGCCTCGCCGCCTGCACCTTCGCGGGAATGGCCCGCGCCGCTGACGCGCCCGCCACCGCGCCGGCCACCGCTGCGGCGCGCAAGTCGATGATCGATTACTTCCTGCCCATGCCCCCGCGCGCGCCGCTGTCGAACGACGCCTGGGGCGCCCCCGAAGTCGGCCCGCGCGATCCCGCCAACGGGCTCGAGGACCGCACCAATGCCAAGTGGTGCTACTGGGATGGCGCCGTCATCCGCTCCGCCGACGGCAAGTACCACCTGTACGCCAGCCGCTGGGACGAGAAGCTCGGCCACCGCGGCTGGCACCAGTCGCTGGCCGTCCACGCCGTCGCTGACGACGTCATGGGCCCGTACGAGGACAAGGGGGTCTGCTGGCCCGACAGTCAGAACGGCAAGGGGCACAACGTCACCGCGCTGACCATGCCGGACGGCCGCATCGCCATCACCATCAGCGAGACGCGCCCGGGCGAGGTGTTCGCGTCGAAGTCGCACGACGGGCCGTGGGAATCGCTCGGGCGGATCACCGTCGCCGGCGAGCCGCGCTGGAAGGCGTCCAACGTCACCCCGGTGCTGAGGCACGACGGGCAGTACATGGTCGTGCAGCGCTCCGGGCGGATCATGCTCGCCAGCGAGATCACCGGCCCGTACGTCATGCAGGGGCCGTCGATCTACCCCAAGGTGCAGGGGCTGACGCTGGAGAACCTGGAGGACCCGGTCGCGTGGCGCAGCGGCGGGCTGTACCACATCGTGGTCAACAGTTGGAGCCAGCGCAAGGCGTTCCACCTCACCAGCGCCAATGGCATCGATGGCTGGAAGCTGCGCGGGCTGGCGTACGACCCGACGGTCGACTTCCTCCGCTACACCGACGGCACCGTCAACCGCTGGAACAAGATCGAGCGGCCGGCGGTGGTGATGCACGACGGACACGTCACGCACTTCCTGTTCTCGGTGCTGGACGTCCCGAAGGATCGGGAGCGCGGCAACGACCGCCACGGGAGCAAGATCATCGTCGTGCCGTTCGACGGCGCCGCCCTGGACCGCGACCTGGCCGAGATCGTCAAACGCGAGCAGGCCGACGCGCCGGCGACGCAACCTTAACTCCCCCGGCGCCCGGCCGCCCGCCGCGCGGGCGGAAGCTCGATCGTTCGCGTCTGCGCCGCGTCGCTCGGTCGGCGTGGATCCTGCCTGTCCCGGGCCGCCCCGCGCGATAAGCCCGGATCCTGCTTGCCCGCGCCGGCGGCGTCGCCCGGCGGCTTGCCAAGTTGATCCCACCCGCCCCAAGGCTCGTACCGTTTGTAGACGGGCCCCTGCGCCTCTACAATCGCCCGTCTCGACCGCCGCTTCCGCTCGTTCGCCTTTTACACACGAGAGAGCCGACCACCCGTGCAGATCCGGAACTTTTCCATCATCGCCCACATCGACCACGGCAAGAGCACCCTGTCCGACCGGCTGCTCATGCGGGCCGGCGCCATCACCGAGCGCGAGTTCAAGGAGCAGATCCTCGACGACATGGACCTCGAGCGCGAGCGCGGGATCACCATCAAGGCGTCGGCGGTCACCGTCTTCCACGAGCACACGCCCGCCGCCGCCCCGCCGGGCAGCAAGCCGGAGAAGTTCATGCTGAACTTCATCGACACGCCCGGCCACGTCGATTTCCACTACGAGGTGCAGAAGGCGCTCCAGGCGTGCGAGGGGGCGATCCTGGTGGTGGATTCCACGCAGGGCGTGCAGGCGCAGACCGTCGCCAACGCTTATGCCGCGATCGACGTCGGGCTGGAGATCATCCCGGTCATCAACAAGATCGATCTGCCCGGCGCCCGCCCGATCGAGGTGGCCGAGGAGATCGAGCAGGTGCTCGGCTTCCCCGCTGAGGACGCGATCCTGGTCTCGGCCAAGACCGGCCAGGGGATCGACGCGCTGATCGCCAAATTGTGCGACCTGCTCCCCGGGCCGAAGGGCAAGCCCGAGCTTCCGCCGCGCGCGCTGATCTTCGATTCGATCTACGACGACTACCGCGGCGTCATCACCTACGTGCGCGTGGTGGACGGCGAGCTGCGCAAGGGACAGAAGATCCGCTTCATGGGCAACGGCAAGGAGTACCAGGTTTCCGACCTGGGCAAGCTCATGCCCCGCCCGGTGCGCGTCGAGCGCATCGGCACCGGCGAGGTCGGCTTCATCGTCGCCGCCATCAAGGACCTGCACGACGTCCGCATCGGCGACACCGTCACCGACGCGCAAAACCCCGCCCCGGACGCGCTGCCCGGCTACAAGCCGATCCAGCAGATGGTCTACTGCGACTTCTACCCCGGCGGCAAGACGCAGTACGACGAGCTGCGCGACGCGATGGACCGGCTCCAGCTCAACGATTCCAGCTTCACCTTCGAGCCCGAGTCGTCCGATGCGCTGGGGTTCGGCTTCCGCTGCGGGTTCCTGGGGCTGCTGCACATGGAGATCATCCAGGAGCGGCTGGAGCGCGAGTTCAACATCGAGGTGGTGCAGACGGCGCCGACCGTCACCTACGAGGTGCTGATGACCGACAACAGCACCCTTCGCATCGACAGCCCCAGCGAACTGCCGAACCTCACCCACGTGCAGGAGATCCGCGAGCCGTACATCCTGATGAACCTCATCCTGCCCGCGGACAGCGTCGGCGCCATGATGAAGCTCTGCGAGGACCGTCGCGGCATCTACAAGAAGACCGAGTACATCGGCGCCGCCCGCGTCATCCTCGTCTACGAGATGCCGCTGGCCGAGGTGATTTATGACTTCTACGACCGCCTGAAGTCCAGCACCAAGGGTTACGGCACGATGGATTACGACGTGATCGGGTTCCGCGCCGGCGAACTGGTGAAGATGGACATCCTGGTCAACGGCGACCGCGTGGACGCCCTGAGCGTCATCGTCCACCGCGACCACGCCGAGGCCCGCGGGCGCAAGCTGCTGGTCCGCCTGAAGGAAGAGATCGACCGCCACCTGTTCGAGATCCCCCTCCAAGCGGCCATCGGCGGCAAGATCATCGCCCGCGAGACCATCAAGTCCGTCGGCAAAAACGTCACCGCCAAGTGCTACGGCGGCGACGTGACGCGCAAGCGCAAGCTGCTGGAAAAGCAAAAGGAAGGCAAGAAGCGCATGAAGCGCGTCGGCAGCGTAGATATCCCGCAGGAAGCCTTTATGGCGATCCTGGAGAGCGCGGATTGATCGCGTCCGCCGGCGCGCGGCTGCGGCGTATGGTATCCTCGCGGGGGCGGAGGTGCCGCGATGAGTCACGAGCAGGAAATCGATTCCATCCTCGCGCGGGTGAAGCCATGGCCCGAAGAGGACCGCGTGGCCCTGGCGTACCGGATCCTGCGCGACCTGCGAAAGCAAACCCGTGAGCCGGCGCCGCGGCGCACGCTCGAGCGGGCCATCGGCGTCGCGCGCGGCACCACGCCCCCGCCGGACGACGCGACCGTCAAGCAGTGGATCGGCGAACACCGCCAGGCAAAGTACGGGTGATGCGGGTACTCCTCGATGCCGTCCCCGCTTCGCGTTTACGCGCCTGAGGAGTTCCTCGCGGTCATCGGTGCAACATCGCGCCGGCTCCCGCACAGCCCGGACGCGATACTTCACCGCCCCCCGCCGGGCGAGCAGACGGTTGCCAGAGATCCCGGGACATACCTCTGCGGCCGGCCACCACGGATTCTTGTTGCGTCGGCCGGTTTTGATCTGTAGATGTACGGGTCCTGCCTCGGATTTCACTTCTCTTGATGGAGGACCCGCGATGATGACCAAGCCACCGGTGCGCGTGCGTGATCTGCTGGCGGAGGCGGCCCGCGGGGCGGCGCCTTCGTGTGCGGGAATGTTCGGGAATCTTCGGGAAGCGACGGCGACGGCGCAGGGTGTGAAAACGAACCCAATCCCGCGGCCAGCGAGCGCGGCGGACGAGCGGGATCCGCGGGCAACGCACGGCTTCGTCCCGCCCGGCCCCGACGCCAACACAAAGCCGCTGCGTGGAAGCGCGGCAATCGACCCGCTGGCATGCGGCGCCAGCGTGCGGGGATCGTCGGGGATCATCGGCAATGTTCGGGAATGTTCAGCGCCGCGCGAAAGCGGCAAAACGAACCCAATCTCCTCCCACGCGCCGGGCGACGCCGCGCCGGGCGAGCGTCCGGAGCTTCCCCCGCGCCAGGTGGCGGCGGCGCAGCTCCTGGCGATCGGGCGCAGCGGTCGGCAGGTGGCGGCGGCGGTGGGGGTTGAGGAGCACACCATCACCCGCTGGCGACGCGCCGCCGCCTTCCGCGCCGAGCTGCGCCGGCAGCAGCAGGCCGCCCTGGCCATCGAGGTGGCGCGGCGGCGGCACGTGCCGTGAGATGGCGGTGCGACGCGGCGCCCGCGCCGTTCCGCCGCCCGCTCCGCCGGAGCCGCTTCGGACGCGCGTGCGTCGTTTTCCGTCGCGCCTCTGCGGTTTAATCGGACGCGGCCGCGTTTGAAGGCGCTTTGACCCTACAGGTGCCGCGCACGCGAGCCGATACATCCACTGGCGGGGGATCGCAGCGTGGGTTCGCCAACAACCGCCGGGAGTGTGGACGTGCCGAAGGGTATTCAGATCGGTCAGTTGCTCATCGAGCAGGGCGTGCTTTCGGGCAAGCAGGTGGAGCACATCCTCCGCGTGCAGAAGGTGTCGCACCGCCCGTTCGGCGACCTGGCCGAGCGGCTCTACAACATCAGCCCGCAGGCGGTCGAGGACGCGTGGGTGCAGCAGTACCTGCGGATGGTCGGGACGATCGACCTGGACGAGCAGAAGTTCGACGAGCAGTGCCTGCGGCTGCTGAACCGCCGGCAGGCGTGGCAGTTCCACATGCTGCCGATGCACCGCGGCGAGGAGAACCTCAACGTCGCCACCAGCGCCGAGAACCTGGTGCGCGCCGTCAACTTCAGCGCGAAGAAGCTCGACGAGCCGATCTACTTCCAGATCGCCGAGCGCTCGCAGCTCAAGGACTTCCTCATGCGCCACTACCCCGTGCCAGAGCACATCGCGCAGTACGCGGAGACGCTGAAGTAACGATGCGCGGGCGAGAGGGGGGTGAACGGGCGACGGTTGAGAAGAGAGCGGCGGCCGTCGCACCGCGCTTCTCAATCGTCACCCGTGCATCCGTTCACTCGTCCCTGGCCACCAGCACCTCCGCCACCGCGTCGCGATAGACGCTCCGCCAGCCCATCGCCTCGACCGAGCCACGAAATCGGCTCTTATCGACCGGGATGATGGCGACGTCGGCGTCGAGGGTTCGGAAGAAGGCGGTTCGCGTGGCGTCGTCCGGCGCGAGCATCGTCTTGTGCCAGAAGTCGGGGGCGAACATCTGCGTTCGCCCGTCGAGCAGCGTCTGGTAGCCCGGGCCAAGGCGCCAGGCGAGGTAGCCTCCCCAGGTGAATTCGTTAATCAGCCGGCCGGGGCGGCCTGCGGGCGGCTCGAGGTTTGCCGCGACGAAGTCGGCCGCGGCGCAGGGGTAGAAGAACCGGCGCGGCTCGCTGTTGAGCCACGTGCTGAGCGGCACTTCGGCTCGCGGGAAGGCGCCCGCCACGTGCCAGGCGCAGGTGAGCAGCGACGCGCACACGGCCGCGTGAACCAGCGGCTTGGCCAGCGTGCGATCGGTCAGCCGGCGCGGCAGCGTGGCGGCGAGGACCGGGGCGGAGATGAGCCCGAAGATCGGGGCGAACCGCCCGAGCCGCAGCATCAGCGCCGCGCCGACCGCGAGCCACAACCACTCGCCGGCGCGCACGCGCTCGCGCCCGCGGATCGCCAGCGCGATGGTCGCCAGCAGCAGCGGCACCGTCACCAGCGCCAGCCCGCCGCGGTAGACGGGGCGCATCTCGGTGATGATGTCGCTGGCGACCATGACGTCCCGCGACTGGTAGTGCCACGCGGTGCGCAGCACGCCCGGCAGCAGCGGCGTGGCGAGGCACGCGAGCGTGACGCCGCAGAGCAGCAGCGCGTAGCGGCGCGTCCGCCGGCGGGCGTCGCCTTCGCCGCGGTATTGCTCCCAGATGCTGCCGGCAAGGAGGGCGGCGACGAACATCGGCACCACCACCGCGGTCAGGTGCAGGTTGACGATCAGGGCGGTGACCGGGAGCAGCAGCCACACCGAACGAGTTCGTTCGTTACTCGTCCGGTCGCGCAGCAGGAGCCACGCGCACAGCGCCAGCAGCAGCGTGGCCATCGTGGCGGGGCGGAAGCTCAGGTAGGGCAGGCCGAGGTAGGCGAACCACAGGACCGCCACCGCCGACGCCATCCGCCGCTCGCGCCCGGCGCAGGCGGAGCAGGCGAGGGCGACCAGCGCCAGCGTCCCCGCGATCAGCGCCGCGCGGAACGCCAGCGCCAGCCGGTAACCGCCGGCGTCGAAGCTCCACTTCATCGCCAGCTCGGCCAGCCACGAGTACGGCGCCCACGGCTGCTTGAGGGAGGCGTAAGAGAGCGAGTCCACGATCGGGCGGACGCCTTCGCGGAGGATCTGGTCGGCGACGCGGAGGTGCCAGAAAACGTCCGGGTCCATCACGTCCGACCGCACCGCCTTGCCAACGCCGACCGCGGCCACGAGCGCGACGAGCAGCCAGTAGCCGACGGTGGCGCGACGGAGCTCGCGCGACGCGCGCGGAGCCGAGACGCTGGGCGCAGCGTCGACGAGCGCGCAGGTCGGGGCAGGCAACGTCGCGACGGTCATGCGAGAGTTATCGGCCATCGGGAGCAGAACACTTCGGCACGAGGTGTGTTATGCGGCAAACGCTGGCACTGGAGCAGATGCAGGCGGACGCGCCCGCAGCGGCGCAGCGGTGCACGGCCCCGCTTCCGCCGCACCTTCACCACCGCGGCGTCGCTCCTACAATCCCCGCGATGTCCGAATCGTCCGACAGCGCCGGCGGTCCCGCGACCGCGCCGGCGAGCAACCGCGTCTTCCCGCGCCTGCTGCGCATGCTCCGCCCGCACCGCGGCACGGTCGCCGTCGCGCTGGTCCTGCTGCTGCTTTCGATGCCGGGCGAGCTGTTCCCCGGCATGATCTGGATGTACGTCGCCGACCACCTGATCCGCCGCGAGCCGACGGGCTGGACGCAGGCGATCCACGGGCTGGTCAGCTTCGGCGGGCGGCTGGCGTCGTGGCAGGCGCTGCTCGTGTCGGCGCTGGCGTGGCTGATGGGCGTCTACGTGCTGGCCGAGGCGTTCGGGACGATCTCGTCCAACCTGATGCAGCGCGTGGCGCAGCGGTTCATCCTCTCGCTGCGCAACCGCGTCTACCACAAGCTCCAGTCGCAGAGCCTGGGTTACCTCCAGCGGCAGCGCACCGGCGACCTGATGTCGCGCGCGATGGGGGACGTGGACGAGCTCCAGCAGTTCATCGTCGGCTCGATCGACGTCATCGTCGGCGAGGGCGTCATGTGGCTCGTCACCGTCGCGCTGGTCATGTCGCTGGACTGGCGCGTGGCGTCGGCGTCGCTGGCGCCGCTGATCGTCGTCTACCTGCTGCTGCGCGTCTTCAACCGCAAGGTGCAGCCGATCTACAAGGCCGCCCGCGAGCGCGCCGGCGACGTCTCCACGCGCTTGCAGGAGAACCTCAACGGCGTGGTGGTGATCAAGATCTTCGGCCGGGAGAAGCAGGAGGCCGGCCGCTTCCGCCAGGCCACCGAGGCGTACTACGACCAGCAGGTGCGCGCCATCAACGCGCGCAGCCTGTTCTTCCCCTTCAGCCGGGCGGTCGGGTTCCTGAGCAACGTCTTCATGATCGGCGTGGGCGGGTGGTCGATCCGGGCGGGCGGGTCGGTCACGCTCGGCAAGCTGCTGGCGTTCCGCGCGTACTGGTGGCGGCTGTTCGGGCCGATCCAGACGCTGGCCCGCGTGAACGACATGGTGCAGCGCGCGTCGGCGGCGGGGCGGCGCGTGTTCGAGGTGCTCGACGCGCCCGACGAGCTGCCCGACGCGCCGGGCGCGGTGGCCTTGGATCGCGTGCGCGGGGAGATGGAGCTGCGAGAGGTGACGTTCGCGTACGGTTGTGGCACGGGCGCCACGCCCGTGCAGCCCGCGGCGCCAGCCGCTCCGCGAGGAGTACACGGGCGCGGCGCCCGTGCCACGGAAGCGGCCCACGTCGTCTTGCGGGAGGCTTCGATCAGGATCGAGCCCGGCCAGACCGTTGCCCTCTGCGGTCCGTGCGGCTCGGGCAAGTCGACGATCCTCAACCTTCTGCTCCGCTTCTACGACCCGACCGGCGGCGTGGTGACGCTCGATGGCCGCGACCTCCGCGCGATCGCGCGAGACAGCCTGCGCCGGCACTTCGCGCTCGTTCAGCAGGAGACGTTCCTGTTCGACGACTCGATCCTGGACAACATCCGCTACGGCCTGCCCGACGCGACGATGGAGCAGGTGATCGCCGCCGCCCGCGCCGCCAACGCGCACGAATTCATCGCCAAGCTGCCGAGCGGCTACGAGACCAAGGTGGGGGAGCGCGGCGTGCGCCTGTCGGGCGGGCAGAAGCAGCGGATCAGCATCGCCCGCGCGTTTTTGGCCAACCCGGCGATCCTGCTGCTGGACGAGCCGACCAGCAGCGTCGAGCCGGACAGCGAGGCCGCCATCATCGCCGCCCTCGACCGCCTGATGCGCAACCGCACCACCGTCCTGACCAGCCACCGCCCCAGCCTGATCATGCAGGCCGATCACGCGTACGTGATCGAGGACGGCCGCGTGACCGAGCAGGGCCCGCCCGCGGAACTGGCGCGCAACGGCGGGTGGTTCGGACGCTTCATGCGCAGCGCGGAGCAGGTCGAGACCGCGGACGAGCGTCGGTGAACGCGGGGGGAAAAGAAGTTTGGCCACGAATGGCACGAATGGTCACGAATAATAAAGGAGCTCGAACGGCCCCGTTTCATTCGTGCCATTCGTGGCCGACATCTTCTTCCGCATGCGCAACTATCGGCGTTCATCCGCGGTGCGGTTGCTCACGACGACAGGTACGGCAGCGTCTCGATCCTCTCAACTTTGCTGACCTGATTCGGGTCCGCCCAATCGATCATGGCGTAGTCGCGGCCCGCGCCGCCGACGATCCGTTCGCGGTAGACGACCGGGTCGATGAGGGGCATGGCGTCGCGGCGGTCGGCGGAGTAGAGGCGGTCGTCGCCGTCGTTGCCGTACAGCGCGTCCGTGCCGCCGCCGCCGAAGAGCTGGTCGTTGCCGGCGCCGCCGGACAGAAGGTTGTCGGCGGCGCTGCCCCAGATCACGTCGTTGCCGCTGCCGCCGATGGCGTTCTCGACATCGGTAGCGATGACGTCGGCTTCGAGATACCCGGTGCCACGCAGACCGGCGGGATTGAAGGCGGGGTACGGCTTGGCAACGTAGTCAGCGTTCAGCCCGATGCTGGCACTGCCGCCGGTATTGCTGCGCACCGGCCAGTCCGCCGGGAGCAGCACGTTGCCGATGGCGATGAGCAGGTGGTCGTCGCGGTCGGAGTAGTCGGCCGTGTCGACGCCGCGGCCGCCGTGGAAGGTGTCGGCGCCGTCGCCGCCACTGAAGACGTCATCCCCGCCTCCGCCGCCGAGGGTGTCATCGCCCGCCTCGCCCTTGATCCGGTCACGCCCGGTCCCACCGGCGATCAGGTCATCGCCGGACCCTCCGAGCAGCAGGTCGCTGCCGCTGCCGCCGACGATGGTGTCGTTGCCACTGCCGGCGATGAGCGTGTCGTTGCCGGCGGCGCCTTCGACGTGGGCGGCGTGGGACAGGAAGATGCGATCCGAAGCGCCGCCGGTGAACTTTCCGCCGCGCAGGCTCACATGGTCGTTGCCGCCCAGCGCGTCCACGCGCACCCGGTCCACGTCACCGTTGGCGTGCTGGGCGACAGTCGTGCCGTTGATCTGGACGATGACGGTGATGCCCTGGGAAGGCGTGCCGAGGCGCTGGCCGAAGATTTCGATCACGTCGTTCCCGCCCGTGCCGGTCACGGTGAGCAGGCCGTCCACGAGCGTCGCGTCCATCAGGCGGCGGGATTCCAGTGGCTCGATCATGTTGCCCTCCCCGGGCGGGTGAAGAATGGGTCGGCGATCCGAGAATAAAGGTGCCGCAGGGGCGGCGGTCGTTTCGGGCTGAAATGATCAGATCGTCCCGCTTTGACCGAGCGGATGAGAAATTAGGTGGACTGTGCCCGCCGCGCCGGACGCCGGCGCGGCCGCCCGCGCGAGTACCCGGCACTTTCCTTTGCGCTCCGTCTGCCTACACTCACGCCCATGCCCATGGCCACCGATTTCGCGACCCCCGGCAAGGTGCTCTCCGCCAGCGGCGGGGTGGTGACGTTCGCCCCTCGGGGGACGACCTACGAGCTTCACCTGCGCGCGCCGGGCGCGGCGCCGGCGCTGAACGTGCCGGTGGACGCGATCATCCGCGTGCAGGCGCGCAAGGTCTGGACCGTTCCCAGCGGCGGGCTGTTCGTCTCGCCAATCTTCGGCCCACCCAAGATCATCCAGGGGCGGGTGCGGCACGTCGATGAGAAGCAACTGGTGGTGCAGGCGGGCGCGACGTTCGTGGTCGATCTGCCGGCCGACGACACGGCCGTGGACCTGCCCAACGGCGCCATCGCGGTGGGCGCGATGGTCAACGTGACGGCGATGCCGGGGGCGACGGTGGAGTTCGCGGGGGAAAAGCCGGCCGCGCCGACGCCGGAGGTGCGGACCGTCGGCTCCGGCCCGGGCAGCGCGCTGCCGTGAGGCGGCAAGCGCTCCCCGCTCGCGCTCAAGGTCAGGTATCGATCAGATCGTTGCGGTAACGGATGAGCCCCAACCCCGCCGCCCCCGCGGCCAGGCCCCACCCGAGCTTGGCCACCGCGGCGGCAACGCTCCCGCCGATCGAGTCGGACAAGGCTTGGTAGGACAGGATCAGGCAGGTGAAGCCGAGGACGGCGATGGTGCCGACCACGGTTAGTCGCAACGTTCGGTTCAGCAGCAAGTCGTGCATGGGTGTCCCGCCGCCGCGCGCCGGGGCGGCGAGACCGGGGCGCACGCGGTCACACAGGATCGGCATCGCGGGGCGCGCGTGACCACTTTTTGCCCTGGCCTTGGACTTCCGCGCGCGCGCCTGCGATAATCGGGCAGCCGTGGATCCGAAAAGCTACTTCAAGAACATCTTCGACAACGTGACCTCCATCGCCATCGGCATGAAGATCACGCTGAAGTACTGCTTCCAGAAGACGGTCACGGTGCAGTACCCCGAGCAGCGGCTGAGCTTCGCGCCGCGCTATCGGGGCATCCACGAGTTCGAGGCCAACCGGTGCATCGCCTGCGACATGTGCGCCAAGGCGTGCCCGGTCGACTGCATCTACATCGACAAGTCCGCCCCGCGGAAGATCGACAAGAAGACCGACACGGCCGTCGGCGGCGACCTGCTTCGCTTCGCGATCGACTACAGCAAGTGCCTGTTCTGCGCCCTGTGCACCGAGCCGTGCCCGACCGACTGCATCCACATGGGCAAGCTGCACGACCTCTCGAGCTACAGCCGCGAGGACGTGGTGGTGGAATTCGCCGAGATCGACAAGCAGGGGCTGCGCACGCCCATCCCGCTGTGGATGGACCGCAACAAGGAAAAGATTCCCTGGGTGAAGGACGAGTACGACCGGATCAAGTCCGGCAAGCTCGCCACGACCGCGGCCGACATCCCTGTCGTGAAGTAGCTTGTGCCCCGGCCGGCGGGTTTTCCCTTTTGATTCGTGTTAGCCACCGATGGGGCACCGATGCGCACCGATGGGTGAAGGTGACCCGCGATCCGTTCCTTGTTCACGTGGCTCGGGCGTCTCGCCCGAGCGTTCGCCGCGCCAGCGGCCACGCGTGCGGGGCGATCTGAAGAGCGGCTGGCCGCCGCGGATGCTCGGGCGGGGCGCCCGAGCCACGGTTGGTTGTCTCAGCGGCTACGACTGCTGCTGCCAGACGCGGACGTAGTCGACGTCCATGGTCGCGGGGAAGGGCGTGGTGGCGTCGGGGGCGCCGGCCCAGTCGCCGCCCAGGGCGACGTTGAGGATCGGGTACATCGCCTCGGGGGAGATGTAGCGCGGGTCGGTGGTGCGGGCGCGCTCGACGCCGTCGACGTACCACGCGACGTGGTCCGCCTGCCAGTCGACGCCGAAGGTGTGGAAGTCCTGGCTGAAGTCCGGGCCGACCCACTCATGGCCGTCGTTCAAGCCGTTGCGGTGGAGGTTGAAGTTGGCGCGCGAGGGGTCGTCGCCGGTCACTTCCAGCACGTCCAGCTCGCCGTTGTCGTCGTTGTGGCTCGCGGGCATCATCCAGATGGCGGGCCAGAGTCCCTGCCCGGCCGGCAGCTTCGCGCGCACCTCCATGTAGCCGTGCAGGAAGCTGAACTTCGGCTCCTGCCCCACGGTGATGTCCCCGCCGGTCTGCACCAAGCCGCTGACGTACTCCATGCCGTGCGCCGCCTCGCGCCGCGCGGTCAGGTGGAGCATGCCGCCGCTGACGCTGGCGCCGCTGGCGTCGTACGCCTGGAGTTCCCCGTGGCCGACCACTGTGTGCTCGTGGTTCCAGTACTGGGCCGTGTGCCAGACGGGATTGAGGGTGTTGCCCTCGAACTCGTCGCCGAAGATCTGCTTCCACGCGCCGGGAAGCGCCGCCTCGGGGCCGGCGTCGGGCGTGAGCCGCGCGCCGCCGCGGGCGGCGGAGGCGTTGGAATCGATCAAGAAGTAGTCGTCTCCGTCGACCTTGCCGTCAAAGTTGAAGTCGCCGTTGTACCAGTTGGCGCCAACCCGGCCGGCGTTGCTGTCGAGGAGAAAGTAATCGTCGCCGTTGATGGTGCCGTCGAGGTTGGCGTCGCCGGCGTAGGTGTACATCGACAGCTTCTCGCCGCCGGAAACCGTTCGACCGAACCACGTGCCGGTGGCGGTGGGGGCGATCTGGAGCACGTCGCTGGCGCGCGCCAGGGCGCGCACGATGCGCGGCGAGGCGGTCGGAAGAACGCCCGCCGGCCGCCCGGTCGCCTCGCCGGTCGGGTAAAGCTGCGACGCCGGCACCACCTCGCGCGGCTGGCTGCGGCTGGACCACTCCAGCTTCGCTGACGCCGTGCCGCTGTCCTGGAAGTACTCCATCACGATGTCGTAGCGCTCGCCGGCGTGGAGCGTGATGGTGCCGGTGTTGGTGGTGGCGGCGTGCTTGCGCCAGTCGTCCACCAGTTGCCGCCCGTTCACCCAGAGGCGGACGCCGTCATTGCCGGTGGTGTGGAAGGTGTAGGTCTCGGAGAAGCGCGGCTCGATCGTGCCGGTCCAGCGGGCGGAATAGGTGCCGGGCTTGATCCCCGCGACAGGGGCGGCGGACTGCCAATCGAAATCGACCTGCGGGTCAACGCGCGTGACCGACGGGCCGCTGAACTGAACGGTGTCGAAGTAGGTTGCGGTGAGACCCGTCCCCACGTCAGTCCCACCACCGCCGGCAAAGAGGCGGCGTGACTCAAGCGCTTCCACGAGCGAGCGGGACCGTGTGGGCTGTCTGCTTACGGTTGAGGTTGTTGGCGTGCGGGTGATCCTCATGGTGGCAAATCCAGTGAGCAGTATTACGAAGCGCTGCTACCGCGGTTCTGCTGGAGGAACGTTGTGTCGTTACGGGAACGCAATTTCAACGCCATAGGAGGGGTCGTCGCTAAATAAATTCTGTGTATCTACCCGGCGCATCAGGCGGCGGTCGCCCGCACTGCTTATCGGCGACAATCGAGACCCACAGTGATGAGCGCAGGCAGAGCGGCGGGCTTGTGTCGCGGGCCGTCATGCCAATGATGTCCGCCGCCGCGGGCGACGCTGACCTCGCACGGCTCCCGTGTCCGCGGTTCCAGGCCAGGCAGCGTGCTTCGCGATCCATCCCATGAAACCGGTCATCTACCAGTTGGTCGTGCGGTACTTCGGGAACGTCAACGCGACCAACCGGCGCGACGGCTCGATCGACGTGAACGGGTGCGGGCGGTTCGAGGACGTCAGCGCGCCGGCGCTGGGCGAGCTGCGGCGGCTGGGGGCGACGCACGTCTGGCTCACCGGCTGCCTGCGGCAGGCGACGCTGACGGATTACTCCTCCATCGGCCTGCCGCCCGACGCGCCGGACGTGGTCAAGGGCATCGCCGGCTCGTTCTACGCCGTCCGCGACTGCTTCGACGTCTCGCCGGACTACGCGCGGGTGCCGGTCAACCGGCTCGGCGAGTTCGAGGCGATGGTCCGCCGCGTGCATGACGCCGGCATGAAGGCGCTGATCGACTTTGTGCCCAACCACGTGGCGCGCGGGTACGAGTCGGTGGTCCGGCCGGAATCCAACTTCGGCCGCGGCGACGACACCAGCGCCTTCTTCAAGCGCGACAACCACTTTTTCTATCTGGTCGAGCCGCCGGGACAGAAGTTGAAGCTGGAGAAGCCCGCGCATTGGAACCCGCCGGGCGTGACGTTCAACGGCGGGTTCTACCCGCGCGAGGACGGGGGCCCGGGCCGGCCTCCGAAGGCGACCGGCGACAACGCCACCTCGCCCGCCCCGGGGCTGCTCGCCTGGTACGAAACGGTCAAGCTGAACTACGGCTTCAACTTCGTTGACGGCTCCGCCCACTACGCGCCGCGGCCGCGCACGTGGGACTTGATGGACGAGGTGCTCGCCTACTGGCAGGGGCGCGGCGTGGACGGCTTCCGCTGCGACTTCGCCCACTACGTGCCAGCCGAGGCTTGGGCGTTTCTGATCGGGCGGGCGCGGCAGCGGCAGCCGTCAGTCTACTTCTTCGCCGAGGCCTACCCGTGGGCCGGCAGCGGCGATCCGGTGACCGATTCGCGGCAGCTCACCGAGGCCGGCTTCGACGCCGTCTACCACCACCACTCCTACAACCACCTCAAGGGCATCTACCAGGGGACCGGCGGGCAGGACCAGTACCACGAGGCGACCGTGCTGCTCTCGGCCGAGGGTCGGCGGCAGGCGGTAATGTATCTCGAAAATCATGACGAGCGGCGGATCGCCTCGCCGGTCGTGCTGACGGGCGGCCCCGGCGATTCCGGCTTCGGCTCCGCCGCGGCCGGGTACCAGCTCGCGCCGCTCCAGTTCCTCTGCGGCCCCGGGCCGGTGCTGCTGCTCAACGGGCAGGAGGTCGGCGAGCCGGCGATCGGGGCGGCGGGCTACGCGGGCGACAACGGGCGCACCACCTTGTTCGACTACTGGTCGATGCCGGAGTTCGCCAAGTGGGTGAACGGCCACGCCTACGACGGCGGGCTGCTCTCGGCAGAGCAGAAGGCGCTGCGCACCTTCTACGCCGCGCTACTCGAGCTCTGCCAGGACCCGGCCGTGCGCGCCGATGGCTACTGGGGCCTCAAGTATTTCAATCGCCCGGAGCTTTACGACGATTGCTCGCCGCACCTCTACACGTTCGCGCGCTTCGCTGACGGCGGCGGGCGGATCGTGCTGGTGGTGACGAACTTCAACCCTGGCGGCGAGACAGCCAGCCCGGTGCGCATCCCGGCGGAGCTGGCCGCGGTGGCGGGGCTGGGCGAGCAGGTCTCGATTCGCCTCTGCCTCGACCGTCGCGGCCGGGCGGACATCGCGGTCGCCGACCTTCCGCGCGCGCGGCTGATCGCCGACGGCTTCGATTGCGTGGTGCCGAACCAGACGTCGCACGTCTACGTGATCGAATAACGAGCTGGTCCGCGTGCGGGCGGGATCGCACCGAGCGCGGCAAACCCGCCGCGACCCGCGCCAAACCTGCGGCACGACCGCTGAAACGGGCTGTGCCGCGGCGAGCGAAATACCTGTTTTCTCCCGATGCGGCATCCATATAGCGCCCCCTATACTGCCGCCCTATGAACGGGCCAGCCACTTTCGCTGCCGAGCGAACCAAATTGTCCGACCAACAGGCCGCGCGTCCGCACGGGCAGGGATCGCAGCCGCAGCACGGGCGGGCGCGGGTCGTGATCGAGAACGTCGTCCCGCACGTGGACGCCGGGCGCTTCCCGGCCAAGAGCTCGGTCGGCGAGATTGTGCGGGTGGAGGCGGACGCCTTCACCGACGGGCACGACAAGATCAGCGTCGCGCTGCGCCACCGCCCGCTCGATGAGACCGGCGGAGGCGGCGAGTGGCGCGAGGTGGATATGTCGCCGGGGGTTAACGACCGCTGGCTCGGCGAGTTCGAGGTCCACGCCGTCGGCTGGCACGAGTTCACGGTGGCCGCGTGGGTCGATCGCTTCGCCACCTGGCGCTACGACCTGCAGAAGCGCGTGGCGGCGGGGCAGAACGTGGCGGTCGATCTCCAGATCGGCGCGCAGATCGTGGAGGAGGCGGCCGACGCCTGCGACGGCGAGGTCGCCCGCTCGCTCGGCGGGTTCGCCACGTTCCTGCGCTCCGACGCGCGAGCCGAGGCGACCGAGGTCGCGCTGGGGACCGCGCTGGAGGCGCTGATGCGCCGCCACGCGCCGCGCCGGTTCATGACCGAGTGGCCCGAGCCGGTCCGCATGTGGGTCGATCGCACCCGGGCGCGGTTCAGCACGTGGTACGAGCTGTTCCCCCGATCCGCCTCGACCGAGCCAGGGCGGCACGGCACGCTGCGCGACGTGGAGGCGCGGCTGGACTATGTGGCGCGGATGAACTTCGACGTGCTCTACCTGCCGCCGATCCACCCGATCGGCCGCGCGTACCGCAAGGGACGGAACAACTCACCGGTGGCCGAGCCGGGCGACGTCGGCAGCCCTTGGGCGATCGGCGGGCCCGAGGGCGGGCACGACGCGATCCACCCGGACCTGGGGACCTTCGACGATTTCGATTCCCTCGTCCGCGCCGCCAACGCGCGGGGGATCGAGCTGGCGATGGACATCGCCTTCCAGTGTTCGCCGGACCACCCCTACGTCCGCGAGCACCCCGACTGGTTCCGCCACCGCCCCGACGGCACCATCCAATATGCCGAGAACCCGCCGAAGAAGTACCAGGACATCTACCCGTTCGACTTCGAGTGCAAGGACTGGCAGGGGCTGTGGAACGAGCTGCTGCGGGTGATGCTCTTCTGGGTGGACCGCGGCGTGCGCATCTTCCGCGTCGATAACCCGCACACCAAGCCGTTCCCGTTCTGGGAATGGCTCATTGCCGAGATCAGGCGACGCGACCCCAACGTGCTGTTCCTGGCCGAGGCGTTCACCCGCCCGAAGGTGATGTACCGGCTGGCGAAGCTCGGGTTCACGCAGTCGTACACGTACTTTGCCTGGCGGAACGACCCGTGGAGCATCCGGCAGTATTACGAGGAGCTGACGACCTCGCCGGTCGCCGACTTCTTCCGCCCCAACGCCTGGCCCAACACGCCGGACATCCTTAACGAGTACCTCCAGACCGATGCGCGCTCGGCGTACATCGTGCGGGCGGTGCTGGCGGCGACGCTGTGCGCCAACTACGGCATCTACGGCCCCGCCTTCGAGCTGCTGGACGGCCGCCCGGTCAAGCCCGGGAGCGAGGAGTACCTCGACAGCGAGAAGTACCAGGTCCGCCAGTGGGACCTGAACCACCCCAACTCGCTTGCGGACCTGCTCGGCCGGCTCAACCGCATCCGCCGGGCGAACCCGGCGCTTCAGCACGACCGCGGGCTGAAGTTCCACAACACCGACAACGGGTCGGTGGTCTGCTTCAGCAAGTCGGCGGGGAACAACGTCATCCTCGTCTGCGCCAACACCGACCCGTACCACATGCAGTGGGCGAACATCGACCTTGACCTCGAAGCGCTGGGCGTGAAGCACGACCAGCAGTTTCAGGTACACGATCTGCTCACCGAGGCGAGGTACCGCTGGCAGGGGAGCCGGGCAACGGTCGGGCTGGACCCGGGCTCGCTGCCCGCCCACGTGTTCGCCATCCGCCGCTGGGCGCGGACCGAGGCGGACTTTGAATACTTCGTGTGAACTGCTTCTGGAGGGCGACCCGGCGTGACGACGGCTGCGACGACCACCATTCGGAGAACATCCCCGGCCACCGGCGCCGCGGCGGGTGCGACCAACGCCATGCCGGTCGAGCCGCTGTGGTACCGCAACGCCGTCATCTACCAGATGCACGTCCGCTCGTTCAGCGACAGCAACGGCGACGGCATCGGCGACTTCAAGGGCGCGCTCTCCAAGCTGGACTACCTGGAAGAGCTGGGCGTCACCGCTGTCTGGCTGCTGCCGTTCTACCCCTCGCCGCTGAAGGACGACGGGTACGACATCGGCGACTACACCAGCGTCAACCCCTCGTACGGCACGATTGAGGACGTTCGGCGGTTCATCGACGAGGCGCACCGCCGGCAGATCCGCGTCATCACCGAGCTGGTGATCAACCACACCTCCGACCAGCACGCCTGGTTCCAGCGCGCCCGCCGGGCCCCCAAGGGAAGCCCGGAGCGCGACTTCTACGTCTGGAGCGACACGCCGGAGAAGTACGCGGGCGTGCGGATCATCTTCAAGGACTTCGAGCCCAGCAACTGGACCTTCGACCACAAGGCCGGGCAGTACTACTGGCACCGCTTCTTCCACCATCAGCCGGACCTGAACTTCGACAACCCGGCGGTGCACGAGGCGGTGCTGAAGGTCTGCGACTTCTGGATGGCGGCCGGCGTGGACGGCGTGCGGCTCGACGCCGTGCCGTACCTCTACGAGCGCGAGGGAACGAGCTGCGAAAATCTCCCGGAGACCCACGACTTCCTCAAGAAAATGCGGCGGCACGTGGACGAGAACTGGCCCGGGCGGATGCTGCTCGCCGAGGCCAACCAGTGGCCCGAGGACGCGATCGCCTATTTCGGCGAGCGCGGCGACGAGTGCCACATGAACTTCCACTTCCCGCTGATGCCGCGGCTGTTCATGTCGCTACGGATGGAGGACCGCTTCCCGATCATTGACATCCTCGAGCAGACCCCGCCGCTCCCGCCCAACGCCCAGTGGGCGATGTTCCTGCGCAACCACGACGAGCTGACGCTGGAAATGGTCACCGACGAGGAGCGCGACTACATGTGGCGGGTCTACGCCAGCGACCCGGCGGCGCGGATCAACATGGGCATCCGCCGCCGCCTCGCCCCGCTGCTCAACAACAGCCGTCGCAAGATCGAGCTGATGAACGCGCTGCTGTTCTCCATGCCCGGCTCGCCGATCATCTACTACGGCGATGAGATCGCCATGGGTGACAACATCTTCCTCGGCGACCGCAACGGCGTGCGCACGCCGATGCAGTGGAGCGCCGATCGCAACGCCGGCTTCAGCCGCGCCAACCCGCAGCGCCTGTTCCTGCCCACGATCATCGACCCCGAGTACCACTACGAGTCGATCAACGTCGAAGCGCAGATGGCCAACCCGTCGTCGCTGCTGTGGTGGATGCGGCGGCTGATCGCGCTGCGCAAGCACCACCCGGTGTTTGGCCGCGGCGACATCCGCTTCCTGACGCCGGCCAACAACAAGGTGCTGGTCTTCGTCCGCCGCGACGACAGCGAGCAGGTGCTGGTCGTCGCCAACCTCTCGCGCTTCGCGCAGCCGATCGAACTGGACCTCTCCGACTGCGCCGGCTGCACGCCGGTCGAGATGTTCGGCAACGTCCGCTTCCCCACGATCGGCGAGGACGGCCGCTGCACCCTGGCGGTCGGGCCGCACGGGTTCTACTGGTTCCTATTGGAGCCGGCGACGCCCGCGGGCGGCGGGGCGGGCGAGGCGCCGGAGGTGAGCGTCCGCGCCCCCGGCGAGACGCTGCTGGCGTCGCCGGAGTTCGAGCGCGCCCTCATCGGCCGGCTCCCGCGCTTGCTGCCGGCGCGGCGGTGGTTCGTCTCCAAGGCGCGCACCATCCGCGGCGTGCACGTGAGCGAGCGCCTGCGGCTTGACGACGCCGGCTCCCCGACCGGCGCGCCCGCGACTGGCGCACTTGCGACCGGTGCGCTTGCGACGGGCGCGCCCGCCGCCGAAGCGCCGCCGTCGCAGCAGATGCTCTTCCTGGTCGACGTTGAGTTCACCGATGGCGAGCCGGAAACCTACGCGCTGCCGCTGTCGGCGACGGCGGGGGACGCGGCGGCGGGGGACGTGGGCGTCCTGATGCTGGTGACCGACGCCGACGGCGGACGCTGGGTCGTTCGCGACGGCATGGCGGACGTCGAGTTCGCCCGCCGGCTGCTGCAACTGGCGATGCGCGACGGCGAGGTCGCCGGCGCGCAGTGCCGCCTGGTCGGCCGCCGCATCGCCCGCGCGGGTGACGGCTCGACGCCGCCGGACCTCGCGTCGCTCCAGGCGAAGCTCCCCGATCGCGAGCAGAGCAACAGCAACGTGGTCTTCGGCGAACAACTGATCCTCAAGCTCTACCGCCGGCTCGATGAGGAGGCGAACCCCGAACTGGAACTGGGCGAGCACCTGACGGGCGTCGGCTTCACCGGCACCGCGCCGCTGGCGGGCGCGATCGAGATCACCGCCGGCCGCGGCAGCCGCCGCACGCTCGCGGTCGTGCTGACCTACGTCGCCAACGAAGGCGACGCCTGGGGCACCTTCCTGGACCACGCGCAGCGCTACTTCGAGGGGCTGGACGCGCTGACGCCGGAGCAGGCGGCGGGGCTGTGCCTGCCGGGCGACCCGGGTTGCGCCGGCGGCGGGCAGGGCCCGCCGTCCGACGTCGCCGCCGTCATCGCCGAAACGTTGGAGCTCGCCCGCCTGCTCGGCCGGCGCAGCGCCGAGATGCACGCCGCGCTCGGCGAGGATCGCGGCGGAAACCCCGCCTTCACGCCGGAGCCCTACAGCCTCGTGTACCAGCGCTCGCTGCTCCAATCGATGCGCAACACCACGCGCTCAGCGATGCAGGCGCTGACGGCACGGGTCGGCACGCTGTCCGGCGAGGCGGCGGAGTTGGCGCGGTCGCTGCTGGGGCGTGAGGCGGACATCCTCCGGCTCTTCCGCGAGCTGACCAGCCGCCAGATCCGCGCCCCGCGCACGCGCATCCACGGCGACTACCACCTCGGGCAGGTGCTGTGGACGGGGAAGGATTTCGTGATCATCGATTTCGAGGGCGAGCCGCTGCGATCGGTCGGCGAGCGCCGGCTGAAGCGGTCGCCGATGCGCGATGTCGCCGGCATGGTCCGCAGCTTCGACTACGCCGCCTGGACCGCCCTGCGCCGCCACTGGGAGCTGCTCCCGCCCGACACCGACGCCGCCCGTGAGCGCGAGCTGCGCGGGGCCCGCATCTGGGGCGCGTGGCTCGGGCGCGAGTTCGTGCGGGCGTACACCGCGCGGCTGGGCGAGCTGCGGCAGGACCTGGTCCCGCCCGACGTCGCCGACGCCGAGCTGGTGCTGCGCTCGTGGGTGCTGGAAAAGGCGCTGTACGAGGTCCGCTACGAGCTGAACTCGCGCCCCGACTGGGTGGACATCCCGCTGCGCGCGGTGCTGGCGATCCTCGGCGATCCCGGCGGCGCGTCGCCGGCGGTCACCGGCGTCGCGGCGGCGGCCGAGGTGGCGTCGTCGGCGGACGTGTCCCCCTCACTGAACGACGTGCACGGACGTAAGGAGCGAGGCCAATGAGCCGGACCATCGATCACCCGCAGACCAACGCCGCCTCCGCCACCGCCCGCGCCTCCACGGCGGCGGCGGCGGCGGCGGCGGCGGGGCAGCAGCCCGCGTCGCTCCTGGGCGACCACGACCTCTACCTCTTCAACGAGGGGACCCACAGCCGCCTGTACGACAAGCTGGGCGCCCACGTGCTGCCCGCCGGCGGCGTCCACTTCGCCGTCTGGGCGCCCAACGCGCAGTACATCTCGGTCGTGGGAGACTTCAACGACTGGGACAAGGGTCGCCACCCGCTGCGCGCGCGCGGGTCGTCCGGCATCTGGGAGGGGATCATCCCGGAGGCGCGCGACGGCTCGCACTACAAGTTCCACGTCGCCTCGCGGCACATGGGCTACACCGTCGACAAGGTCGATCCCTTCGGCTTCATGCACGGCACGCCGCCGCGACAGGAGTCGATCGTCCGCAAGCTCGACTACACCTGGGCCGACGCCGACTGGATGGCCTCCCGCGCGCAGCGGCAGAAGCTGGACCAGCCGATGAGCATCTACGAGATGCACCTCGGCTCGTGGATGCGCGTCCCGGAGGAGGAGAACCGCTCGCTCACCTACCGCGAGATGGCGCCGCGGCTGGTGGAGTACCTGACGCACCGCGGGTTCACGCACGTGGAGTTCCTGCCGATGATGGAGCACCCGTTCTACGGGTCGTGGGGCTACCAGACCACCGGCTACTTCGCCCCCACCAGCCGCTTCGGGACCCCGCAGGACCTGATGTTCCTGATCGACCAGCTCCACCAGGCGGGCATCGGCGTGCTGCTGGACTGGGTCCCGTCGCACTTCCCGGAGGATGAGCACGGGCTGAAGTACTTCGACGGCACCCACCTCTACGAGCACGCCGACCCGCGCAAGGGGTTCCACCCCGACTGGAAGAGCGCGATCTTTAACTACGGGCGAAACGAGGTGCGTGCGTTCCTGCTCTCCAGCGCGATCTTCTGGATGGACAAGTACCACGCCGACGGCCTGCGCGTGGACGCCGTCGCGTCGATGCTCTACCTCGACTACGGCCGCAAGGACGGCGAGTGGATCCCAAACGAGTACGGCGGCAAGGAGAACATCGAGGCGATCAACTTCCTCCGCCAGCTCAACAGCGAGGTGTACGGGCAGTTCCCCGGCACCACCACCATCGCCGAGGAATCCACCTCCTGGCCGATGGTCTCGCGCCCGGCGCACATCGGCGGGCTGGGGTTCGGCTACAAGTGGGACATGGGGTGGATGAACGACACGCTGCGCTACTTCAAGGACGACCCGGTCCACCGCAAGTACCACCAGAACCTGCTCACCTTCCGCAGCATGTACCAGTACGCCGAGAACTACGTGCTGCCGCTCTCGCACGACGAGGTGGTGCACCTCAAGGGTTCGCTCCTCGGGCGCATGCCGGGCGACACGTGGCAGCGCTTCGCCAACCTCCGCCTGCTGCTGGTCAACCAGTGGGTGCAGCCGGGGAAAAAGCTGCTGTTCATGGGCGGCGAGTTCGGGCAGTGGGCGGAGTGGAACCACGATTCCAGCCTCGATTGGAACCTGCTCTGGTGGGAATCGCACAAGGGCGTGCAGCAATTGGTGGATGACCTTAACCGCCTCTATCGCAACGAGCCGGCGATGCACGAGGGGGACTGCGAGCCCTTCGGCTTCGAGTGGGTCGACGCCAACGACAGCGAGCAGAGCGTGACCACGTTCCTCCGCCGCGGGCGGCGCAAGGACGACGTGCTGATGGTGGCGATGAACCACACGCCGGTGCCGCGCTACAACTACCGCGTCGGCGTGCCGGTGGGCGGCACGTGGCGCGAGGTGCTCAACAGCGACGCCAAGGTCTACTGGGGCAGCGGGCAGGGGAACCTCGGCGACATCGGCGCCTCGCCGCTGCCGTACCACGCCTGGCCGCGATCGCTGACGCTCACGCTGCCGCCCATGGGCGCGATCATCATGAAGCCGACTGGCGAGCCCGCGCCGGAGTGATGCCGCCGGAGCGGTCCACCGGCAGCTGCGGGTGCTGGGCTCCTCGCTCATGGTCGACCGGGCGGCGTTGCTGCCGTCACCCGCGCCGGGGCAAAGGTGGTGCTGGTGAACCAGGGGGAGAGACGCCGTGCGACGAGTCGGCGACGCTGCACTCGTGGGCAGGCATCCGCGTCGTCAGCCTGCCGGCCATCGAGAGAGTGACGCGCGCCCTGTCTCGCCCGTCCAACCAGCCTTGAGCCGAGCAGACCCCCGCCCATCCCCAAGGTCCGACCACACCACATCGGGCACTGTCGCAAAACGATTCGTTAATAACGCAAACGGTGTTCGACGCTGCGGCGTCGTCCCGGTTAAAAGTTTGTAAGCCGGGCCTTCCGCCTCGCCTCCCTCGCCACGCGGTGGGCGGCGCGGCGCGAAGCGGGCACCCGGGCTTCCTCCGAAGCAGCCGAGCTATGTCACGGCGCGTCGCCACGGGTTGACCCGCCGTGGACCCTCGTCCGCCGGGCAAGCGCCGACCGGCGGCGCGGCAGGGCGCGGCAGGGCAAGCACCGTTCATGACCACCGTCGACTACGTCATCCTCGGGTCGTACCTGCTCTTCCTGCTGGCGATGGGGCCGGCGTTCAAGAGCTTCAGCACCAGCGCCAGCGACTTCTTCCGCGCCGGCGGCGCGATGATCTGGTGGGTCGCGGGCTGCGCGGTCATCATGGGCGGGTTCAGCGCGTGGAGCTTCACCGGCGGGGCGGCCAAGGCGTACGACACCGGCTTCTTCTTCCTCGTCCTGTTCGCCTGCAACTTCGTCGCCACCTGCTTCCAGTACTTCCTGGCCGACAAGTTCCGCCAGATGCGGGTGGTGACGCCGGTCGAGGCGATCCGCAAGCGCTTCGGCCCGGTCAACGAGCAGGTCTTCACCTGGATTCCCGTCCCGATCAGCATCGTCTACTCCGGCATCGGCCTGTACACGCTGGCGGTGTTCGTGTCGGGCGCGTTCGGCATGTCGCACACGTTTTTGGGCTATCCCGTGGATACCGTGACGCTGCTGATCGTGGCGGTCGGCGTGACGGTGGTCCTGATGGCGGTGGTCGGGGGCGCGTGGGCGGTCAACGCGAGCCAGTTCGTGCAGGGCCTTATCTTCATCACCATCACCATCGTGATGGTCTACACCACGCTGTCCCACCCGAAGATCGGGGGGCTCGGCGGGCTGCTCGCGCAGCTCCCCAGCAAGCACTGGAACTGGACCGAGTTCGCCCGCCCGGGCGTGCTGGCGGCGTTCATGGTCACGCTGCTGCTCAACCAGTTCGTGCAGATGAACGCCATCAACGCCGGCGCCGCCAAGTTCATCACCGTCAAGAGCGGGCGCGACGCGCGGCGCGTGGTGCTGATGTCGCTGGTGGCGATGGTGGTCATGACCCCGATGTGGATGATCCCGCCGCTCGGGTCGGTCATCGTCCACCCGGACCTGCGGGCGGAGTATCCCGCGCTCAAGACCGCCAGCGAGGCCGCGTACGTCGCCATGGCGCAGACCACGCTCCCGCCCGGGCTCCTCGGGCTGCTCATCTGCGCCATCTTCAGCGCCTCGCTGGATAACCTCAGCGGCGGCGTGAACGGATCGGCGGCGGTGCTGGTGCGCAACTTCTACATCCGCTGGGTCAACCCGCGCGCGTCCGATCGCAGGCAGATCCTGGTCGGCCGCGGGCTGAGCCTGGGGTGCGGCGCGCTGATGATCCTGATCGCGCTGACCCTCACGCGCTTCGAGTCGGTCTCGCTGTTCAACCTCATCCTGATGGCCGCCGCCAGCTTCGGGCTGCCGCAGGCGGTCCCGCTGTTCCTCGGGCTCTTCGTCCGCCGGGCGCCCTTCTGGTCGCTCTGGAGCACCGTCGCCGTCGGCTTCGCCACCTCTCTGGCGCTGCGCTTCTCCGTTCAACCGGTGCTGGGGAAACTCTGGACCGGCGCCAACGCGCTGAGCGCGGGCGAGATGCGGGACCTGGACCTTGCCGTCACCACCGGCGTGCTTCTGTTGGTCTGCACGGCGTGGTTCATGGCCACCGCGCTGCTCGGCCGGCAGTCGCCGCGCGAGCGCGAGGCGGCCGATGCCTTCTTCACCGAGATGCACACCCCGATCGACATGGCGCGCGAGCACGGCGACGAGGTCGAGAGCGACGAGAAGCAGTACCGCGTGCTGGCGATCCTCTGCCTGGTCTACGGCGGGTTCATCCTGCTGATGACGGCGGTGCCCAACTCCAGCACCGGGCGAATCGGACTGGCGTTCTGCGGTGGCACGATCGCGGCGGTCGGCGCCGTCCTCTACGCCCGCGGCAGGGCCGCGCCGGCGGGCAGCGACATCGGCACCGTGCTCGCCGGACTTGCGCCCGCGCAACCCGCGCAACCCGCGCAACCGGCGACCGCCGGCGCGCCGATCGCGGCGGCAACCGCGGGCGCGCCAGCCGCGGGCGATCGATGACGGCAGCGCCCCTAAGGTGAACATGATGATTCGAATGTTGGCGTTGATCCTCATGCTCCTCGTGCCTCCCGCCGGCGCCGCCGCCGCCGCCGCCGCCGAGCCTTCCACTGCTGGGCGGGCGGAAGAGGCGCTTTCCCCGCTCACGCTCTGGTACCGCCAGCCGGCGAAGCAGTGGGTCGAGGCGCTGCCCCTGGGCAACGGGCGGCTGGGGGCGATGGTGTTCGGCGGCGTCGAGGAGGAGCGGCTCCAGCTCAACGAGGACACGATCTGGGCCGGCGGCCCGTACGAACCGGCCAATCCCGAATCGCTCGAAGCGCTGCCCGAGGTCCGCAAGCTCATCTTCGCCGGCAAGTATGCCGAGGCGCAAAACCTCGTCGGCAAGCGCATGATGGCCAAGCCGATCCACCAGATGCCGTACCAGACCGCCGGCGACCTGCTGCTGGCGTTCAACGGCTCGGGCAAGGCTTCGGACTACCGCCGGACGCTGGACCTCGACAGCGCCACCGCGCGCACGAGCTTCACCCGCGACGGCGTTCGCTTCACCCGCGAATACTTCATCTCGCCGGTGGACCAGGTGATCGTCATCCGGCTCTCGGCCGACCGCCCCGGCAGCATCTCGTTCACGGCATCGTTCAAGACGCCGATGCCGGAGCCGAAGGTGACGGTTGACGGGAGCAACATGCTCGCCCTCACCGCGAAGAACGGCGAGGCCGACGGCATCGCGGGCAAGCTGACCTACCAGTCACGCCTTCGTGCCTATAGCGAGGGCGGCGCCGTCACGGCGGCGGGCGAGGCGCTGCGCATCGAGAAGGCCGACGCCGTCACGCTGCACGTCGCCATCGCCACGAGCTTCAAGAACTACCACGACGTCAGCGGCAACGCGCCGGAGCAGGCGGAGAAGCATCTCGCCGCGGCCGCGGGCGTCCCGTACGAGCAGATGCTCGCCAACCACGTTGCCGAGCACCGCCGGCTCTTCCGCCGCGTCTCCATCGACCTTGGCGCCACCCAGGCGATGAACCTGCCGACCGACGAGCGCGTGCGCCACTCGGCCAGGAACGATGACCCCGCGCTGGCCGCGCTCTACTACCAGTTCGGCCGCTACCTGCTGATCTGCTCCAGCCGTCCTGGCACGCAGCCGGCCAATCTGCAGGGGATCTGGAACGACTCGCTCAAGCCGCCGTGGGGGAGCAAGTACACCATCAACATCAACACGCAGATGAACTATTGGCCGGCGGAATCCACCAACCTGGCGGAGTGCGTCGAGCCGCTGATCCAGATGGTCGGCGAGCTGGCGGAGACCGGCGCGCGCACCGCGCGGGTGCAGTACGGCGCGGGCGGGTGGGTCGCCCACCACAACACCGACCTGTGGCGCGCCACAGGCCCGATCGACGGCCCCTACTATGGCATGTGGCCCACCGGCGGGGCATGGCTCTGCAAGCACCTGTTCGACCACTATGACTACAGCCGCGACCCCAAGGTGCTGGCGCGCATCTTCCCGGTCCTCAAGGGCGCCAGCCAGTTCTTCCTCGACGCGCTGGTGAAGCACCCGGAGCTGGGCTGGATGGTCACCGCGCCGTCGCTCTCGCCGGAGAACGCGCACCACAAGGGCGTCTCCATCTGCGCCGGGCCGACGATGGACACGCAGATCATCCGCGACCTCTTCACCAACACCATCGCCGCGTCCGCGGCGCTCGGGGAGGACGAGTCGTTCCGCAAGCAGCTCGCCGACATGCACGATAAGCTCGCGCCCAACCAGGTTGGCAAGGCCGGTCAGTTGCAGGAATGGTTGCACGACTGGGACACCGAAGCGCCCGACCTCAAGCACCGCCACGTCTCGCACCTGTACGGGCTGTTCCCCAGTGACCAGATCGACCCGATCGCCACCCCGAAGCTCGCGGCCGCGGCGCGCAAGACGCTGGAAACGCGCGGCGACGAGGCGACCGGCTGGGGCATCGGCTGGCGGCTGAACCTCTGGGCAAACCTGCACGACGGCGACCACGCCCACCAGATCCTGCGCCTGCTGCTGGAGCCGAAGAAGACCTACCCCAACCTGTTCGACGCCCACCCGCCGTTCCAGATCGACGGGAACTTCGGCGGCACCAGCGGCATCACCGAGATGCTGCTGCAAAGCCGCCACGGCGAACTTCGCCTGCTCCCCGCCTTGCCGAAGGCGTGGCCCGCGGGGAAGGTGACGGGCCTGCGGGCGCGCGGCGGGGTCGAGGTGGACATCGAGTGGAAGGGCGGGCAACTTCACCGCGCGACCGTCCGCTCCGCCGCCGGCGGCAACGCGACCGTGCGATACGGGCAGAAGACCGCCGTGCTGAAGCTCGCGGCGGGCGCGGCGGTCGGGCTGGACGCAAACTTGTCGGTGCAACCCTGAACGAGGCATCCCCATGAAGATCCGCTGCTGTCTCGCCGCTGCGCTCTGTTCCGCGCTGCTGCAAGCCCCCGCCCCCGCGCAGGAGCGCGGGCCGCTCGTGCTCACGTACGATCGGCCGGCGCAGAAGGTGATGAACGAGGCGCTGCCGCTGGGCAACGGGCGGCTCGGCGCCATGCCGCTCGGCGGCGTCGAGCGCGAGCGCATCGTCCTGAATGAGGACAGCCTCTGGACCGGCAACGATAACGCCAGCGGCGAGTACAAGGACGACTTCGGCGCCTACCAGGTGCTCGGCGACGTGCTGATCACCATGGACGGCGCGCTGCCGGCCGTCTCCAGCCCGAGCGGCCAGCGCGCGGGCAACCCGAGGGAGGACGTCGCCGCCAGCAACGACGGCGACGCCGGCACCAAGTGGTGCGTCGATCGCCAGGGTAAGCCGCTCGTCTGGCAGGCCGCCATCGCCGAGGGCGCCGGCGCCACGGTCGATCAGTACGAGCTGACCAGTGCCAACGACAAGCCGGAGCGCGACCCACGCGCATGGGAACTGGCCGGCTCCAACGACGGGAACGACTGGACGACGCTCGACAAGCGCAAAGACCAGCCGCGCTTCGAGAAGCGCGGTCAGGCCCGCACCTTCAAGCTCGAAGCGCCCGCCACCTTCAAGTTCTACCGCCTCACGTTCCACCAGAACCACGGCGACGCGATGTTGCAGCTCGCCGAGGTGTCGCTGGGCGCCGGCGGCGGGGAAGCCGTTGACGGCGCCAAGCCGACGTACAGTCGCGAGCTGGACCTCGACAGCGCCACCGCGCGGACGCGCTTCACCCGCAACGGCGTGGATCACCTGCGCGAGGTGTTCGTCAGCGCCCCGGGCCAGGTGCTCGTCGTCCGCTGGAGCGCGTCCAAGCCCGGCGCGATCAGCGGCTCGATCGCCCTGCGCGGCTCGCACGGCGAAACGACCGAGGCGGAAAATTCGGGCCTCTCCTTTGGCGGCGCGCTGAGCAACGGGTTGAAGTACGCAGCTCGCGCGGCGGTCGTCGCGCGCGGCGGCTCGACGGCCGCCGGCGCGGGCCGAGTGGACCTGAAGGGGTGCGACGAGGTGATGATCCTCGTCGCCGCCGGCACCAGTTACGTCATGGACGCCGCGAAGAACTTCCGCGGCGAAGCGCCCGATGGGCGCGTGCAGGCGCAGCTCGCCGCCGCCGCCGGCAAGTCCTACGAATCGCTGCACGGCGAGCACGTGCGCAACTTCCAATCGATGTTCCACCGCGTGAAGCTGGACGTGGGCGCTTCATCGCCCGAGCAGCGCGCGATGCTGACGCCCGCCCGCAAGGCCGCCGCCGCGACGACCGGTGATCCGGAACTGGAAGCGCTGCTGTTCCAGTACGGGCGCTACCTGCTGATCTCGTCATCGCGCCCCGGCGATCTCCCGGCCAACCTCCAGGGCATCTGGAACGACAGCAACTCCCCGCCGTGGCACTGCGATTACCACGCGAACATCAACGTGCAGATGAACTACTGGCCGGCCGAGGTGACGAACCTCGCCGAGTGCCACACGCCGTTCTTCGACCTGATCCGCAGCCAGCTCCCGCTCTGGCGGAAGGCGACCGCCGCTTCCCCCGACTTCAGGACTGCCGCCGGCGACATGACGCGGCGCGGGTTCGCCATCCGCACGTCGCACAACATCTTCGGCGGCCTGGGCTGGAAGTGGGACAAGACCGCCAACGCGTGGTACTGCCAGCACCTGTGGGAGCACTACGCCTTCGGGCGCGACAAGAACTACCTGCGCGATGTCGCCTACCCGGTGATGAAGGAAACGGTGGAGTTTTGGGACGACCACCTCAAGCCGCTGCCCGACGGCCGGCTGGTGGTGCCGAACGCGTGGTCGCCAGAGCACGGGCCGACCGAGGATGGCGTCTCCTACTCGCAGCAGATCGTCTGGGATTTGTTCGACAACTACGTGCGGGCGTGCGACGAGCTGGGGACGGACAAGGCGTACCGCGACCGCGTCGCCGCGATGCGCGACAAGCTGGCCGTCGCCGGCATCGGAAGCTGGGGCCAGTTGCTGGAGTGGATGACCGAGAAGAAGGATCCGAAGAACCCCAAGTTCGACACGCCCGACGACGACCACCGCCACACGTCGCACCTGTTCGGCGTGTTCCCCGGTCGGCAGATCAGCGCGCGGCAAACGCCGGATCACGCCAAGGCGGCGGCGGTGTCGCTGGCGGCGCGCGGGGACCGCGGCGACGTGCGCGAGTGGTCCTACGCCTGGCGGACCGCGCTATGGGCGCGGCTGGGCGAGGCGGACAAGGCGCACGGGCAGCTCCGCCGGCTCTTCGAGGACCGCAACACCTGCCCGAACCTCTTCGGCCTGCACCCGCCGATGCAGATCGACGGCAACTTCGGCATCACGGCGGCCGTCGCCGAGATGCTGGTGCAGAGCCACGACGGCTCGATCCGCCTGCTGCCGGCGCTCCCGAAGGCGTGGCCCGCCGGCAGCGTCACCGGGCTGCGGGCGCGCGGCGGGTTCGAGGTGGACCTTGCGTGGAGCGATGGGAAGCTCGCCACCGCGACCGTCCGCAGCGCCGCCGGCACGTCGTGCAACCTGCGCTACGGCGAGCACGAGCGCCAGGTTGAGCTCGCGCAGGGAAAATCCATCAGCGTCGGCCCCGAGCTCAAGTGAGACGCCATGCCCATTGAACTCAAAGCCGACGCGCAGCAGCCGGGCCGACCGCTGGCGCACTTCTGGAGCACCTGCGTCGGCGCGGGCCGGGCCAACGAGGGGCTCCGCGCGGCGTGGCAGGAGCAGCTTGGCACGGTCGTCGGCGCCTGCGGGTTCCGCTACGTCCGCTTCCACGGGCTGTTTCACGACGACATGTTCGTCTACCGCGAGGAGGCCGGCCGCGCGGTCTACAACTTCCAGTACGTCAACGAGCTGTTCGACCGCCTGCTCGACGCGGGCATCCGTCCGTTCGTCGAGCTCGGCTTCTGCCCCGGCGCGATGGCGCGCGAGAAGGAAACGGTCTTCTGGTGGAAGGGCCACGGCTCGCCGCCGACGGACTTGGCGAAGTGGGAGGAGCTCGTCCGCCGGCTCGTCGCCAACTGCGTCGATCGCTACGGGATCGAGGAGGTGCGGCGCTGGTACTTCGAGGTCTGGAACGAGCCGAACCTCCACCCGTTCTTCCGCGGCACGCGCAGCGAGTACTTCGAGCTGTACCGCGCCTCGGGGCGCGCGGTGAAGTCGGTCGACCCGCAGCTCCGCGTCGGCGGGCCGGCCACCAGCAACTTCGTTCCGGACGCGCGCTTCGACGGCGAGACCGAGGACCTGTCGCAGCACCGCGTCCTGCTGGAGGCCGATGACCTAGACGCGCTGGACTGGAAGCCGGTCTGGCTGGCGGACTTCCTCGCCTTCTGCCGCCGCGAAGGGCTGCCGGTGGATTTCGTCTCGACCCACCCGTATCCGACCGACTGGGCGCTGGACGCGCACGGGGAGACGGTGAAATCCACGCGCGGCGCGGGCGCGACGGCGCGCGACCTGGGCCTGCTCCGCCGGATGATCGACGCCAGCGCGTTCCCGCGCGCGGAGATCCACCTGACGGAGTGGAGCTCCAGCCCCTCGCCGCGCGACCACACGCACGACTACCTCCAGGCGGCGACGTTCGTGGTGAAGGCAAACCTGGAATCGATCGGCCTGGTCGACTCGCTCAGCTACTGGACGTTCACCGACGTGTTCGAGGAAGGCGGCGCCGGCGACACCGCGTTCCACGGCGGGTTCGGGATGATCAACTACCAGGGGATCGCCAAGCCCGCGTTCCACGCGTACCGGTTCCTCAACGCCCTTGGCGACGAGCTGCTGCACCAGGGGCCCGCCGGCGTGGTGACGCGCGACAGCAAGACCCGCAAGCTGGCCGCGCTGGCGTACCACTACCCGCCGGAGGTGCCGCAGGCGGCGCCCGCCTCCTTCGACGCGCGCGACGTGGCCGACCGCACGCTCGCGGCGGGGAAGCCGGAAGCGCTCGTCATCGAGCTGACCGGCCTTCGCCCCGGCGCATCGGTGATCGTCGAGACGCTCGACCGCGACCACGGCAACGCGCTGGCCACGTGGCGCGCGATGGGCGAGCCGGAACCGCTGTCGCGCGAGCAGGCGGAGGCGCTGAAGCGCGCCGCGATGGCGACCGATCAAGCTGCTCACCGCGCCGACGCCGCCGGCATGTTCGCGCTGCGCCACGCGATCACCTCGTGGGCGGTCGTGCTGATCCGCGAGGTGTAGAACATCCGCCGGCGTGGGTTGTCACGCACGTGCGTCACGACTCAAAGCTTATCGCACAGGCCGCCCGTGCAACGAACGATCCTCTCCACCTTCCACATCGCCGATACCACCGTCCGCTTCGAGCGTGACGACGCCGCCGGCCGCGTCGGGATGCTGCTCTACCCGACGGGGATGGCGGGACAACTTTCCCTTCGCCGTCAAGGCCTGCGCGGGCTCCCGGAGATCGACGCCATGCCCGACGCGGGCGACCCGCCGGCCATCGTGCTCGACCCGCTGGCACACGTGAAGATCGTCGGCGACCCTTACCCCGGCGCCTTCGCGCAGGGTCGCACCATGCGTGCATCGCCTTCGAGCGATCGCTTCCGCCACGAGCGGCAGGACGTGACGCGCCAGGACGATCGAACGATGGTATGCACCACGCTCCGCGCCGCTGACGGCTGCCGGATCGAGCATCGACTGGCGTGGCACGACGGCGACGCCGCCGCTGCGGTGACGACGACCTTCGTCAACAGGTCCGACCGCCCCGTTACACTGGAGATGCTGACCAGCTTCTCCCTCGGCGGCCTGACGCCGTTCGACGCCGCCGACGCGCCGGGGCGGCTGCGCGTCCACCGCTTCCGATCCGTCTGGAGCGCGGAGGGGCGGCTGGAGACGCGATCCCTTGAAGAGCTTCACCTCGAGCGCAGTTGGAGCGGCGCCGGTGCGTTCAGCGAGCGGTTCGGGCAAATCGGGTCCATGCCCGTGCGCGGGTGGTTCCCGTTCGTGGCGGTCGAGGACGTGGCCGCAGGCGTCTGCTGGGGCGCGAACCTGGCGTGGGCGGGGTCGTGGCAGATGGAAGTCTTCCGCCAGCACGATGACGTCTGCATCAGCGGCGGGCTGGCCGACCGCGAGTTCGGCCACTGGATCAAGACGCTCGCGCCCGGGGAATCACTGAAGACGCCACCTGCGACCGTCGCGTGCGTCCGCGGCGGCCTGGACGAACTGTGCGACCGCCTCACGGCCGTCCAGCACCGCGCTGCCGACGCGCACCCGGCCGTCGAGCGCGACCTTCCGATCGTCTTCAACGAGTGGTGCACCACGTGGGGCGACCCGAGCCACGACAAGGTCGTCGCCGTCGCCGATCGTCTGAAGGGGACGGACACGAGATACCTCGTCATCGACGCCGGCTGGTACAAGGGCGACCGCGGCGACTGGGGCAACGCCCACGGCGACTGGCACCCCAGCGCCAAGCTCTTTCCGCACGGCCTGGAGGCGACCGCCGCCGCCATCCGCGAGCGCGGGATGATTCCCGGCCTGTGGTTCGAGATGGAAACGGTGGGCGATGCGTCGGCGGCGTTCTCGCTGGCCTATCACCTCCTCCGCCGAGACGACATCCCCGTCACCGTCCGCAGCCGGCGGTTCTGGGACCTGAACGACGCGTTCGCCGTCGATTACCTCTCGAAGAAGGTGATCGACCTGCTCGAGCGCTGCGGCTTCGGCTACCTCAAGGTCGACTACAACGAGACGATTGGCATCGGCTGCGAGAACGGCGGCGCCGAATCGCATGGCGAGGGGTTGCGGCGGCACGTTAACGCCCTCTACCAGCTCTTCGACCGCATCCGCCTGCGCCTGCCGGACCTGGTGATCGAGAACTGTTCCTCCGGCGGCCACCGCCTCGAGCCGTCGATGCTGGCGCGCACGGCGATGTCGTCCTTCTCCGACGCGCACGAACTGGTCGAGATCCCGCTCATCGCGGCGAACCTGCACCGCCTGATGCTCCCGCGGCAGAGCCAGATCTGGGCCGTGCTGCACGCGTCAGACAGCGACCGCCGGCTCGCCTACAGCCTCGCGGCCACCTTCCTCGGCCGAATGTGCCTCAGCGGCGACATCGCGCAGCTCTCCGACGCGCAGTGGCAACTGGTGCTGGCGGCGCAGCGCCTTTACCGACAAGCCGCTCCCATCATCAAGCACGGCACGAGCCGCCGCCACGGTCAGGCGGGCGCGAGCTGGCGGCATCCAACGGGCTGGCAGGCGGTCGTCCGCCACGCCACCGCCACCGCCACCGGCACCGGCGACGCCGCACTGGTCGTCCTCCACACCTTCGCCGACCCGCCGGGGCGGATCGAGGTTCCGCTGCCGGGCGCGGGGGCGTGGCGGGTGGCCCACGAGTTCCCCGCGAACGCGCGGCCGGCTGACATGGGGCCAGCGATGGTTTGGGAGAACCCGGTGCCGTTCGACGGGCGCGCCGTGCTGCTCTCGCGGACGAAAAGCTGATGTCCAGCCAAGGCTTCGTACGTCGCCAGTCGGCCCGTAAGTCGGGATCATTTCGCGCTCTGTTCGAGGCCTTAACAGCTCACCTATTTAGGGTAATTGCCTTCGCGGAAACCCAGGCCGAAACTCTCGCGACGATCCTTTTTCGGGAGGACCATCTGGAGCACACGTCATTCCCCGGGCCGCACGGGTCCCCCAAGTGCGGCAGCTCGCGTCGAACTGATGATGCGAGTTTCCACCCGCACCATCCCGCGGGAACGGCGGACGCGCTGAATGCCCGGAACGCGCGCGGGTTCGCATTACCCGCGGGGTGGATGGCGCTGGTCCTTACGCTCGCCGTCGCCGCCGGCGGCTGCGGAACCAAGGCGAACATGCGGTACTACTTCGCGGCGGCGGACCTCGACGATCCCGACGAGAAGCCGCGCGTGACCTTCTACCGCGTTACCGTGGAGGGCGAGTCGGTCAACGTCAGGAGCCAGTTCCAGGCCGGCTTCTATCCCGCCAACGCGCTGCACGACCTTTTCGGCGAGGTGAAGAAGCCGGACCCGCCGACGGCAACGGCAGGAGGCGCAGGGGAGGGCGCGAGCACCGCCCGAAGCGTGGGCAGCTACCAGCTACGCTACAACCCGGCGAGCGGGCAGTGGGAGGTGATGAACGACGAGGAACGTTTCACCGTCCTCTACGGCGCCAACGCCGATGCGATGGCGGAGCAGGTCAGGCTGTTCGCCGAGAGCGACGAGACCGGCAAGGGTGTCGCCCGGCTCATCGCCGCCGCCGCCGGCGCCACCGTTTTCCAGGCAAGCGAGCAACAGCGACAGCGGCTAGCCGACCTCACGAAAGCGGCGGAAAGCGCCTCGGCGGAATTCAAGGAGCAGGCGGCGGTGTTGAACGAGTCGCTACCCGACACGGGTACGCCCGCCGCGATCACGCCGCAACCCGCACCCGCCGCACCGGCACCCGCTGTGCCCGCGACGACCGTGCCCGCACCGACCGTGCCCGCACCGACCGTGCCCGCACCCGCCGCACCGGCACCGGACGCACCCGCACCCGCCGCACCGATACCCGTCGCACCTGCACCCGCACCCGTTGCGCCGGCACCTGTTGCACCTGCACCCGCACCCGCCGCACCGGCACCCGCCGCACCCGCGGCAGTCACGCCGCTGACGCCCAAGCAGGTCCGCCAGGCGTTGCTGAGCGCCGCTCAGTCGGCCGCGCGCTCGCTGGGGTCCACCAAAGAGTTCAACAAGGACGACCTGGACAAGGGCTTTGAAGAAGCCCGGGCGGAGCTGGCGCGCCTCAAGCAGGCGCAGTAGGCAAGCGGTCAGCGAAGAGGACGACAAACATGCGTTTCCACCTTGGACGGCAGGCGATGACGGCGGCGTGCGCGCTCGTGTTCCTCGTCGCGCCATGCGGCTGCGCCACCGACGCCGGCACCGGCGCGGCAGTCGCCATCGGCGCGCTCTCAGCCACCGGCGTCGGCGCGCAACTGGCGACGCACTCCACGATCAAGGTGACTGTGGACACCTTCGACGCCGAACGTTACCGCCAGGCGTACCCCGAGGCCGATGCCAAGTTTGCGCTGGACCGCCCGCTGGCGATCCGCCGCACGATGGAGACGCACCCGCCCCTCAAGGTCGATCCGGTGAAGGAGCCGTCCGTACCGCGGCTGGCGACCATTCGGGCGAGGCTCGCGCCGGTAATGGAGAACGTCGAGCGCAGCACCGGACAGTTGCGCGAGATGATCGGGCGCTACCAGGGCTGGCGGCAGTCGATCCCAGAGTTGCTGCAATACTTCGACCAACAACTGGCCCGAGGGCGGGACGCGATGGCGGCGTGGCAAGCGTATCGGGCCGCCGTCGATGATCTGCCGGTAGGCGGGCACGTCTCGGAGCCGCTACATCATGCTGCTCGCACCCTCGCGCGGCTGCGGGAGTCATTGGAACGGGTCGCGGCCGCGCGACCACCGGACGCGTACCTGGCGCTGGTCGACGCGCAGTTGTTCGCGGGGGCGACCGACTTCGTCGAAGCTGGCGATCGACCGCGGATCCAGGGCCAGCTTGCCGAGCGGATCAAGGCCAAGGGCGGCGCGACCGGCCCACGGCAGCACCTGCGCTTTCTTCTCCAGTCGATGGGCGAGCTGCTGGCGACTCTCCCGGAGCAGGAGCGGAAAAGGGTAACGGCCGGGATCGATAACGCGTTTCGTCACGTCGGAAGCGATCTGACGGCGCAAGACCTGATGCACGCCGACGCGGACGCCGAGAATGTCCTCGCTCGGCTGGAGTCGCCCTTCATCAAGCCCGGCGGCGCGCCTGCCGTTCGCCCGGGCGGGGCCGACGAAGCGAAGGCGCCGGAGCTTGTCGCGCTGTTCGCGGATCTGGAGACCAGGATCAGCGCGCGCAATGGGGTGGCGATCACGTTCGGCGGCATCACGTCCGGGGCCAACGTCGGCCCGATCAGCAACGAAGTGTTTCAGGTCATCACCACCGCCGGCGACTCCCTCGCCCGGCTGACCCGCAAGGACGCGGCGATGTTTTGGAACCGCGTGAACTCCGTCCGCTCGCGCGGCGGACCGGGGAACCTCGATTCGGTGGTCTACCTTGAAAACATGGCGATGCCGGTGCTGAAGTCGTCAACGTTCGACCCGACGAAGTTCATCGTCGCCAACGGCATGATCTACCGCAAAGCGTTCGCGGCGGCGGTGGAGGTGTTCGGCGTCCCGGTCAGCACCGGCGACGGGGGCGGATCCGAGCTGAACATGATCTCGCAGCAGGCGCGCGTGCAGGAGCTGCAAGATCAGCGCGCCAAGGTCCAGGGGGTAATTCAAGGAGCCCTGGAGGCGGTGTTACAGGCGGAGGCGGTCGCCAAAACATCGCAGCAGGACGACGCCACCTGGACGCAGGACAAAGGCGAAACCGCAACTCGCGCCGCCGCAAAAGTGCTGGGCGAGCAGGCGCTGAAGCTTGAACAACCAAGCACGTCGTCCGCCGGCGGCTGATCCACGAGAGGCTTCGCGCACGCCGCAATCGCCAACGTTGCAGCCGCGGCCGGACGCGAGGCAGCCTAGGGGAAGGAGCGAGCGATGAGCTTTGCAGCGCGTACCGTGCGTCCCACGACCCTAGACGCCCGCAGCAGGGGAACGTTCGCCCTTCCGGCGGACCATCCGCTGGAAATCGTCTACGAAGCAAATCCGCTAGCGACGGCGAACACGACGTTCGAAGGACAGGAACTGACAGGAGTATTGCCCTACGCTGACTACCTGCCGCACGGGGAAGGTGCGACCCATTTCGCCGAGGGGTCGCCCGCGCCCGACGCCGGACTGCTGCCGGCGCCGCCGCCCGCATCGCGCGTGGCGGCGGCGCGGCCCGAGGGAGCGGCGCGGGGGCGAAGCGGCGCGGTGCCGCGGGCGCCCGTCTTCCGCCCGCCCACGCGCGCGGTGTACCACGAGGGAATGCTGATCGTGAAGCTGCGCGCCTCTGCGCGGGCGGTGGTCAGCGCCATGACGATGTCGCCGGAGGCGGGCGCGCCCGGCATTGCCGGCGCGATGACTCCGGGCCTGGCGAGCCTGGCCAGCCTCGCCCGCGCGGGGGCGATCCGGCGGATCGTGCCACTGTCCACCA